>NZ_DASWTO010000020.1:0-12994 GCF_036402095.1 Brevundimonas sp. | reverse complement strand
TGCAGAAGCTGAGCCTGTTCAAATTCCTCGGCGGGCTCGCCTGATGAGCCGACGCCAGCCCCCGATGGTTTCCCGCATGATCCGACAAGACGCGTCCGCCCTTCGTTTCGCCCGTGGCCTGAGCCCGAGCCTGCTGGCCCTTGCGGCCGCGGCCGGTCTGGCGGGTCCCGCCTTGGCCCAGACGGCCCCCGCGCCCGAGCCTGCCCCGACGGTCGTGGTGCAGGAGACGCCGGCCGCCGCCCAGGAGCAGCGGGTCGTGGTCAACCGTATCCTCGTGCGCGGCAACCAGCGCATCGACCAGACCACCATCCTGTCCTATCTGCCGATCCAGCCTGGCGACACGGTCGACGCCTCCGTTCTGGACGTCGCCGTCCGCACCCTGGACCGCACCCGCCTGTTCGCCGACATCCAGCTGGGCATCCAGCCGAACGGCGACCTGATCGTCGAGATCGTCGAGAACCCGATCATCAACCAGGTCGTGTTCGAGGGGAACGGCGCGATCGGCGAGGAGAAGCTGCGCGAGGAGGTCACCCTGCGGCCCCGCGGCATCTACACCCGCGCCCGGGTGCAGGAGGACGTCGGCAAGATCGTCGAACTGTACCGCCTGTCCGGCCGCATCTCGGCCACCGTGACGCCGAAGCTGGTGCAGCTGGACCAGAACCGCGTCGACGTCGTCTTCGAGATCGACGAGGGCCCGGAGACCGGCGTCCGCACGATCACCTTCCTCGGCAACACGGCCTTCTCGGACGGTGACCTGCAGGAGGTGATGGTCACCAAGCGTTCGCAGTGGTGGCAGTTCTTCAGCTCGAACGACAACTACGACCCGAATCGCCTTGATTACGATCGGGAACAGCTGCGGAAATTCTATACCAACCGCGGCTATTACGACTTCCGTGTCCTGTCGGCCATCGCCGAACTGGCGCCGGACGACAGCGCGTTCGGCATCACCATCACCCTCGACGAGGGCGACCGCTACAATTTCGGCACGGTCGACGTGGTCACCGAGAACGACCGGCTGAACCCCGAATTCCTCAAGCTGCTGCTGCCGATCCGGACCGGCCAGCTGTATGAGAGCGACAAGATCGAATCCGCGGTCGACGCCCTGACCTTCGCGGCGGGTTCGGCCGGCTACGCCTTCGTCGAGATCGAGCCGACCTACCGCGCCAATCCCGAGACCGACACCGTCGACGTCACCTTCAACGTCAAGGAAGGCCAGCGCGTCTACGTCGACCGCATCAACGTCATCGGCAACACCCGCACCCTCGACAACGTCATCCGCCGCGAGATGATGCTGACGGAGGGCGACGCCTTCAACCGCACCCTGTTGGAGCGTTCGCGCAACAACCTGCGCGGCCTGGGCTTCTTCAAGGAGGTGACGGTCGAGGAAGCGCGGGGATCCGCCCCCGACCGCTCCGTGGTCAACGTCACCGTCGAGGAGCAGCCGACCGGCGAACTGTCCGTCGGGGCGGGCTTCAGCTCGGTCGACTCCTTCGTCATCAACCTCGGCATCACCGAGCGGAACTTCCGCGGGCGTGGCCAGAACGTCGTGGCCCGGGTGGAGTGGGGTTCGCTGCGCCAGCAGATCGACTTCCGCTTCACCGAGCCCAAATTCCTCGGCCGCGACCTGCGCGCCGGTTTTGACGCCTTCCACTCGCGCTACGACCTCAGCGAATATTCGTCCTACGACTACCGCTCGACCGGTGGCGGCGTGCGCCTGTCCTATCCGCTGAACGCCTACACCCTGCTCAGCACCCGGTACTTCCTGAAGGCGGACGAGATCATCGTCCCGACCAATTTCTGCAACACCGGCGGGTCCGGCTCGAACGCCCTGTGCGACCAGGTCGGGTCCTTCCTCAACTCCTCGGCCGGCTACACCCTTCTGGTCGACCGCCGGAACGATCCGATCCGTCCGACGCGGGGCTGGACCGGCACGCTGCGGCAGGATTTCGCCGGAATCGGCGGCGACGTGAACTATGTGAAGACCGAGGCCGACGTGTCCGCCTACTGGGGCATCACGCCGAACTGGGTGGTCACGGCCGCGGCCTCGACCGGCTATGTGTCGGGCTGGGGCGGCGACCCGATCCGCATCAACGACCGCTTCTTCAAGGGCGGCAACAGCTTCCGCGGCTTCGAAACGGCCGGCATCGGCCCGCGCGACCTGATCACCACGGACGCCCTCGGCGGCAATTTCTACGTCATCGGCACCCTCGAGCTGACGGTTCCGAACGGCCTGCCGGAAGAGTATGGAATCCGCACCTCGCTGTTCACCGACGTGGGCACCGTGGGCGCACTGGACGACCGGTACACCCTCAACTCCGACGGCACGCCCAGCACCCGGATCGTCGACGATCTGGAGCTGCGCGCCTCGGCCGGCCTGAGCATCCACTGGCGTTCGCCGATGGGCCCGATCCGCTTCGACCTCAGCAAAATTCTCGGCAGCGAAGACTACGACAAGACCGAAACCTTCCGCTTCTCGACTTCAACCCAGTTCTAACCGACGGGCCAATCGCCCGCTCAAAGGCATATCGATGAAAACCCTCGCTTTCGGCGCTTTCGCCCTCGCCCTGACGACCGCAGGCGCGGCGTCGGCCCAGACTCCCCAGCCGCAGATCAACCACGGCGCGCCGGTCACCGGCGTCTGCGTTCTCAACCTCGAAGGCGTCATCCGCGCCTCGACCGCGGGCCAGGCGGTCTCCGCCCGCATGCAGGCCCTGCAGCAGGAAGTCGCCGTGGAACTGGCCCCGTACCAGACCACGATCCAGCAGGAAGACGCGGCCCTGGCCCAGTCTGGCGCCTCTCTGCCCGCCGATCAGCGCCAGCAGCGCGCCCAGGCCCTGCAGGCCCGCTTCGCCGAATACCAGCAGCTCGGCCAGACCCGTGAACGGGAGCTGCAATACACGGCCTCCCTGCAGCAGCGGGCCCTGTTCGCCGCCGCCGACCCGGTGATCGCCTCGATCTACCAGTCCCGCGGCTGCAGCATCCTGCTGGACCGTTCGAGCGTCTATCTGACCAACCCGGCCATGGACATCAGCGAGACGGTGCTCCAGCAGCTCAACAGCCAGGTCCCGTCGCTGCCGAACTTCAACCGCACCCCGGTGCCGGTGCAGCAGCAGCAGTAGGCCGCTGTTGGAACATGCCTGATCTGCGCTTCTTCGAAAGCCTTCCGGCGCTGAGCGTCGGAGGGCTGGCCCAGCGGATCGAGGCAGAGGTCGTTCGCGGCGGAGATCGAATGATCTCCGCCGTCGCGCCCTTGGGAGTGGCCGGTCCAGATGACCTGGCCTTCCTCGGCGATCGCCGGTTCCTGCCGGCCCTGTCGGAGTCCGCCGCCGGCTGCGTCATCGTGCCGGCGTCCGCCGTCGACGCCGCCCCGGCCGGGGCCGCGGTCATCGTCTCGGGCGAGGCCCAGGCCGCCTGGGCGAGGGCTTCCTTGCTGCTCCACCGGCCCATCAGCCTGACGCAGGCCGCCGCGCCCGACGAGGTCGTCGAGGACGAGACCGTGGTGCTCGAGCCCGGCGTGGTTCTGGGTGCCGGCGCCCGCATCGGCCGCGGCAGCCGGATCGGCGCCAACACCGTCATCGGACCGGGCGTCCAGATCGGCCGGGACTGCGTCATCGGCTCGAACGCCAGCATCGGCTTCGCCCTGATCGGCGACCGCGTGCGGCTGTTGTCGGGCGTCCGCATCGGCGAGCCGGGGTTCGGCGCCGCCGTCTCGCGTTCCGGCCCGGTGGACGTGCCCCAGCTGGGCCGGGTGATCCTGCAGGACGGCGTCAGCGTCGGGGCCAACTCGTGCATCGACCGCGGGGCCTACGACGACACGGTGATCGGTGAGAACACCAAGATCGATAATCTGGTCATGATCGGCCACAATTGCGTGATCGGGCGCAACTGTCTGATGGCGGCGAACACGGGCCTTTCGGGCTCGGTGACCGTCGGCGACGGCGTCATGTTCGGCGGCAAGGCCGGCGTGGGCGACCATCTCACCATAGGGGAGGGCGCGCGGGTCGCCGCCGGGGCGGGGGTCCTGCAGGACATCCCCGCGGGCGAGACCTGGTCCGGATATCCGGCCAGACCCCTGCGACAGTTCTTGCGTGAAGCGGTCTGGCTCGCCAAACAGGCGTCCGGAAAGGCACGCGCAGGGAAGGCCGGGAATGACTGATGCAACCGCAGCCGGGGCGACGATCGATTACGCCGAGGTGATGCGGCGCCTGCCGCACCGCTATCCCTTCCTGCTGGTCGACAGGGCCGAGGACTTCGTCTCCGGGACGTCGATCACCGGCATCAAGAACGTCACCCACAACGAACCCTATTTCCCCGGTCACTTCCCCATCGATCCGGTGATGCCGGGCGTGATGATCGTCGAGGCGATGGCCCAGACCGGTGCGCTGATGATGTCCAAGAGCATGGACGTCGCGGTCGAGGGCAAGATCATCATGTTCATGTCGATCGACGGGGTCCGCTTCCGCAAACCGGCCCGGCCCGGCGACCAGTTGCGCATGAAGGTGGTGGTGACGAAGCAGCGTGGCGACATCTTCAAATTCCGCGGCGAGACCTTCATCGACGGCAAGCTGGCGGCCGAGGCCGACTTCGCCGCCATGATGGTCACCGTCGACCAGCCGGTCGCGTCGTGAGCATTCATCCCACCGCCATGGTCGACGCCGGCGCGCAGCTGGCGGACGGGGTCGAGGTCGGGCCGTGGTGCACGGTGGGGCCGGGCGTGGTCCTGCACGAGGGCGTGCGCCTCGTCAGCCATGTGGTGATCCAGCAGGACACCACTGTCGGCTCGCGCACCGTCATCCATCCCTTCGCGGTGATCGGCGGCGATCCCCAGCACGGCGGCTACAAGGGCGAGACGGTCACGCTGGAGATCGGCGCCGACAACCTGATCCGCGAGCATTGCACCTTCAACCGCGGCACGCCGCAGGGCGCGGGCGTGACCAAGGTCGGCTCCAGCAACCTGTTCATGACCGGAGCCCACGTCGGTCACGACGCGGTCGTCGGCGACAATGTGGTGATGGCCAACAACGCCACCCTGGGCGGTCACGCGCGGATCGGGTCCAGGGTCTTCCTCGGCGGCCTGTGCGCCGTGCACCAGAACGGCCGTGTGGGGCAGGGCGCCATCGTCGGCGGGCTGGCGGCGGTGACCCGCGACGTCATTCCCTATGGCTCGGCCTGGGGCAATCACGCGCGCCTGCACGGCCTCAACCTGATCGGTCTGAAGCGCAAGGGCTACGGCAAGGACGCCATCCGCCGCCTGCTCGCCGCCTACCGCGACCTGTTCGAGGGGCAGGGGACCTTCGCCGACCGCGTCGATGCGGCGGCGGCGGAGTACGCCGACCTGCCCGAGATCATGGAAATCGTCGCCTTCATCCGTGAGGACGGCAAACGTCCGCTCTGCCTGCCGGGCGAGTGAGAAGGTTGGGCCAATGAGCAAGCTGGGCCTGATCGCGGGCGGTGGGGCGTTGCCGCTGTCGGTCGCGGCGCGTTGCGAGGCCGAGGGGCGGCCGGTCTTCGTCATCCGTCTGGCCGGGTTCGCTGATCCGCATCTGGCCCGCTATCCCGGCGTCGACGCCGGCATGGCCGAGATCGGCCGGGTGCTCTCGGCGCTGAAGAAGGCCGGTTGCGACGCCGTCTGTTTCGCCGGCACGGTCAGCCGACCGGACTTCAGGAGCCTGAAGCCGGACTTCAAGGGCATGACCCTGTTGCCGGGGATCGTCGCCGAGGCGGCCAAGGGCGACGACGCCCTGCTGCGCAAGATCCTCTCGGTGTTCGAGGGCGAGGGCTACGCCGTCGAGGGCGCCGACGACATCCTCGGCGGCGAGACCCTGCCCGCCGGCGCCCTGGGCGCCGTGACGCCGACGCCGGAGCAGCTTCAGGATCTCAGGAAGGCGCTCCATGTCGCGGAAAAGGCTGGCGAACTGGACATAGGCCAAGGCGCCGTGGTGTGCGACGGACTCGTGCTGGCGGTCGAGGCCCAGGAGGGCACGGACGCCATGCTGGCCCGGGTCGCCGGCCTGCCTGCCGACCTGCGCGGTTCGGCGACCGGCCGCAAGGGCGCGCTGGGCAAGGCGCCCAAGCCGATCCAGGACCTGCGCGTCGACATGCCGGTGATGGGGGCGCTGACGGTCGAACTGGCCGCTGCGGCGGGACTGGCCGGAGTCGGGGGCGTGGCCGGCAAGCTGATCCTGATCGATCATCCGGCCATCGTCGAGGCCGCCGACCGGCTCGGCCTGTTCGTCTGGGGCGAAACGCGGTGAGCCGTCCGCTCAAGATCATGCTGGTGGCGGCCGAGGCGTCCGGCGACGTGCTCGGCGCCGGCCTGGCCCACGCCCTCAAGGCGCGGCTGGGCGAGGACGTGGTCTTCGTCGGCGTCGGCGGCTCCAGAATGGCCGAGGCCGGGGTCGCCAGCCCGTTCGACATCACCGATCTGTCGGTGCTCGGCTGGCTCGAGGGCCTCAAGGCCTATGGCGTGGTCAAGCGGCGCGTGGCCGACACCACGGCGCTGGCGGTCGCCGAACGGCCCGACGCCGTGGTGCTGATCGACAGCTGGGGGTTCACCATCCGGGTGGCCAAGGCGATCCGCGCCGCCCTGCCGGACGTTCCGCTGATCAAATACGTCGGTCCCCAGGTCTGGGCCTCGCGGCCGGGTCGGGCGAAGACCCTGGCCGGCGCCGTCGATCACCTGCTGGCCCTCTACGCCTTCGACGCCCCATGGTTCGAGCGCGAGGGGCTGCCCACGACGGTCGTGGGCTCGCAAGCCCTGCACGTCGACATGAGCCGGGCCGATCCCGCCGCCTTCCGCGCCTCGCGCGGCATCGCCGCCCACGCGCCCCTCCTGTTGGTCCTGCCGGGCAGCCGCCCCTCTGAAATCCGCCTCATGACCCCGGTCTACGAAGCCGCCGTGGCGCGGCTGAAGCGGCAGGATCCATCGCTCGAGGTGGCCGTGGTGGCCGCAGGCACCGTCGCCGACGACGTCACCGCTCGCGTCGCGGCCTGGCCGTTCCGCGCCCATGTGGTTCCGGAATCGGAGAAATACTCGGCCATGAAGGCGGCCACGGTCGCCCTCGCCACCAGCGGCACGGTGTCGACCGAACTGGCCCTCGCCGGGGCGCCGATGGTCATCTCGTACCGCTTCCAGCCGCTCAGCTACGCGATCATGAAGCCGTTCTTCACCGGCAAGTACGCGACCCTGTTCAACCACGCCGCCGATGAGGAGATCGCGCGCGAACTGATCCAGGACGACGCCACGCCCGAGAAGCTCGCCGCCGAGGTCGGACGGCTGCTGGCCGACCCGGATGCGCGCGCCGGCCAGTCGGCGCGCCAGACCGCGGCGCTGGACCTGATGGGCCGGGAAGGGCGCGACCCGTCCGAGATCGCGGCGGACGCCGTGCTGAGGGTGATCGCGGCGAAGCAGGGCCGCGACGCCCGCTGATGCGTTGAAGGGACTCTCCCACGGCGGCGGAACGGCCCACGGACGCATGGCGAAGCGACCCTCGACGGCGAAGAAGACGGTCTCGGCGGCCAACCTGACGGCGCTCGGCGCCGACCGTCTGGCGGCGCTGTTGATGGAGGCGGCGACGACCGACGCCGGCCTCAAGCGGCGTCTGCGCATGGAGCTGGCGGCGGAGCTGGGCGCGGCCGACCTGGCCTTCGAGATCGACAAGCGCCTGAACGCCCTGGCCGGCAGCCGGGCCCGGGTGTCGTGGCGCAAGCGACCGGCCCTGATCAACGAATTGCGGTCGCTGCTGAGGATCATCGCCGACCGGCTCGCGCCCCTCGACCCCCGGCTGGCGCTCGACCGGATCGTGGCCTGGTTCGATCTCTACCCGGGGCTCGGCGCCCGGGTCAGCGACGCAAAGGGCGACCTGCCGCTGGTGTTCGACGCCGCCACGGCCGATCTCGCGGCGGTCGCCTCGTCGGCCGGGGCCGACGTCGCCGGTCCGGTGCTGGCGGAGGCGCTGTCGACGCGACTCACCCAGTGGGCGTCATGGGTCGGCCGCGGCGCCCACGCCCTCGATCCGGCCCTGGCCCGGCGGCTGCTCGGCGAGGTGTCGAAGGGCCCCAGGCCGACCGGCCGCCTCGCCCTCGTCGTGCGCAAGCTGGCGGACCGCGCCGGTGACCTCGACGCCTGGCTCCAGTCGATCCCGGAAGAGGATGCCCGCAAGCCGGACGTCGGCGCCGAGATCGCCCGCCGCCTTGCGCTCGCCGGACGGCCGGGCGAGGCGCGGGCTGCGCTCGAGGCCTCGCGGGCGCCGACGCCGTCGAGAGGCCGGTGGGGACGGTCGGGGGCGTCGGAGCCGCCGCCGGACGCCTGGACCGCCGCCGAGGTGGCCGTGCTCGAGGCCGAGGGCCGTCGACCCGAGGCCGATGAAGCGCGCTGGGCGCGGTTCGAACGCACCCTGTCCGTCGACGATCTGCGGGCGATCCTGGCCGACCTGCCGGACTTCGAGGACGTGGTCGCGACGGACCGGGCGTTCGCGCTCGCTTCGACCCACCCGGACGCCATGCGGGGTCTCGCCTTCCTGATGGCGTGGCCGGCTCCGCGGGAGGCCGCCGCTCTGGTCGTGGCGAGGGCCGGTGAAATCCGCGGCGGTCATGATGACGTCCCGCTGTGGGCCGGCCGGCTGGCGGGGCGCTATCCCCTCGCGGCCGTCGTGCTGTTGCGCTCCCGGGCCCGGGCGCTGGTCACCCTCGGGGCCGGACTCACCGACGAGGTCGAAGCGCTGGTCGCGGAGGCGGAGGCGATCGCCGCAACGGCGGGCGAGACCGGCGCGACGACGGATCACGCGGCCTTCGTCGCCGACCTGAAGGCCCTGGCCGCTGCGAAGCGTCGGCGCTGGTAGGCCCCGTCACGAAAAACGCCGGGGCCTTCGCCCCGGCGTTCCCGTTGTTCGACCGTATGGCCGGGGCCGCCTAGCCCCGGTTCTGGATCGGCACGTAGTCCCGTTCCGTCGGCCCGGTGTAGAGCTGGCGCGGGCGGCCGATCTTCTGCGTCGGATCGCCGATCATCTCCTGCCACTGCGCGATCCAGCCGACCGTACGGGCCAGCGAGAACAGCACGGTGAACATGGAGGTCGGGAAGCCCATCGCCGACAGGGTGATGCCCGAATAGAAGTCGACGTTCGGGAACAGTTTCCGCTCGATGAAATACTCGTCGTTGAGCGCGATCCGTTCCAGTTCCTTGGCGACCTGGAACAGCGGGTCGTTCGGATCGCCCACCGCGGCGAGCACCTCGTCAGCGCTCTCCTTCATCACCCGGGCGCGCGGGTCGTAGTTCTTGTAGACCCGGTGGCCGAAGCCCATCAGCTTGTATTTCCGGGCCTTCACGCCCTCGATGAACTCGGGGATGCGTTCCGGCGTGCCGATTTCCTTCAGCATGGTCAGCGCCTCCTCGTTGGCCCCGCCGTGCGAGGGGCCCCACAGGCAGGCGATGCCGGCGGCGATGCAGGCGAACGGATTGGCGCCGGACGAACCGGCCAGACGCACGGTCGAGGTCGAGGCGTTCTGCTCGTGGTCGGCGTGCAGGATGAAAATCCGGTCCATGGCCTTGGCCAGCACCGGATTGACCACATACTCCTCGGCCGGGACGGCGAAGCACATGCGCAGGAAATTCTCGGCGTAGTTCAGGTCGTTGCGCGGCGAGATGAACGGCTGGCCGACGTGGTACTTGTAGGCCCGCGCCGCGATGGTCGGCATCTTGGCGATCAGCCGGATCGCCGAGATGTTCCGCTGCACCGGATCATGAATGTCCAGGCTGTCGTGATAGAAGGCCGACAGCGCCCCGACCGTCCCGACCATGATGGCCATCGGGTGGGCGTCGCGGCGGAAGCCCTCGAAGAAGCGGTCGAACTGCGAGTGCAGCATCGTGTGCATGGTGATGTTGCGCTCGAACGCCTCGTATTCCGAGGCGGTCGGCAATTCGCCGTGCAGCAGCAGATGGCAGACCTCGACGAAGTTGGACTTCGACGCCAGCTGGTCGATCGGATAGCCCCGGTGCAGCAGGGTGCCGGCGTCGCCGTCGATGAAGGTCAGGCCGCTCTCGCACGCCGCCGTCGAGGTGAAGCCGGGATCGTAGGTGAAGGCGTCGGTCGCGCCGTACAGCTTGCGGATATCGATCACATCGGGGCCGGTCGAACCCGACAGCACCGGCAATTCCACGGACTTGTCGCCGTAGGTGAGGGTCGCCGAGCCGGCGGGTTTGGCGAGTTCAGTCATAAAGGCCCCTTGATCAGACCGCGGCCTCGCACGGGGAGGCGGCGGGTCGTGGTTCGCTATGGAAATCAGATAGTCTGTTGCAGCGCATCATTCAAACGGCCGAGGCTTTCTTCCCGGCCGAGCGCCGCCAAGGTTTTGGCGATGTCGGGCGAGGCGGCGCCGCCGGTCAGGGCGGCCCGGGCGGCGGGGCCGATCTTGCCGAAGCCGACGGCCTCCTCCTCGGCGAACACCTTCAGCTCGGCTTCGAGCGCGAAGACGTCCCAGCTCTCGAACAGCGCCAGCCGGTCGCGCAGGCGCCCGATCCGCTCGCCCGCTTCCCCGGCCAGCAGCTCGCGGCCCTTGCCCTCGATGGCGATCGGGCGGGTCCTGAGCACGAACGCCGTCTGATCGGCCAGGTCGAGCGTGGTCTTCGCCCGGTCCTTGATGAAGGGCATGGCGCGCGTCAGCCGGGCCTCGTCGTCCGGACCCAGCGCGTGGCCGCGGGCCAGATGCACGTCGAGGGTCAGCTTGGCCAGACGGTCGTCGTCGGCCAGGCGGATCCAGTGGGCGTTGACGTGCGCCAGCTTGTCGAAGTCCAGACGCGCCGGGGCCCGCCCCACTCCCGAGAGATCGAACCACTCGACGGCCTGGGCGTCCGAGAACAGCTCGTCGTCGCCGTGGGACCAGCCCAGCCGCGCCAGGTAGTTGCGCATGGCCTCGGGCAGATAGCCCATCTCGGCATACTCGTGCACGGCCTGGGCCCCATGCCGCTTCGACAGCTTGGCGCCGTCGGGACCGTGGATCAGCGGGATGTGGGCGAAGGTCGGGCGGGTCCAGCCGAGCGCGTCATAGATCAGGCTCTGTCGGGCGGCGTTGTTCAGATGGTCGTCGCCGCGGATCACATGGGTCACGCCCATGTCGTGGTCGTCGACGACCACGGCGAGATTGTAGGTCGGCGCGCCGTCCGAGCGCAGGATCACCAGATCGTCCAGCGACGCCGACTCCCAGCGCACCGGTCCCTGCACGGCGTCCTCGACCACCACGGTCGCATCGGCCGGGCGACGGAAGCGGACCGTGTGGGGCCGAGCCAGGTCGTCCACCGTCGGCGTGCGGTCGCGCCATGGCGACTCGAACGTCCGGCCCTGCGCCTTCGCGGCGTCGCGCAGGGCGCCGGTCTCCTCGGCGGTCAGGAAGTCGCGATAGGCATGGCCCGTCTCGAGAAGAATGTTGGCGACCTCGCGGTGACGGTCGGCGCGCGAATACTGGAACACCGGCTCGTCGTCGGCGAACAGGCCCAGCCAGCTCAGGCCGTCGAAGATGGCGGTGACCGCCGCCTCGGTGGAGCGCTCGCGGTCCGTGTCTTCGACCCGAACCAGAAACCGGCCGTTGTGTCGCTTCGCGTACAAATAGTTGAAAAGCGCCGTGCGAGCGCCGCCTATGTGCAGATAGCCGGTCGGCGAAGGGGCGAAGCGGGTGACGACTTCGGGAGCGGAAGCGGACGGGGAGGTCATGGCGGGCGTTATACCGCCCGTTCCGGCCATGCCCAGCCTTCGTGCGCGCGCGGCTGGATTTCTGCGCGCCCAAGTCCTCGCCCAGTCGCTGCGCTGGCGGCTGTGGGCGCCGGTGGCGCTCGGCGGCGGCTGCGCCGTCTATTTCCCGCTGAAGACCGAGCCGCCGGTCTGGCCGCTGCTGCTCTTCGCCCTGTTGGCCATGGCTGCGTGGCTGGGCGCGAGGCGGTTCAGCCTCGAGCGCGTCTGGACGCTGCCGCTGATGCTGCTGGCCTGTTTCGCCCTTGGCCTCACCGTCGCCAGGCTGCGCACCGACGCGGTCACGGCCCCCATCGCCCCGGCCATGAGCGAGCCGACCGTGGTGGAGGGCTGGGTCGTCGACGTCGACAGTCCCGGCGCCGCCGGTCCGCGTGTCGTCATCGCCCCGGTCCGCATTCAGGGACTTGCGCCCGAGGACACGCCCGAGCGGCTCCGCGCGACAGTCCGCGGGGCTGCGCCGGAACCCGGCGATGCCATCCGTCTGTTCGCCATCCTCAATCCGCCGCCCGCTCCGGCCAGTCCGGGAGCCTACGACTTCGGGCGCAACGCCTTCTTCCAGTCGATGGGCGGCGTGGCCTTCGGACTGGGGGAGGTGCGCCCGGCCTGGCTCCCCGAGCCGCCGCTGAGCCTGCGCGCAGCCATGTGGGTCAACGGCGTCCGCTTCGATCTGGCCAAGAGGATCGTGGCGCGGCAGGGCGAACGGGCCGGCGGGATCGCCGCGGCCATGACCACCGGCCATGAGGCGTGGCTGGATCCGGACGACGTCGATGTGATGCGCGACTCCGGCCTGGCGCACATCCTGTCGATCTCGGGCCTTCACATGGCCGTCGTCGGAGGATTCGCCTTCTTCCTCGCGCGCCTGCTGGTCGCCGCCTGGCCATGGCTGGCGCTGCGCGTGCCGGGCAAGAAGGCGGCGGCGTGGGCCGGTTTGCTGGCGGTCGGGACCTATCTCGTCGTCTCGGGTCATCCGCCGCCGGCCGAACGGGCGGCCATCACCGCCTCCATCGCCTTCATCGCCATCCTGCTGGACCGGCAGGCGATCACCATGCACGCCCTGGCCGTGGCCGCCTTCGTCGTCCTGCTGCTGCAGCCTGAGGCCATCGTCACGCCCGGCTTTCAGATGTCGTTCGCCGCCACCGCCGCCCTGGTGGCCCTGGTCGAGGCGTGGCCGCGCCGGCCGCGCGAGATATCGGCCCCCTGGCCGATCCTGCTGGTCCAGCGCAGCGGCGCGTGGATCGGCGGCGCCGTCCTCGCCA
>NZ_DASWTO010000019.1:0-2875 GCF_036402095.1 Brevundimonas sp. | reverse complement strand
CGGCCTCGACAACGACATCGACGGCATGGTCCACCTGTCGGACCTCGACTGGAACGTCTCGGGCGAGGAAGCCATCCAGCGCTACCGCAAGGGCGAAACCGTCAAGGCCAAGGTGCTGGACGTCGACGTCGAGAAGGAGCGCGTCTCGCTGGGCATCAAGCAGCTCGGCGGCGATCCGATGGAAGGCGACGCCTTCAAGAAGGGCCAGCAGGTCACCGTCACCGTGACGGCGGTGGAGACCGGCGGCATCGAGGTCAAGTTCGGTGAAGAGGACGCTCCGGCGACCGCCTTCATCCGCAAGTCCGACCTGTCCCGCGACCGCAACGAGCAGCGCACCGAGCGCTTCTCGGTCGGCGACCGCGTCGACGCCATGGTCACCGGCATCGACAAGGCCTCGCGCCGCGTCTCGGTGTCGATCAAGGCCCTGGAGATGAAGGACGAGCAGGCCGCCATCGAGCAGTTCGGGTCCTCGGACTCGGGCGCCTCGCTGGGCGACATCCTCGGCGCCGCCCTGCGCGAAAAGGCCGGCTCCAAGGAGTAGGCCTTCGCTTCAGAGCGAATGAACAGGGGCGGCCGGAGATCATCCGGCCGCCCTTTTTCTTGGCTGTGTTTCCGGCGGGTGTTGGCGGAGCAGGTTCCACTGGCTTTCGTGGCCATGCTGAACTCTTACCCGCTCGTCATGGCCGGGCTTGTCCCGGCCATCCATACGCGCGGTCGGAAGCCGGCGGCCCGCTCGCGTCAGACCTTCCCCCGGCTGAGTCTATGGATGGCCGGGACAAGCCCGGCCATGACGGGATGCGGGAAAGAGCCCTTTTCGTATCGGTCGGCTTCGTCGTCGGTATCGTTCTGGCTGGCCGGGCCGCCGCCCTGCCGCCTTCGCTGGCCGCCAGGGGGTGAGGTAAACGTCCAGTAACCGACATTTCCGGCCTCTGGCCCTTTTGCGCCGGGCGGGTGGGCGCTAAGGTAGGGATTGCATTCGGGTTTCGGATGCACCCGTATGGCTCTGGGAAGGGCTTTGGAGGGCGGGGGCCTGACATGATCAAATCCGAGCTGATCGAGAAGCTGGCGGCCGAGAACACCCATCTGACCCACGCCGAGGTCGAGCGGGTCGTCAATATCGTGCTGGGCCGGATGGTCGAGGCGCTCGGGGACGGTGGTCGGGTCGAACTGCGCGGTTTCGGGGCCTTTTCGGTCCGCAGCCGGCCTGCGCGCGCGGGCCGCAACCCGCGCACCGGCGAAACCGTCGACGTCCCCGCCAAGGCGGTGCCCTTCTTCAAGAGCGGCAAGGAACTGCGCGAGCGGCTGAACGCCTCCGACGCCTGATGGGCCTCCTCACCGAATTCAGGGAATTCGCCGCCCGCGGCAGCGTCGTCGACCTGGCCGTTGGCGTCATCATCGGCGCCTCGTTCGGCAAGATCGTCACCAGCCTGGTCGACCAGGTGATCATGCCGCCGGTCGGCCTGCTGCTCGGCAAGGTGGACTTCTCGAAGCTGGAATGGGTCCTGGTGCCCGAGAACCCCGCCACACAGGCGGTCGAGAAGGTCGCCATCGGCTATGGCGCCTTCATCAACACCCTGATCCAGTTCCTGATCGTCGCCTTCGTGGTCTTCCTGCTGGTCAAGGCCATCAACCGCCTCCGCCGCGAACAGGCCTCCGCGCCCGAGGCCCCGGCGGCCCCCACCCCCACCGAAGCCCTCCTCGCCGAAATCCGCGACGAGCTGAAGGCGCGGCGGTAGGTCGACCGCTCACCACCACCACCACCCCCGTCACCCTCGGGCTTGACCCGAGGGCCAGACCGTCCGGTGCTGCGTCGAGGGTCGCGCAGCCCGCGCCCGCAGGGCCGTCGCCAGGGCACAGCCCGGTCCCGCCTCTGATCCTCGGGTCGAGCCCGAGGATGACGGGAGGAGGAGTTCAGGGAAGGAATTTATTCCTCGCAATCCCTTGACCGCCGGCGGCCCTTCCCCATGTCAGTCCAGCTCGGCCTCACGGCCGGGCGGGTCTTTGAAATCGTGGTTGTGAGGCGCGGCGGCTGCAGCGGCGTCATGGACGCTTCGGGCGATGTAGACTCTGCCGACTCTGCCCCCCTTCTTTCGCCGGGCCGGCGCCGACCCTGCCGATTCCGCCACCCCTTTTCTCCGGTTTCACCCGGGTAAAACTCCCCGGCGGGGACGAATCCGATTCCCGTTTGACTCTTCGTTCCATGCGGAACAAATAGTGAACATTCAGCTTCTGAATGATCATGAACCCGTCTCCCATCCTGTCGCAGGACCCGTTCCCGGAGGCCGCCGCGCCCCTTGAGGAGGCGTGCGCCCCCGCGCCCCGCGACGTGGCGGCCACCCTGCTGTTCGCCCTGTCGCGGCGACGGCGAGGGGATGAGCGGCCGGTGCTGGTGACCGCGCCCCGGGCATGGTTTGTGGAATACGGCCGTCCCTACGGTCCGGGGATCGCCGGAACGCCGTTCATCCTCGCGCCGGTCTCCACCCTCGCCGAGGCCCTGTGGGCGATGGAGCAGGGGCTGCGTTCCGGCGCGGTGTCGCTGGGGCTCGGCGCCGTCGAGGGGGCTACGCTGGCCCAGACCCGCCGGCTCGATTTCGCGGCGAAACAGGGCGAGGCCGTCGGCCTGATCCTGTCGCGCCGGCTGGACGGGCTCAGCGCCGCCCGCCGCCGCTGGCGCGTCTCGGTCCAGCCCAGCGCCGTGGACCCCGAGGACGACCGCGCGCCCGGCCCGGCCCGCCTTCTCGCCGAACTGACGCGCGGGCGGGGCGAACGGCCCGGCGCCTGGATGCTGGAGCAGGATGATGAGACGCATCGTCTCCGTCTGGCTGATCGACTGGCCGATCTCGGTCCGCCGTCGATCGCTGGAACGGGCGCGCCG
>NZ_DASWTO010000018.1:0-12271 GCF_036402095.1 Brevundimonas sp. | reverse complement strand
TAGGCGGCCAGCAGGTCGTTCGCGAGGATGCCGCCGATCCAGTCGGCCCCCGCGCTCGTGAAATGGACCCGGTCGCCGCGCATCAGGGCCTCGGCCCCGAGCGCCAGACGATCCGCCGAACAGTCTCCCCCCATTCGTCCGTGCCAGTCCCAGAACGCCACACCCAGATCGGCGGCCACCCGGCGCTGCACGTCCCGGACCACCGCCAGCGACGGCGGCGGCGCGCGCTGTCCGTCGGCGCTGCACCCGTCCGCGATCCCGTTCCTCAGCGCGTCCGGCGCGCCCAGGATCATCAATGCGGCGCCCGGGGCGCGAAGGCGCAGGCGATCGATCTGAGAGCGCAGCAGCCCTTCGTAGGCCGCCGGATCCAGCCCGTCGTCGAAGCCTTCGTTGGTGCCGTAGGCGAGGATGATCAGCGCCGGCCGCCATTCCGCCAATTCATCGATGACGACCTCCTCGGTCCGGGCCGCCAGATCGGCCAGGGTCGCGCCGACCATGCCGAGATTGGAAACCACGACCCCCGGCCCCCGCCGGGTCAGGCGAATGTGATCCAGCTTCACCAGCGGCCGGTCCGGGTCTTGGGGACGCGCGACCAGCTCGCCCGGCGCCGTCTCGGGGCGCACGCCGCCGCAGGACAGCCACCAGCCCCGGCGCTCTGGCTCCACCACCCAGGTCTCGTCCTCGTCGGACAGGATCACCCCCCACGGCGCTTCCCAGCACAGCCGGATCTCCGTCGCCTCCAGCGGCGCGTCGGGGCGGACCGCCAGCCGGCTGTCGGCGCCGGTCTCGATCGTCCAGACATTGGTCAGGCCGACCGGAAAGGGCTCGAACCCCGGATAGGTCAGCGGGGCCGGCTCGATGCGCCACTCCGTCGCCGTCACCTCGACCTGCATCGGCGAATAGCCGTGAAAGGGCACGCCGGGCGGCAGCACGCCCCGTCCTCCGTCGCCGAACCGGCCCTGCAGCACCGCCCTCATCTTGCCGGTGATGCGGTCGCCGGCGGTGTGGCTGTCGCCGAGTTGCAGGATGTGGACGGGTACATCCGAGTTTCCTGCCTCGGTCGCGGCCAGCGCCTCGAACAGCGGACGCAACGCCTCCGCCTGACACAGGCCTCCGGGACAGGCCGAAGCGCCGGTCTCCGGCGGCGTGGACGGTGCATAGGGAATCTCCTGGGCGGAAACGGCGAAGGCCGTCGTCCCCCACAGCGCCCCGGCCAGGACCGCCCTGAAACGCTTCATGCTCAGGCGGCGGGCGTCAGGGCCGGAACGGGCTGCGGCCGGTCCAGCCCCGCATCCCGCTTGAGGCGTTCGGCCACCGGTCCGCTCATGCGCAGGTATCCGGCCATTGACATGTGGATGCCGTCGTTCGCCCGCATCAGCACCTTGCGGCCGCTCGCATTGGGCAGATAGGCCTCGTAGCCGCCCTCGGCGTTCGAGGTCAGGCCCGTGGTCTCCAGATACGGCACGCCCAGCGCCCGCATCCGCGCCTCGACCACGCCGTTGATCAGGGCCATGCGGCCATCGAACCGGGCGCTCTTCATGCGCGGCAGGCCGACCCAGTACACCGCCACGTCGTGGCTGCGCAGCATGGCCACCAGATTGTCGATCCGCGTCGCATAGGCGGCCTTCCAGCCCTCTGTGCCGAAGTCGTGGATCACGCCGTCCAGGCTGATGCCCTGCGCGTCATTGGTGCCGAACAGGATGACCGCCACGTCGATCGGCGTCTCCTCGATCTGGCGCCGGGTCTTGGCCTGGATGTCGACGTAGTCGTAGCGCGACAGGCCGGTCGACACTTCCGAGAATTTGGTCACCGTCACCTTGGGCTCGTCGCGCAGGTCGCGGTAAAGGCCGGCATAGAGGCCGTCGGCCATGGAGTCGCCGAACACCCCGATCCGCAGCGGCCCTTGCGCCAGCCGCGCCGACAGCGGGGTCACGGCGGCGACCGGCGGGGGCGCGGCGACCGGCGCGGCCGGCGCGGGCGCGCTCTCCGCAGGGGGGGCCGAGGCGTTGGCCCGGTCGCCCAGCATCACGGTGGGATTGCGCAGCCAGTGGCGCCCGTCCGGGGTCAGCAGCAATCCGGCCGCCACCCCGACCAGGAAGGTCACGGTCAATGTGTTGACGCCAGCCCGCACCTCGTCCCCCGAACGTGAATCCGCCAAGCCCCGCCTTTTACCCTATCGCCGCTCCCTGACCACCGCGCGCCCGCCTCGCGCGAAGAAAAAGGTTAACGGGAGCCGACCTTCACCTCCCCATTCGCGAAGGCGAATGGGGAGGACAGATCGCAAGGCGATCAGGAGGGGGCGGCGCGAAAGACAGGTGATTGGCGCATGACCGGCAGCCGAGGGGGCCGCCCCTCCTGGTCGCTGCTTCGCATTCGACCGGTCCTCCCCATCGGGCCTCACCGATGGGGAGGTGGACGCTGTGCTGGCAATCCGCGGAACCATAGTCGGATAGCGCGGAAATCCTCCCGCCTTTTCCGCTACATCCGCTTTTCTCAAACCTGTCTTCCCGCCTCATAAGCCGGCGGGCGCATACTGCGCCTTCGAGCCCGCCGGTCTTTGACAATCGAATCCCCGACCGCCGTCCCCGGCGTGTCCCCCGCCCCGATGCCGACTCTGCCGACTCCGCCATCGCGATTTTTCACCCGCTGCCGACCCTGCCGATCCTGCATCACCGGTTTTCCGGTTTCATCCGGGTAAAACCCCGCCGGCCCCCCGGGGCGCGCCCGAGACTTGCCCCGCCCGCCCCGCCGCCGTAGAGACCGGACTGGGCCGTCGATATTCATTAGGCGGTGAAAATAAGAGGAAGCGATGCGGAAGATCTTCCCCGACGCGAAATCCGCGCTGGAGGGCCTGACCTTCGACGGCATGACCGTCATGTCCGGCGGCTTCGGCCTGTGCGGCATCCCCGAGCACCTGATCGCCGCCTTGCGCGACAGCGGCGCCAAGGAGCTGACCGTCATCTCCAACAACGCGGGCGTCGACGGCTTCGGCCTCGGCCAGCTGCTGGAGACGAAGCAGATCGCGAAAATGATCTCGTCCTACGTCGGCGAGAACAAGGAGTTCGAACGCCAGTATCTCGCCGGCGAGCTGCAGCTCGAGTTCAATCCGCAGGGCACCCTGGCCGAGCGCATCCGCGCCGGCGGCGCCGGCATTCCCGCCTTCTTCACCGCCACCGGCGTCGGCACCCTCGTCGCCGAGGGCAAGGAAGTCCGCTCGTTCGACGGTCGCGACTATGTCATGGAGACCGGCCTCGTCGCCGACCTGTCGATCGTCAAGGCATGGAAGGCCGACGAGCGCGGCAACCTCGTCTTCCGCAAGACCGCCCGCAACTTCAACCCGATGATGGCCACGGCCGGCAAGGTCACCGTCGTCGAGGTCGAACAGATCGTCGCCACCGGCTCGCTCGACCCCGACCACATCCATACACCCGGCATCTACGTCGACCGCATCGTCCAGACCGTGCCCGAGAAGCGCATCGAACAGCGCACCGTCCGCACCCGGGAGACCGCATAATGGCCCGCACCCGCGAACAGCTCGCCGAACGCGCCGCGAAGGAGCTGCAGGACGGCTTCTACGTCAACCTCGGCATCGGCATCCCGACCCTCGTCGCCAACTACATTCCGGAAGGCATGGAGGTCACCCTCCAGTCCGAGAACGGCATGCTCGGCATGGGCCCCTTCCCCTATGACGACGAGGTCGACCCCGACCTGATCAACGCCGGCAAGCAGACCATCACCGAGATCCCCGAGAGCAGCTACTTCAGCTCGGCCGACAGCTTCGCCATGATCCGCGGCGGCCACATCAACCTGTCGATCCTCGGCGCGATGGAAGTGGCCGAGAACGGCGACATCGCCAACTGGATGATCCCGGGCAAGCTGGTGAAGGGCATGGGCGGGGCGATGGACCTCGTCGCCGGCGTCAAGCGCGTGGTCGTGGTCATGGACCACGCCAACAAGCACGGCCAGTCCAAGGTGCTGAAATCCTGCACCCTTCCGCTGACCGGCACGGGCGTGGTCAGCCGCATCATCACCGATCTGTGCGTCTTCGACGTCAAGCCGGACGGCGCCGGCCTTGAGCTGATCGAACTGGCCGACGGCGTCACCCTCGACGAGGTCGCCGCGAAGACCGAGGCCAGCTACACCGTTGCCTCCGCGCTGAAGTCGTAGCCATAGTTAACCCGACCGGCCGCAGAGCCGGGACGGGAGTACGAGTGATGGCCGACGGAGCCTACCGCTGGCAGGGCCACGCGCCCGCGCCCGACGCCGCCCGCGTCGAGGCGATCGACGCCGCCTACGACGAGGCGCAGGCCCACGCCTTCGCCGAGCCCGCCCGCGCCGCCGCCGTCGAGCGGATCGGGCAGGCCCTCGCCGCCGCCCGCGCCGGCGACCTGGCCGGGGCCGCGGACCAGCTGAACCGGGTCCGCTCGATACTCGAAGGGCTGAACCCCGCCGCCCTCGAACCCCGCCGCGGCCTCGCCGGCCTGTTCGACAGCCGCGGCGAACGCCTCAAGGCCTTCCGTGACTCCTTCCGCCGCGCCTCGACCGCCCTCTCCGAAGCCGCCGCCGACCTGACCGGCCGCGTCGAGGAAGCCGCCCGCCGCTCCGGCGCCCTGGACACCGTGTGGGCCGATATGCGTGACGCGATGGTCGAGCTGGATGCCCATCTGCTCACCGCCGCCCGCCGCCTGTCAGGCCATCAGCCCGCCGAGGACGCGCCGCCGCATCCGCTTGAGGCCCGCAAGGTCTCCCTCGACGCCTGCCGCGCCGCCGCCATCGGCGCCCTGCCCCTGATCCGCGGGGCCCAGAACGCCGACGCCCGCGCCGCCGAAGCCCTCAAGACTTGCGGCGACGGCATGACGGCCTGGCGTCAGGACTGGAGCGAGGCGCTCGGTCTCGCGGGCAAGCGGCCGAAGAAGGTCCGGCCCGACCGCGAGCGCCTGCTGCACGCCCGCGACGCCCTGCTGGGCCGCATCGACCGCGCCCTCGCCGAACTGACCGCCGCCCGCGCCCGCCGCGCCGGCATCGAGGCCCGCCTCTCCGACCTGCGGGCGCCGCTCTGATCAGCCGGCGTTGGCGTCGGTCCAGCCGACGATCTGCGTATTCAGGTCCCGCGTGGCGATGTCGAAGGCCTCCACGATCGCCGAGACCCGGTTGGCCGCCGCGGGCTGCTGCACCGTGAAGGTCCGCTCCGCCGCCACCGTCCGGTCCGGGAGGGCCAGCAGCCGGGCCCGCGCCGTGACCACCACGGTCGGAACCGCGCCCGGGGCGTCGTAACGGGCCTCGAAGGCGCGCATGTCGATGTCCAGCGATCGCTCGCCGCGGATCAGCTCGCGCGGGCCGATCAGCCGCACCCGCGTGGCCTGGGCCGCGAAGGCGTTTTCCAGACTCTCCATATACAGGTCGCTGGCCGGCGACACCCAACGCGCTCCCTTGATGTAGGCCGTCTCCGTGCCGGTCACGCCGAGCAGCTTGTCGCCCTCGACCGCCTCCGGGAACTGCACCCGTCGGAGAGCGACCTGGCGCAGGCCGTCCTGCCCCTCGGCCGCCGCCCCGGCCGCCGCCGGTCCGCCGAAGCGGTAGGTCTGCACCGGCGGGGGCGAAGACAGCAGGGCGCACCCCGCCACGGCGACAACAGCCGCCGCCGCGACGGCGAGTCTGATCGAAGAACGGATCACGGCTGGACCTCCATTTCCTTGGTCGGCGGACGGCCGATGAAGTCGCGCGGACTGGAGCGCACCTCGTCGATCAGGCCCTCCAGCGAACGGGTCGCGTCGTCCAGTCCCTGGATCGCCTGCTGCATCTGCGGCAGGCCGGTGGTGACGAACTCGTTGACCGGCCCCTCGGCGCCCGTGGCGATGCGGTTGATCGTGGCCACGGCGGTCCGCGCCTCCTCGGCCGCGGCGTTGATGTTGGCCACCGCCTCTCGCCCGTCGCCTTCGATGATGCCCCGGGTGCTGACCGCCAGCGCCTCGTACTCCGCCACCGCAGCGTTGGCCCGGGTCAGCGCCTGCTCCAGCTGCTGCAGCATCCCCTTGCGGGCCTCCAGTTCGGTGCTCAGGGATTCGATGTTCTTCAGGCTGGTCGAGAAGGAGCGGACGTTGTCGTCCGACAGGACCCGGTTGATCCGGTTCAGCGCGTCCACCGTCTGGGCCAGCACCGTACCCGAGCCCGACAGCAGCTCGGCGATCGGGGACGGCTGGCTCTGGATCACGGGCACGACGTTGTCGGGATACTGCGTCTTCAGCAGCGCGCTGTTCGGGTTGCCGGCGGTGATCTGGATGTAGTTCAGCCCGGTGATCCCCTGCGGCTCCAGCTGCGCGCGCGAGGTGACCCGGATCGGCGTGGTGCCGTCCACCCGGATGCGGGCGATGACCTGGTCGCCCTTGTTCGGATCCAGATTGAGATCAGTGACCTCGCCGACGCGGATGCCGTTGAAATGCACCTCGCCCCCCTCCGACAGGCCACGCACCGGACCGTAGAAGACGATGTCGTAGACGTCGTAGTCGCTGTTGAACTGCAGCCGGGCCAGCCAGATGGCGAACACCGCCAGCGCCGCCAGAAGGGCGACGGTGGCGATGCCGACGGCGGCGTAGTGGGCGTCTCTTTCCATCTCTCCGCTCTCCTCAGGCGGCCTTCTTGCCGGCGCGACCGCGCGGGCCGAGGAAGTATTCCCTGATCCAGGGGTGGTCCGACTGTTCCAGTTCCCGGACCGGAGCCTTGGCCACGATCCGCTTGTCCGCGACGACGGCCACCTTGTCAGTGATGGCGTAGAGGCTGTCGAGATCGTGGGTGATCATGAAGACGGTCAAGCCGAGGTCGTTGGACAGCTGCCGGATCAGGTTGTCGAACGCCGCCGCCGCGATCGGGTCCAGCCCCGCCGTCGGCTCGTCGAGGAACAGCAGTTCCGGATCCAGCGCGAGCGCCCGGGCCAGTCCCACCCGCTTGCGCATCCCGCCGGAGAGCTCCGCCGGCTTCTGGTGATGCGCCTCGGGCTTGAGGCCGACCATGGCGATCTTCATCTCCGCCAGTTCGCGTATGTCTTCCTTCGGCAGACGGGTGTGCTCGATCAGGGGCGAGGCGACATTGTCGATGACGCTCAGCGCGGAGAACAGCGCGCCCTGCTGGAACAAGATGCCAGTGCGCCGCTCGATATCGGCCTCCTGCGCCTTGGTCAGTTCGGCCCGGTCATGCCCGAAGATGCGGACCGAACCGCCTTCCGGCTCCTTCAGCCCGATGATCGAATTGAGCAGCACCGTCTTGCCCGAACCGGAACCGCCGACCACGCCAAGCACCTCTCCGCGCTCGAGGTCGAGGTCGAGATTCTCATGGATCACACGATCGCCGAACTGACTCAGCAGGCCACGCACCTCGACGAGGCGTTCCGGCGCTTCGTTCTCCCTTGCCTGGCCACTCAAATGCCCAGCTCCATGAACATGAGAGCGAACACCGCATCGAGGAAGATGATGGCGAAGATGGCCTGGACGACGGCCGCCGTGACCCGACGTCCCAGGCTCTCGACGTCGCCCGCGACCGCCATGCCCTGCCGGCAGCCGATAGCGGCGATGACCAGGGCGAACACGGGAGCCTTGGACAGGCCGACGAACAGGTGGTCGCCCATGTCCGCAGTCGACCCCATCCGTTGAATGAAGAAGGCCGGTCCCAGGCCGAGCTCGCTCCAGGTCACCAGCAACCCCCCGAAGATGCCGGTGAGCATGGCGATGAAAGTCAGCAGCGGCAGCATCACAGTCAAAGCCGCGAGACGTGGAATGACCAGGGCCTGAAAGGGGTTCACCCCCATCACCTGCATGGCGTCGATCTCCTGATTCATCCGCATCGAGCCGATCTCGGCCGCGAAGGACGATGAAGACCGGCCAGCGAGAAGCACGGCGGCGATCACGACGGCGAACTCGCGCAGCACCGAGATGGTGATCAGCTCCACGGCGAAGACATCAAACCCGACGGTCTGCAACAGATCCGCGCCGATGAAGGCGATGACGGCCCCGATGAAGAAGCTGGTCACGGCCACAATAGGGATCGCGTCCAGTCCGGCCCGTTCGGCCTGGCTGAACCAGGCCGCCCACCGGATCTTGTGCCAGTGTTTGAGAGTGGACCCTGTCGCCGTGATCAAACGCCCGAGGAAGGCCATCGACAGCGTCGCCTCGGCGACGATGTCCTGCACGCCGCGTCCGACCTTGGCGAACCCGCGCACCCAGCCCGGCGGCCGCGCCAGGGGCCCGGCGCTTTCGCGCTCAAGGCGCTCCACAAGGGCATAGGTGCGGCCGGCCTCGGGGCGCTGCGTCCAGGCGGCTTCGGGCAGAATGCAGTTGCTCGCCTGAACAATCGCCAGAGCCCCCGCAGTATCGAAGCGGCCGAGGTCGCCCAGGTCGACGGCGTCGACACACCGGCCGTGCAGGGCCTCGTCCAACCGAAGGGATATCCGCCCAAGGCTGGTCGCGGTCCAGTCGCCGATCAGGCTCAGGGTCACGCGGCCCCCGTCCTCATCAATGTGGAAGTCCGCTCCAGCCATGCCCCTACCTAGATTGCGCCGTTCGATTTGCCTACGGTTCCACCACGGCAAAGCTGGGGTAGAGCGGAACAACGCCGCCCGGGCGTATTCGTTCAGACACGCCGGTATTGGCGCTAGAGCAGCGCCCGGGCCTGTGTCAGATCGGCCACGAACCGGTCCCTCTCTCCGGCCCTGGCGGCCGCGTCCGGGATGCGCAGCAGATAGGACGGATGAACCGTCAGCAACGCCTTGGCCCCGTCGCCAAGGTCGATGCCCCGACCCCGCTCCTTCGTCACCGCGACCTTGCGGCCGAGAACGCCGAGGGCAGCCGTCGCGCCGAGCGTCACGATCACCCTCGGTCTCACGAGGCGGCGCTCCGCGTTCAGCCACCAGCGGCAGGCGCTGACCTCGGCTGTGTTCGGGGTCTTGTGCAGCCTGCGCTTGCCGCGCGGCTCGTGTTTGAAATGCTTGACCGCGTTGGTGACGAAGACATCCTCCCGGTCGATGCGGGCCTCCTCGAGCGCGGCGTCCAGCACCCGCCCGGCGGGACCGACGAACGGGTGACCCGCGAGGTCTTCCTGATCCCCGGGCTGCTCGCCGACGATCATGAGCTTCGCTTTTCGAGGACCCTCGCCGCACACCCCTTGGGTGGCGTCCCGCCACAGGGGACACCGGCGGCAGGCCTGGACTGCCTGATCGAGCTCGTCCAGCGTCGAGGGGACGAACCCTTCCTCGAAGGCGTGATCCCGGTTCAGGCGCGACAGCGTCCTCGCAAGACGGGCGTTGGGTTCGGGAGCAGGCGCGGCGACCATGGCCTCTGTCCGAACCGACGACCGGGCCACCAGTTCCGGGATCAGCGCGGCCTCGGGCAGGTTCTTCCAGTAGCGGCGGGGCATTTCCCCCTGCATTGTCCTTGTCTTCAGCCGGGCCGGGTTGAAGGTCGAGGCGTAGTAGGTCTTCCAGAACTCCTCGATCTCGTCCTCGGACGGCGCCATGTCGCGCGTGGCCGGTGGCCCGAAAGCCAGCGCCCCGTCCTCCCACGATGCAGAGCCATCCGGCGTCAGGATCGACCAACGCATCGAAGTGAACCGCCGCATGAAAAACGGCGCGGTCCTTTCCAGAACCCTGTGAGCCGGCTCGAACCAGGCGACACAGCGCTCGCCGGTTTCGTCCTCGACCTGCCGGAAACGGACGAAGGCCTTCATCTTATGGCTGGCGCGGCTGACGTTCTTCGCCCGCTCCAGCGCGGCTGCGACATCGACGTCGGTGGAAACCTTCATCAGATCGGGCTCCGTCCCGAGCCTCCACAGCAGACGGTACAGCAGATCGAACCGGTCCCCGGCCCGATGAAGGATCACCTCCTGCGCCAGGTCCACGAACGCCTTCGGAACACTGAAGGGCGCTTCACCGGTGACCGCAGGCAAGCTTTCATCGAACAGGCCGTCTCCTCCCGCCCCCACGCGGAAAGCCGCCCGCTCCGGCGTCACGCCCGCCAGCCGGAAGGCCCGCGCGGCCTTGCGCCATCCGTCGAAGTCCGTCTCGCCACCCAGAACCGCGACCTGCATCAGAACAGGCTCATCTGCACCGGAGCCGGATCCGGCGCGATACGCGCCCGCAGATCGGCGGCGTCGGTCAGTCCGCCAGGCGTCCAGTCCAGCGCCGTGATGAACGGCCGCACCTTGTCGACGCCCCGGCATAGCCGCCCCACATCCTCCAGCCTCAGCGCGCGCCAGCGTCGCACCGAGACGATCCGGTCGACCGACTTCACGCCCAGCCCGGGCACCCGGAGCAGCATCTCCCGAGGCGCGGTGTTCACGTCGACCGGAAACTGCTCGCGCCGGTTCAGCGCCCACGCCAGCTTGGGATCGATGGTCAGGTCCAGCATCCCGTCCGTCGCGGCCTCCCCGATCTCCGGCGCGGTGAAGCCGTAGAACCGCATCAGCCAGTCGGCCTGGTACAGCCGGTGCTCGCGCATCAGCGGCGGCTTCGCCAGCGGCAGGGCGCTGGATGCGTCCGGGATCGGGCTGAAGGCCGAATAGTAGACCCGGCGCAGGCCGTAGCCGCCGTACAGCGAGGCGCTGCGGTCGATGATTTCCGTGTCCGGCGCCCCGTCCGCGCCTATGATCAACTGGGTCGACTGTCCTGCGGGGGCGAATTTCGGCGGCCTGATCCTGTCCCGCTTGCCCGGCTTCGCAGCCTCGAGACCCAGCCGCACCTGCCCCATGGCCTTCTTGATGACGCCGACGTCCTTCTGGGGCGCCAGGCGCCTGAGCGCCTCGTCGCGCGGCAACTCGATATTGGCCGAAAGCCGGTCCGCGTAGAGACCGGCCTCCTCCACCAGCCGGGGGTCGGCCTCGGGGATCAGCTTCAGATGAATGTAGCCGCGAAAATCATGTTCGGTGCGCAGCGTCTTCGCCGCCCGCACCAGCTGCTCCATGGTGTAGTCGCCCGAGCGGATGATGCCAGACGACAGGAACAGGCCCTCGATGTAGTTCCGCTTGTAGAAATTCAGCGTCAGCGCGACGACCTCGTCGACCGTGAAGCGCGCCCTCGGAACGTTCGAGCTCGCCCGATTGATGCAGTAGGCGCAGTCGTAGATGCAGAAATTGGTCAGCAGGATCTTCAGCAGCGAAACGCAGCGTCCGTCGGGCGTATAGGCGTGGCAGATGCCCATCCCCTCGGTCGAGCCGAGACCCTTGCCGCCGACCGAGTCCCGCTTCGACGTGCCTGAGGACGCGCAGCTGGCGTCGTATTTGGCGGCGTCCGCAAGGATGGAGAGCTTTCGGCGAAGATCGATCTGGGCCATTTGTTCGCACTATGTTCCGCCCGGAAGACGGCGTCCAGCGTGGCCTTGAGGGCAAATGGTCGCGTCAGCTCAGATAGTTGAGCAGCGACACCTGCCGAAGCTGGGAAATCACCTGCGCCGAGGCCTGAATGGCGACCTGCGACAGCTGCAGATCGGTGATCGCCACCGCCATGTCGGCGTCGGTGCGGTTCGCCACCAGTTCATCGAGCGAGCCGAGCTGGGCTTCGTGGCCTTTGGTGACGCTCTCGACCTGGTTGGCCATCGAGCCCGTCTTGGCGATCTTGTCGATCACGCCCGTGGCCGCCTGCTCGAGCCGGCCGAGCTGGGTCGTCAGAAAGGTCTTCTGGGCCTCGGTCACCTTGCCCGTCAGCGGCCCATTGACGCCGTTGTGGAAGATCTGGATGTCGCGAAGGATCTCAAGCACCTCACTGCCCAGTTCATCGGCGAGGAAGCCGGTCTCGAGGGTCGTGCCCTCGGCCACCCGGCTGGCTGTCTTGAGGGTGTCGTTGACGAAGACGGAGGCCACGTCGGGTGCGGCGGCCAGGTCGCCGAGACTGCCGATGGTCAGCGGCGAAGTGGCCGTCGAGGCGCCGGAGAACAGATAGCCGCCGTGGTGCCGCATGGTCAGGCCGCCGCGGATCGACTGAAAATGACCCTCCAGCTCCAGCATCAGCGAACCGGCCGAATCCGTGGCCAGCACGCTGCCGACAGCGTCCCGCAGACCGGCGATGCCGTCGCTGATCTGGGTCATGGCCAGATCCTGGGTGGTCAGCCGGGCGGTGACCGCCTCCGAGGTGTCGATGAATCCCTGGATCCTACTCTGGGCCCCCTTCAGCGCCGTCAGGGTCTCGGCCTGCCGACCGAAGCCCGTCAGGTCCGTGGCGTTCTTCTGGGTGGAGACCCGCTCCTGCGCGTCCGCAGCGCGGGTCTGTGCCTTCATCAGGTCGAGAAGGGCCGAC
>NZ_DASWTO010000017.1:0-60661 GCF_036402095.1 Brevundimonas sp. | reverse complement strand
GCCAAGGCGATGAACTATGCGGACATCGACGCGGCGCCGGAAGAGAAGGCGCGCGGGATCACGATCAACACGGCGCACGTGGAATATGAGACGGCGAACCGTCACTACGCCCACGTCGACTGCCCGGGCCACGCCGACTATGTGAAGAACATGATCACGGGCGCGGCGCAGATGGACGGCGCCATCCTGGTGGTGTCGGCGGCGGACGGCCCGATGCCGCAGACGCGCGAGCACATCCTGCTGGCCCGTCAGGTCGGCGTGCCGGCGCTGGTGGTCTATCTGAACAAGGTGGACCTGGTCGACGACGAGGAGCTGCTGGAGCTGGTCGAGATGGAGGTGCGCGAGCTGCTCTCCAGCTATCAGTTCCCGGGCGACGACATTCCGATCACCAAGGGCTCGGCCAAGGCGGCGACGGACGGGGTGAACCCGGAGATCGGCGAGAAGTCGATCCTGGCGCTGATGGAGACGGTGGACGCCTACATTCCGCAGCCGGAGCGTCCGGTGGACCTGCCGTTCCTGATGCCGGTGGAAGACGTGTTCTCGATCTCGGGCCGCGGCACGGTGGTCACGGGCCGGGTCGAGCGCGGCATCGTCAAGGTCGGCGAGGAAGTGGAGATCGTCGGCATCCGTCCGGTGCAGAAGACGACCTGCACGGGCGTGGAGATGTTCCGCAAGCTGCTGGACCAGGGCCAGGCGGGCGACAACGTCGGGGTGCTGCTGCGCGGCACCAAGCGTGAGGACGTCGAGCGCGGCCAGGTGCTGTGCAAGCCGGGCTCGATCACCCCGCACACGAAATTCCTGGCCGAGGCCTACATCCTGACCAAGGAAGAGGGCGGCCGTCACACGCCGTTCTTCACCAACTACCGCCCGCAGTTCTACTTCCGCACCACGGACGTGACCGGCATCGTGCACCTCAAGGAAGGCGTCGAGATGATCATGCCCGGCGACAACGCCGAGCTGAACGTCGAGCTGATCACCCCGATCGCCATGGAAGAGAAGCTGCGCTTCGCCATCCGCGAAGGCGGCCGCACGGTTGGCGCCGGCGTGGTCTCCAAGATCACGGAGTAGCAGGGCGCTGACGCTCGCGACGCGGTCGCTCGCTCCTTGAGCGCGCCTTCGGGCCTCACGCCGCGAGCCGCCGCGAGGCGAGCATAGGCCAACAAGACAGACCGGCCCCGGAGGAGACTCCGGGGCCGTTTTGCTGTCCGCCGCGGTTTCGGCGCGCGGAAGGGTTGAAGCCGCCGCGTCGGGCCCGGAACATTGCCGCCCCCGTCCCGTTTCCGCCCCCGAGGACGCCGCGGCGGTCGCGGCGCGAGACGGGCGGGTTGGATGTACGATACCGGTTACGAATTCATCGGCTGGGAGCAGCTGTTCGAGGTCTGGGCGCCGAGGGTGCTGGGCGCGGTGGTGATCCTCGTGGCCGCCTGGTTCATCGGCAAGGCCGTCAAATGGGCCCTGGCCAAGGCGGTCGACCGCATTCCCGGCGCGTCGAAGGCCAACCTCAGCGAGAATCCAAGACATACGGTCGGGGCCAGCCTCGGCGACGTCGCCTTCTGGCTGATCCTGCTGTTCGGCGTGGTCGCGGCGCTCGGGGTGCTCAACCTCGGCCAGGTGGTGCTGCCGCTGAACGCCCTGCTGACCCAGGTGGCCTCCTTCCTGCCCAATGTGCTGGGCGCGGTGCTGATCTTCTTCATCGGCTTCGTGGTCGCCACCCTGGCCCGGCGGGTCACCGAGGCGGCGCTGCAGGCCGCCAACGCCGACCGCTGGCTGGAGAAGGCCGGCCTGTCGCGGGCGACCGGCTCGACCGGGGTCAGCGCCGCCGTCGGCACCCTGGTGTTCGTGCTGGTGCTGATCCCCATCACCATCGCCGCGCTGGAACAGCTGGGCATCGAGTCGCTGACGGTGCCGGCGGTGGCGGTGCTGTCGACGGTGTTCGACGCCATCCCCCGGGTGCTGGCCGCGGCCATCGTGCTGGCGGTCGGCTGGTTCATCGGCCGATGGGTGGCGCACGTCATCGAGCGAATCCTGCCGGCCACCGGCTTCGACCGCAGCGTATCGAGCGCCATGAGCCTGGCCTTCAACCGGCCGGCGGCCGAGCCCCCCACCACGACGGCTCCCTACGCCGGCGACGTCACGCCCGCCACGGCGGCGGTGCTGGGCGGCGCCCCGGCGGCGCCGGTTCCGCTGACGCCGTCGCGCGTGGTCGGCCGGCTGGTCATGGTCGCCATCGTCGCCTTCACGGCGGTGGAGGCGGCGCGTCTGCTGCAGTTCGCCACCCTGGCCACCACGGTCGAGGAGATCCTCGGCCTCGCCGGACGCGTCATCGTCGGCGGCGTCATCATCACGGCGGGCGTGCTGATCGCCGATGTGCTGGCGCGGCTGATCGACAAGGGCACCGGCGGGGCCGACCGTTTCGCCTCGACCCTGGTGCGCTGGGCGACCATCGCCCTGGCCACGGCCATGGGTCTGCGCTTCATGGGCATCGCCGACGACGTGGTGCTGCTGGCCTTCGGCCTGGTGCTGGGCGCGGCGGCGGTGGCCGCGGCCCTGGCCTTCGGCCTGGGCGGACGGAACGCCGCGGGCCAGGTGGCGCAGAGCTGGGCCGACAAGGTCACGCGCGCCCCGGGCAAACGGCCGCCGGCCTGATCCCGGACGGCGGGTTCGCGTGCAGGGGGCGGTGCGCGAGCGCCGCCCCTTCGCAATTCCCCGGCCGGGAGATCGGCCTTGCCGGGAACCGGGAACCGGGGCCTACGTTCGAGCCACGGACGTTAGGGATTGAGTAACCATGCGGCGCGCGCTTCGAACCGGCCTGTTCATCGGCACCCTGATCGGCATGTCGGCCTGCGCCGCCCTGGGGCCCGACGACGGGGCGACCCCCGGCCCCTACGGCGGCGTCGAGGCCGGCCGTACGCGCTGATCGCGAAAGGAAATCGTGGCGGAGGGGGAAAAACCCCCCTATCATTCGCCTCGCGGACGCCGACTGTCGCGCCGCGCCGGTCTCGCTCCCCCTAGATGTTAGCCATCGCCATCGTCGTCGTACTGCTGCTCGTGGTGCTGAACGGCCTGTTTTCCATGACCGAACTCGCGGTCGTGTCGTCGCGCAAATCCAAGCTGCAGAGCCGGGCGGAGCGCGGCGACCGGGGAGCGCGGGCGGCGCTGAAGCTGGCGGAGGAACCGACCCATTTCCTGTCGGCCGTGCAGGTCGGCATCACCCTGATCGGCATCGCAGCGGGCGCCTACGGCCAGGCCTCTATCGCCGGCGAGCTGACCCGCATCCTCAACGACGCCTTTCCGGCGTTCGGACATTGGAACCAGATCGCCTCGACCGCCCTGGTCATCATCTTCATCACCTATGTCTCGGTGATCGTCGGCGAACTGGTGCCCAAGCGGCTGGCGCTGATCTTCCCGGAACCGATCGCCTCCAAGATGGCGGCCCCGATCGCGACGGTGGCCACGGTGCTGAAGCCGTTCGTGGTGGTGCTGACGGTGTCGACCTCGGCCATCCTCAAGATCATGGGGGTCAAGGACCGCGACGGGTCGGATGTGACCCAGGAAGAGGTCGAGACGATGATCGCCGAGGGCACCTCGGCCGGTCTCATCGAGCCGGAAGAGCAGGAAATGATCGAGGAGATCCTGCGCCTCGGCGACCGGCCCATCCGCGTGGCCATGACGCCGCGCCACGAGGTCTTCTGGATCGCGCTGGACGACAGCGAGGAGCAGCTGCGTCAGGAAATCCGCACCTGTCCCTATTCGCGTATCGTGGTGGCGCGCGAGAACGACGTCGATAATCCGCTGGGCGTGGTGCACAAGAAGGATCTGCTGGACAGCCTGCTGGACAACGGCGAGTTCAACGTCGAACGGCTGGTGCAGACGCCGGCCTTCATTCCGCAGTCGACCTCGGTGCTGAAGGCGCTGGAGATTCTCAAGGCCTCGAAGGTCCACATGGCCTTCCTCGTCGACGAATACGGCGCCTTCGAGGGGGTAGTCACGGCGACCGACCTGCTGGAGATGATCGCCGGCGACTTCGACGAGGGTCACGACGAGGAAGAGGCTTATATCCGCCAGCGCGAGGATGGCAGCTGGCTGGTCGACGGCCAGGCCGACATCGAGGAGCTGGCCGATACGCTGGGCGAGGATTTCGGCGAGGCGGAGGGATTCCACACCGTCGCCGGCCTGGTCCTGCACCAGCTGTCGCGCGTGCCGGACGAGGGCGAAATCCTGCAGCTGGGCCGTTTCGAGGTCGAGGTGATCGACATGGACGACCGGCGCATCGACAAGCTGCTGTTCCGGCAGGTGGTGAAGCGCGAGGACGAGGCCAGCGCGGTGGCGGCGCACCACGAGGATTGACGGTTCCGCCCTTGAAAACAGCGGCGGCGTGGGGCATACGCCCCGGTCTGGCGATCACATGCGTTCTTCGGAGCGTGCTGTCGTTTGCTCCAGGAGTTTAGCTCAGCTGGTAGAGCACCGGTCTCCAAAACCGGGGGTCGTGGGTTCGAGTCCCCCAACTCCTGCCATTTCCCCTGTCGCCGCCGGATGGGAGCCCCTATCTGGGGGCGGCAGGTTCAATTCTTTGACGGAATCATGATGGCCAAGGCCAAGACCCCCGGGCGCCGCCCGCAGACCGCCCAGCCCGCGATCGCGGGCGCCGCCGTCGCGGCCGACGCGCCGAAGAAGCCGCGGGTCTCGATTCCGCAGTTCATCAGCCAGGTGCGGGCCGAGGGCCGCAAGATCGTGTGGCCGAGCCGCAAGGAAACCTGGATCACCTCGGTGATGGTCTTCATCATGGTCGTGATCGCCGCGGCGTTCTTCTGGATCGTCGACACCGGCCTGGCCTTCGCTTCGCGCTTCATCCTGGCCATCGGTCAGTAAGAGACACGCCCATGACCGACGCCGCTCCCGCCGCCAAGCCCGCCAACCCGCGCCACAAGTGGTACATCGTCCACGCCTACTCGAACTTCGAGAAGAAGGTGGCCCAGCACCTGCAGGACCAGGCGCGTCAGCAGGGCCTCGAGGACTGTTTCTCGGAAATCCTCGTGCCGACCGAGGACGTCGTCGAGATCCGCCGCGGCCGCAAGGTCAACTCGGAGCGCAAATTCTTCCCCGGCTATGTGCTGGTGAAGATGGAGATGACCGACGACGCCTACCACCTGGTCAAGAACACCCCGAAGGTCACCGGCTTCCTTGGCGCCGCCGGCGGCACCAAGCCGCTGCCGGTGTCGGAACGTGAGGTCCAGAACATCATCGGCGCGGTGGAAGAGGGCGTCGAGCGTCCGAAGCCCACGATCCGCTTCGACATCGGCGAGACCGTCAAGGTCATCGACGGTCCGTTCGCCAGCTTCGACGGCCAGGTCGAGAGCGTCGACGAGGACTCGGCGCGCCTGCGGGTCGCGGTGTCCATCTTCGGCCGTCCGACCCCGGTCGATCTGGAATACAGCCAGGTCGAGAAGGTCGCGGGCTAGGACACAGCTCGCGGCGGCGTCCCCCGGGCGTGCGACGCCGCTCCACGTTTGCCTTTCCGGCCCATATCCGCTACACGCGCGCCTCGCTCTGAGGGGCGGTGCGGGTTCGCCCGCATAAATCCGTGGGAGGCAGCCATGCCACGACCACGGCTCACCGGCCGCGATTGAGTTCGGGGCCATTGTAAGGAGAGACCAATGGCCAAGAAGATTCTCGGCTACATCAAGCTGCAGGTGCCGGCCGGCAACGCCACGCCGTCGCCCCCGATCGGCCCGGCCCTGGGTCAGCGCGGCGTCAACATCATGGGCTTCGTCAAGGAGTTCAACGCGCGCACCGAGAAGGAAGTGAAGGGCACGCCCCTGCCGACGGTGATCACCGTCTATCAGGACAAGAGCTTCACCTTCGTCACCAAGACCCCGCCCGCGACCCACTACATCAAGCAGGCCGCCGGCATCACCTCGGGCTCGAAGATGACGGGCCGCGAAGTGGCCGGCAAGATCACGCGCGGCCAGCTGCGCGAGATCGCCGAAAAGAAGATGAAGGATCTGAACGCCAACGACCTGGACGCGGCGACCAAGATCATCGAAGGCTCGGCTCGCGCCATGGGCCTCAACGTCGTGGAGGGCTAAGCACATGGCCAAGCAAACCAAGCGCTTCAAGGCTCGCACCGGCGACGTCACCACGCCGCTGCCGTTCACCGACGCCATCGCCGCGGTGAAGTCCAACGCCTCGGCCAAGTTCGACGAGTCGATCGAGATCGCCGTCAACCTCGGCGTCGACCCGCGTCACGCCGACCAGCAGGTCCGCGGCGTGGTCAACCTGCCGTCGGGCACGGGCCGCGACGTTCGCGTCGCCGTCTTCGCCAAGGACGCCAAGGCGGCCGAGGCCCTCGCGGCCGGCGCCGACCTGGTGGGCGCCGAGGATCTGTACGAGAAGATCAACGGCGGCTTCATGGACTTCGACCGCGTCATCGCGTCCCCGGACATGATGGCCCTGGTCGGCCGTCTGGGTAAGGTGCTGGGCCCGCGCGGCCTGATGCCCAACCCCAAGGTCGGCACCGTGACCCCGAACGTCGCCCAGGCCGTCAAGGACGCCAAGGGCGGCGCGGTCGAGTTCCGCGTCGAGAAGGCCGGCATCGCCCACGGCGGCATCGGCAAGGCCTCCTTCACCCAGGAAGCCCTCGAAGCCAACGTGAAGGCCTATGTCGACGCCCTCAGCAAGGCCCGTCCGGCCGGCGCCAAGGGTACCTACATCAAGCGCATCACCCTGTCCTCGACCATGGGACCGGGCTTCAAGGTCGATCCGGCGTCGCTGAACGTCTGAACGGGCTGATCCCAAAGCGACAGCGGCGGCGGAGAGCGATCTCCGCCGCCGTTTTCGTTTGCACCCTGCCGTTGCAAGGGGGAGAGTGGCGGCTGAGGGGGGCGGACCATGCGGATCATCGCCATCATAGCGGCCGCGCTGGCCGTCGCGGCCGGACCGGCTTTCGCGCAGAGCGTCCCGGACGCCGCGCGGCAGAACCATCTCGACCTGGCCGAACGCTACCTGGTCCTCACCCAGGGCGGCGATCTGGTGAAGCAGATGCGCGGCCAGCTCGAGGAAAGCTACAACGCCTCGGGCATGCCCGCCGAACAGCGCGCCTGGCTGATCGAGACCGTGAGCGAGACGCTCGCCGAAGTGATGGACGCCACGGTGCAGGAGTTCCGCGACGACGTGGCCGACAGCTTCACCGTCCCGGAGCTGGAGAGCGCCATCGCCTTCTACGAGTCGCCGGTCGGCCGCTCGATCGTGCGCAAGCAGGTCGACATGAGCATGGAGATGCAGGAGACCATGTCGGCGCTGCTGATGCCCCGGCTGGAGGGGCTGACCGAGAAATTCTGCATCCGTTTCGACTGTTCCGCACTGGGCGGGGCGGCGCAGAAAGAGGCGCGCTGAGCGCCAGGCGAACCGTCAGCCTTCTGACGGGTTGACGCACCCGGGCGGACGCGGGAGTGACCGCACACGGAATTCTGCGGGAGATTCGCGATGCTGGGCTGGTTTCAGGCGCTGCTGCCCAAGGAAGACAATTTCTTCCGGCTGTTCGACGCGCACGCGGCGACGCTGATCAAGGGCGCCGAGGCGCTGCGCAAGGTGCTGGAGGGCGGCGACGAGACGCCGCGCTGGTGCCAGAGGATCGTCGATCACGAGCATGAGGCCGACGCCGTGGCCCGCGAGGTGCTGTTCGCGGTGCGCCGCAGCTTCATCACCCCGTTCGACCGGTCGGACATCCGCGGCCTGACCAACTCGCTCGACGACTCCATCGACCAGATGCAGAAGACGGCCAAGGTCATCACCCTGTACGAAATCCGCGACTTCGCCCCGCACATGCGCCAGCTGGGCGACATCGCGGTGGAGGCGGCGGCGCTCACGGTCGAGGCGGTGAGCCTGTTGCCCGATATGCGCAAGCACCGGGCGCGCCTGAACGAATTGACCGAGCAGATCGCGCGGCTGGAGAGCGACAGCGACACCCTGTACGACGCCGGCATGAAGGCGCTGTACGAGGCCCACCGGGACGGCGACGCCATGGCGTTCCTGATCGGCGGCGAGGTCTACGACCACCTCGAGAAGGTCGTCGACCGGTTCGAGGACGTGGCCAACCGCATCAGCGGCATTCTGGTCGAGCACCTGTAGGAGCGCCCCATGGACGGCGCCCTGCTGATCCTGATCTTCCTGATCGCCGTCGCCCTGCTGTTCGACTTCCTGAATGGCCTGCACGACGCGGCCAATTCGATCGCCACCATCGTGGCGACGCGGGTGCTGCCGCCGATCTACGCCGTCGGCTGGGCCGCGTTCTTCAACTTCATCGCCTTCCTGTTCTTCGGCCTGCATGTGGCCAACACCATCGGCAAGGGCATCATCGACCCGGCCATCATCTCCGATCAGGTGATCTTCGGGGCACTGATGGGGGCGATCAGCTGGAACGTGATCACCTGGCTGGCCGGAATTCCGTCGTCCAGCTCGCACGCCCTGATCGGCGGCCTGCTGGGCGCGGGCGTGGCCAAGGCCGGCACGGCCGCGATCGTCGTGGCCGGGGTGACCAAGACCGTGAGCGCCATCTTCCTGTCGCCGGCCGTCGGCTTCACCCTCGCCCTGTTGCTGGTCCTGATCGTGTCATGGGTCTTCGTAAGGGTGAATCCGTCGACGGCGGACAAGGTGTTCCGGCGGGCGCAGTTCGTCTCGGCCTCGGCCTATTCGCTGGGGCACGGCGGCAATGACGCGCAGAAGACGATGGGCATCATCGCCGTGCTGCTGTTCTCAAGGGCGCCGGCGGGGACGGAGTTCTCGGTGCCCTTCTGGGTGGTCATCACCTGTCAGGCGGCGATCGCCCTCGGCACGCTGTTCGGCGGCTGGCGCATCGTCCACACCATGGGCTCGCGAATCACGCGGCTGAGCCCGCAGCAGGGCTTCTGCGCCGAGACCGGCGGGGCCATCACCCTGTTCATGGCCACGGGCCTGGGCATACCGGTCTCCACGACCCACACCATCACCGGAGCCATCGTCGGCGTCGGCGCGGCCCGGCGGGCCTCGGCGGTGCGCTGGGGCGTCGCGCGCAGCATCGTCACGGCCTGGTTCATCACCATGCCGGCGGCGGCGGCCATCGGGGCCCTGTTCTACTGGGTGGGCGGAGCCTTCCTGACGTGACCGCGACGGCCGCCCCTCGCCCCGAACAGGCCGAGCGCCGCCAGGTCGCCGCCCTGCCGTGGCGTCGCGGGCAAGACGGCGTGGAAGTCCTGCTGATCACCTCGCGCGAGACCCGGCGCTGGGTCACGCCCAAGGGCGGCCGCATGTCCGGCAAGACCGACGCCGAAGCCGCCGCACAGGAGGCGCTGGAGGAGGCGGGCGTCGAGGGCGCGATCAGCGAACGGCCACTAGGCAGCTTCCACTATCTGAAGGTGCTGAAGCGGCGGGCGTCGCGCTGGTGCACCGTGGACCTCTACGGGCTGGAGGTGACCCTCGAACACCCGGACTGGCAGGAGCGGGACGAGCGGGAGCGCGTCTGGTTGACGCGCGAGGAGGCGGCGCGGCGCGTCGACGAGCCCGATCTGCGGGCGCTGATCGCCGGCTTCGAACCGGGGGTCGATCCGGCCTCTTCGCCGTCTGGGGGAACAGTCGCGAAGGGGGCTGCGCGGACCGGCTCAGGATGGCGGTCCTGGCGGCGGTGGCTGGGTCTCTGACCTGGTCAGGCCCTTTCCGCCGTCGCCATGAAGCAGCCGCGGCGCGCGGTATGCAGATGGATGATCGAGACGGCCGGGTCGGCGAACCAGTCCGACAGCCTGGCCGCAAGATCGCGCCCCTCGACCACATCGCCGTGGGTCATCATCCAGTCGGCGTCGTAGGCCCGCACCGAAAGCAGGCGGCGGCCCAGCATGTCCGGAACCTCGTCGGCCGAGAGCGCCGCCCCGACGGCCGCTTCGCGCACGAAGACCGGGCCTTCCGAGCGGTACGGGCTTTCCGGTGCGTCGAGGTGACGGTGGTTCAGCAGGATCAGCCGCTCGCCCGGTTCAGCGTCGTCGAGGCTGACCCGGCACGGAGCGGCGTGAGGGGCGTCGGCGATCATGCGGCGCGCGCCGAGCGCGGCCAGGGCGGCGTCGTCCATCGCGAACAGCGGACGGAACGGCGCCAGCGGCAGGGCGTGGATGCGAAAACTCATCGGGCTCTCCTTCGCCCTCCATCTGACAGGCGCAGCCGTGGACGTCTGGCGGTTTTCGGGCGTTGCGCACGGCGAGCCGCATCCCCAAAAGGAAAGCCATGAACGCGCCCTTCCAGACCCCCGCCGACCCCGCCGAAGCGCCGCTTTGGGACCTGACCGACCTTTACGCCTCGCGTGAGGACGCCCGTATCGAGGCGGACCTGGAGAGGGCCCGCGGCCTTGTCGCCGAGCTCACCGCCCTGCAGGGCCGGCTGGTCGGGGCGAGGGCGGACGCGGCCCTGCTGGGCGAACGGCTGGACCGGGCGGTGACGCTGTACGAGCAGGCGTCGGACCTGCTGGGCGCGCTGGGGGCCTACGCCTTCCTCGCCGCCTCGACCGATCGCAATGACGCCGGCGCCCAGGGCTTCGAGGCGACGGTGCGCGAGAGAGTCACCGCCATCGCCACCCCGGCCGTCTGGGTGACGCTGGAGATCAACCAGCTGGAGGAGGCGGAGATCGACGCCGCCCTCGCCGCCTCGTCGGCCGCCGCCCGCTGGCGACCGTGGCTGCGGCGGGTGCGGGCGATGAAGCCGCATGAGCTGTCGCACGACCTGGAGACCTTCCTCGCCGAGCGCGCCCCGATCAGCGCCCAGTGGCCGCGCCTGTTCGACGAGACCATGGCGGCGATGAAGGTGAAGGCGGGCAAGGACGAGCTGACCCTGTCCGAGGCGCTGAACCGGCTGGCCGATCCCAAGGCTGCGCGGCGCAAGGCGGCGGCCGAGGGGCTGAACGAGGCGCTCGGCGCCCGCAGCAAGACCATGGCCCTGGTACTCAACACCGTCGCCGCCGACAAGGCGCTGGAAGACAAATGGCGCGGCTTCAAACGTCCCGCCGACAGTCGCCATCTGGCCAATGAGGTGGATGGGGACGCCGTCGACGCCATGGCCGAGGCGGTGGCGGCGGCCTATCCGCGCCTGTCGCACCGCTATTACGCGCTCAAGGCCCGGGCCATGGGCAAGGCGAAGCTGGACCAGTGGGACCGCAACGCCCCGATCGAAACCAGCGCCCCCCGGGGTTATGACTGGACGCAGGGGCGCGAACTGGTGCTGGAGAGCTTCGGCGATCTGGGCGGCGAGTTCGCCGAACGGGCGCGGGGCTTCTTCGAGCGGCCGTGGATCGACGGACGGGCGCGGCCCGGGAAACAGTCGGGGGCCTATGCGCACCCGGTAACCTCAGACCGCCATCCCTATGTGTTCCTGAACTGGATGGGCGAGCGGCGTGACGTGCTGACCCTGGCGCACGAGCTGGGCCATGGGGTTCACCAGACGCTGGCGGCGGGGCAGGGCAGTCTGCTTGCCGACACGCCGCTGACCCTGGCCGAGACGGCTTCGATCTTCGCCGAGGGCCTGACCTTCGACCGGCTGCTGAAGACGGCTCCCCGGGCGGAGCAGCGCGGCCTGCTGGCCGGGCGGATCGAGGACGGGCTGAACACGGTGATCCGGCAGATCGCCTTCCACCGCTTCGAGACGCGGTTCCACGACGAGCGGGCGAGAGGCGAGCTGGCGGTCGACCGGATCAGCGAGATCTGGATGGAGGAGATGGGCGGCTCGCTGGGGCCGGCCGTGACCCTGAACCCCGGCTATGAGCACTGGTGGAGCTATGTCAGCCACTTCGTGCATTCGCCCTTCTACGTCTACGCCTATGCGTTCGGGGACCTGCTGGTGGCGGCGTTGATGGAGACGCGGGCGAAGGACCCCGAGGGGTTCACGCCGCTGTATCGCGAGCTGCTCGCGGGCGGAGGATCGAAGGGCTACGTCGAGGCGCTGGCGCCGTTCGGGCTGAACCCGCGCGACCCGGCCTTCTGGACCATCGGCACGAAGCGGCTGGAGGGGCTGATCGACCAGTTCGAGGCGCTGGCGTGAGTTGACGGAGCCGCGAGGGCGGGCGAGCGTCCGCCCCATGCGCATCCTGATCCTCGCCACCGCCGTGGTTCTCGCCGGCCCGTCATTCGCCCAGACGCCGCCGACGCCGCCGACGCCCGCCACGCGCGCCATGGCGGCGGGCTACAAGGCGCTGATGGTCTGCGGGGCGGTCAAGAACGCCGAGGCCGCGGGCGGCTCGCGCACCGTCGAGAGCGTCGAGGCCAACGAATTGGTCGGCGTCTATCCGGAACTGGACCCGCTGGTCCGCGAGATGCCGGTCGAGATGGGGGAGCGCACCGTCTCGGTGGCGTGGAATGATGCGATGCCGCCGCGGGTGGCGGTGTGGAGCCCCGGCCGGGGCTGCGCGATCATGCCGGTCGGCTGGTCCGGCGAGGTCGACGAGATTCTGCGGCCGGGTCTGCGGGTCAATGCGGAATTGCCGGCGGGCCAGATCGTGGACCAGGACTCCGCCCTCAGGGACGCGGTCGAGAGGGCGTTCGGGGATGGTTATGGCGAGGGCGCGAACACCACGGCGGTGGTGGTGCTCAAGGACGGCCTGCTGCTCAGCGAAAGGTATGCGCAGGGCTTCGACGTCGACACGCCCCAGCGGACCTGGTCAGTGGCCAAGTCACTCGCGGGCACGGTGATCGGCGCCGCCGTTCAGCGGGGAGACGTGGACGTGAACGGCCCGGCGGCGATCGCGGACTGGGCGACGCCCGGCGACCCGCGCGCGGCCATCACGCTGGACCAGCTGCTGCGCATGGCCTCGGGCCTGACCAGCGACACGGCGGGCAACCGCACCGACGCCCTGTATTTCGGCGGAGTCGGGGTGGACGAGCAGGCCACGACATGGCCGCTGATCGCGTCGCCGGGCAGCCGCTACCGCTACGCCAACAATGACATCCTGCTGGCTATCCTGAGCATCGCCCCGACCTTTCGGGAACACCCGCCTGCGGACCTGTTCCGGACCCTGGGCATGTACGATACCTGGGCCGAGACCGACTGGCGCGGGAACTACATGCTGTCGAGCCAGGTGTGGTCGACGGCGCGGGACCTGGCTCGCTTCGGGCAGCTGTACGTCGACGACGGGGTGGTCGACGGGGTCCGCGTCCTGCCCGAGGGCTGGCGCGACTACGTCTCGCGGCCGTCGGGACCGCAGCCGAGCGGGGAACAGGGCTACGGCGCCACCTTCTGGCTGTTCGACAAGTCGGAAGGCATCCCGGCCGATGCGATCTCCGCCAACGGCAACCGCGGCCAGTATGTGATCATCGTGCCGGGCCGGAGGGTCGTCATCGTGCGGCGGGGCGAGGATCCGGCGGGGCGCCGCTTCGATCACATCGCCTTCACCCGCGACGTGCTGGCGGCGCTGGACTGAGCGGGGCGCGAATTGTCGCCGCCCGCTTGAGCGCGCGCGCCGCGCCGCTATAAGGGCGCCAACGTCTCTTGCAGATTCCCGGACCCGACCATGGCCGACCCGCACCACGCCTCCGACGCGCACGACGACTACGTCCGGGGTTCGCAGCACATTGAGGAACAGTCAGCGACGTTCACGCTGTTCATCAACCTGGCCAAGTGGGGCTCGCTGCTGACCGCGGCGGTGCTGACCTTCCTGGTGCTGTGGTTCCAGCCGGACGGCAGCTTCATCGGTGGCGCCATCACGGCGGCGGTGGTCCTGATCGCCGGCTTCTTCTTCCTGAAGTCGGGCAAGAAGTCTCACTGAAGACTGCGGTCCTCCGCCCCGCAGGGGCGGGAAGGACTTCCTCTTTTGACGGGCTGTCCCGGATAAGCCTAACGTTCCCCGTCCAGTTCTGACGGAGGGATTCGCTTGGCCGTCGCCATCGCCGTGACCCGCGAACGCCGAGACGGCGAGACGCGCTGCGCCGTCACCCCGGAAACGGTGAAGAAGCTCATCGCGCTCGGCGCGACCGTCGCCATCGAGGCCGGAACCGGCGCGGGCTCGTCCATTCCGGACGCGGACTATGCGGCGGCCGGCGCGACGGTGGCCAAGGACATCAAGGCGGTGCTGGCCGGAGCCGACATCCTGCTGAAGGTGCGGGGCCCGACGGCGCAGGAGACCAGCGCCCTCAAGCCCGGCGCCGTGGTCGTGGCCCTGCTGGATGCGTATCGCGACAAGGAGACGGTGACGGCCCTGTCCGGACAGGGCGTCACCGCTTTCGCCATGGAGTTCGTGCCGCGGATCACCCGGGCGCAGGTCATGGACGCCCTGTCGTCGCAGGCCAATCTGGCCGGCTACCGGGCGGTGATCGAGGCGGCGTACGCCTTCGGCAAGGGCTTCCCGATGATGATGACGGCGGCGGGCACGGTGGCTCCGGCCAAGGTCTTCGTCATGGGCGCGGGCGTGGCCGGGCTGCAGGCCATCGCCACCGCCCGGCGGCTGGGAGCGGTGGTCACGGCCACCGACGTGCGACCGGCGTCGAAGGAGCAGGTCGAGAGCCTCGGAGCCAAATTCGTGGCCGTCGAGGACGAGGAGTTCAAGGCCGCCGAGACCGCCGCCGGCTACGCCAAGCCGATGTCGCCGGAATATCAGGCCAAGCAGGCCGAGCTGACCGCCTCGCACATCGTCAAGCAGGACATCGTCATCACCACCGCCCTGATCCCCGGCCGTCCCGCGCCGCGGCTGGTCACGGCGGCGCATGTGGCCTCGATGAAGCCCGGCAGCGTGCTGGTCGATCTCGCCATCGACAACGGCGGCAACGTCGAGGGGGCGAAGGCCGGCGAGGTGGTGACGACGGCGAACGGGGTGCAGATCGTCGGCTGGACGAACATGGCTGGCCGGATCGCGGCGGACGCCTCGGCCCTGTATGCGCGCAACCTCGCCGCCTTCGTCGGGCTGATGGTCAGGGACGGGGCGCTGGCGGTCGACCTCGAGGACGAGATTCTCAAGGCGGCGGCGGTGACCCACGGCGGGGCCGTGGTGCACGAAGGAGTCAAAGGCTGATGGAACACGTGGACCCCACCATCTTCCGCCTCGCCATCTTCGTGCTGGCGATCTTCGTCGGCTACTACGTCGTCTGGTCGGTGACTCCGGCGCTGCACACGCCGTTGATGGCGGTGACCAACGCCATTTCGTCGGTGATCGTGGTCGGCGGGCTGATCGCGGCGGCGGCGGCGAGCGGCGACGACGGCTGGATCGCCAAGGGCGCCGGCGTCGCGGCCGTGACCCTGGCCAGCGTCAATATCTTCGGCGGCTTCATGGTCACCCGGCGCATGCTGGCCATGTACCGCAAGAAGGAGAAGCCCAAGGCAGGGGAGTCCGTGTCGTGATCCAGGGACTTCTCTTCATGGCGATCGTGCCCTTCGCCCTGGCGATGGTGCTGGCCTTCGCGCACATCAGCGGCCGCATGAGCCAACGCCTGCGCACCCGTGTGGAGTGGGCCATGATGGCGACGCTCTATCCGCTGATGATTCTGTATTTCTTCTGGCGGGCGTGGGGAGCCTGGCAACGGGCGGACTGGATCGAGTTCAGCCTGCCTCTCGTTGCGGCTGTCATCCTCTCAGCCCAGTTCGTCCTGTCGCTTCGCTCAGGCTCCTTCTTCCCGAGAGTCCGGAACCAGAAGGGATGACCTTCGACCCGCAGCAGTTCGCGGTCGGCGCGTCCTGGATCGCCACGGCGATCGGGGCCGGGCTGTGGCTGTGGAGCTGGCTCGGCGAGAAGGACGCCATTCGCAAGCTGCGCTTCCTCGACTGCGGCGTGGTGCTGCTGTTTTCGTCGGTGCTTCTGCGCATCGTGGCGCAGGAGAAGACCATGGGCGTCTGGGACTGGGCGATGGCGTTGCTGGCCCCGCTGTTCATCGCCGCCGCCCTGTGGCGGCTGGCGCGGACGGCGTGTCCGCCGTCGGGGAATTGAACGCGACGATGAGGGGAAACTGACCGCATGAACGCATCGATCGCCGCCCTGGCCTATCTGGTCTCGGGCGTCCTGTTCATCCTCAGCCTGCGCGGGTTGTCGAGCCCGGAGACGAGCCGGCGCGGCAACACACTCGGCATGACCGGCATGGCCCTGGCGGTCGGTGTGACGCTGGCGACCCTGTGGTCGAGCGGGACGCTGGATCCGCTGACGCTGGCCCTGATCGGCGGCGGGGTGGTGGTCGGCGGTGGGGCCGGGGCCCTGATCGCGGCGCGGGTGCAGATGACCCAGATGCCGCAACTGGTCGCCGCCTTCCACAGCCTCGTCGGGATGGCCGCCTGTCTGGTTGCGGTGGGAGCGGTCTACGCGCCCGGCTCGTTCGGCATCCTCAACGACCCGCTGGACCTCGCCAGCGGCATCAAGACGATCTCGATCATCGAGCTCAGCCTCGGCGTGGCGATCGGGGCGATCACCTTCACCGGCTCGGTGATCGCCTTCGCCAAGCTGAACGGCAATATGAGCGGGGCGCCGATCATCCTGCCGGCCCGGCACCTGATCAACATCGCCCTGGCCCTGGGACTGGTGCTGCTGATCGGGGTGATGATCGGCTCGGGCGGGACGGCGGTCTGGGCCTTCTGGGGCGTGTTCATCATCGCCCTGATCCTGGGCGCGACCCTGATCATCCCCATCGGCGGGGCGGATATGCCGGTCGTGGTGTCGATGCTCAACTCCTACTCGGGCTGGGCCGCGGCGGCGCTCGGCTTCACGCTGGAGAACATCGCCCTGATCATCACCGGGGCGCTGGTCGGCAGCTCGGGCGCGATCCTGAGCTACATCATGTGCAAGGGGATGAACCGCAGCTTCATCTCGGTGATCCTGGGCGGCTTCGGCGGCGAGACCGCCGCGGCTGGCGGCGGCGCGGTTGAGACCCGGCCGGTCAAGCAGGGCTCGGCCGAGGATGCGGCCTTCATCATGAAGAACGCCTCGAAGGTGATCATCGTCCCCGGCTACGGCATGGCCGTGGCCCAGGCCCAGCATGCGCTGCGCGAGATGGCCGACAAGCTCAAGGAGGAGGGGGTCGAGGTGAAATACGCCATCCACCCCGTCGCCGGGCGGATGCCGGGGCACATGAACGTCCTGCTGGCCGAGGCCAACGTCCCCTATGACGAGGTGTTCGAGCTGGAGGACATCAACAGCGAGTTCTCGAGCTGCGACGTGGCCTTCGTCATCGGGGCCAACGACGTCACCAACCCGGCCGCCAAGACCGACCCGCAGAGCCCGATCTACGGCATGCCGGTGCTGGACGTGGAGAAGGCGGGGACGGTGCTGTTCATCAAGCGCGGCATGGGCAGCGGCTATGCCGGCGTGGAGAACGAGCTGTTCTTCCGCGACAACACCATGATGCTGTTCGCCGACGCCAAGAAGATGGTCGAGGGAATCGTGAAGGCGCTCTAGCCGTGACCACCGCCGCCGCCCTCGGTTTCCTCAAGCCGGAGAAATACGCCGCCGTCGAGCGGGAGCGGCGCTGGCTGTGCGCGGGCTTGCCGGATCTGCCGGTGCTGCGGGCCGAGGCGATCGAGGATCTGTATGTCGACAGTTCGCGGCTGCGGCTGAGGCGGGCGACGCCGATAGGCGGCGGGGAGCCGATCCTGAGGCTGTCGAAGAAGGCCGACCTGGCGCCGGACCGGCGGCTGATCACCACCCTGTATCTGAGTCCGGCGGAATACGCGCTGTTCGCGGGCCTGCCGGGGCGGATGTTGCGCAAGACGCGGCACTACTATGGAGCCGAAGGAGCGACCCTGTCGGTCGACCGGTTCGAGGGAGCGCTGGCGGGGTTGTTCCTGGCCGAGGCGGAGTTCGCCGACGACGCGGCCATGGCGGCCTTCCCCGATCCGGGCTTCGCCGTGCGTGAGGTCACGGGCGATCCGCGCTATACTGGCGGCGAACTGGTCAGGTCAGGCGCTCCTGACGAGGAGGGGTGAGGCGATGGCGTATGAACAGAAGACCAGGCCGGGCGCCACGTCCGCCGCTGACTTCATCGCCACCGTCGAGGATCCCAAGCGCCGGGCCGACGCCGAGGCGGCCTGCGCCTTGCTGGCCGAGGCGACCGGAGAGCCTCCGGTGATGTGGGGGCCGTCGATCGTCGGCTTCGGCGCATACCACTACCGCTACGCCAGCGGGCACGAGGGCGACGCGCCGCTGGTCGGCTTCTCGCCGCGCAAGGCCAATCTGGTCTTCTACCTGTCCGGCTGCGAGGAGCGGCGGGATGAGTTTCTGAGCCGGCTGGGCAAGCACAAGGCCGGCAAGGGCTGCGTCTATGTAAGCCGGCTGGGCGACGTTGACGCCGGGGTGCTGAAGGAGATGGCGGCGGCGTCCGCGGCCTCGCTGCGGACGCGCTATCCGGCCTGACGACCGTAGGCGTCGAAGAACGGCTTGAGCTGCGCCTCATACCGTTTCCACGCCTCCTTCGACGAGGCGTACATCGGCTTGCGGACCTGGGCGAAGCTGGCGGTGGTGACGGCGCGCTCGGTCTTGTGGAAGTCGGGACGCCGTCCTCCCATTCCAGCCCGGCGTGCTCGATGATGCGCCGCATCCAGGTCTCGGGATCGTCGACCAGCGCCTCGTAGGGCACGGTCAGCAGGCTGTCGCCCAGCACCGCCGACCAGTGGGCGTGCAGCCGGTCCTCGCCCTTGAAATAGGCGGCGATGTCCGTCAGCGAGCGGGTCCAGTCGACGCCCTTGGCGAAGCGGGTGCGGTAGCAGGACCAGGCGATGCCGGCCGGGTCGCGGCGCAGCCAGATCAGCTTCGCCTTCGGCAGCACCTGATGGATCAGGCCGAGGTAGCGGGTCTGGTTCAGGGTCTTGTCGACCACCCGCCCGGTCTTGCCGAAGCGCTCGTCGACCAGGTGCAGGTAGGCGCGGCCGATCCGGGTCGGCAGCGCAGCCGCGTCCGCCCGGTCGAACGAGGCGCGCACCTCGTCCGGCGTATAGCCCTTGATGGCCATGGCCGCGGGGCGGAACAGATTGGCCTCGGCGCCGTCGACGACCTGGGAATGGCTGACCAGTATCTGCTCGACGAGGGTCGTGCCGGAGCGCGGCAGGCCGAGCACGAAGATCGGCCGGTCGCTGTCGACGGTGCTCTTCGGCAGGCTGTCGATGAAGGCGCGGTCGTAGCCGCCGACCACGGCGTCGACGAAGGCGTCGGCCTGGCCGGCGTCGAAGGTGCTGTCGATCTTCTGCAGCTTCGCCGCCTCGTCGAAGCAGGCGAAGGCGCGGTCGACCTGGCCGGCGTCGTCCAGCGCCTTTCCCAGCGCATAGAGCATGACGATGCGGCTCTGGCGGTTGGCGTCCGAGGCGCCGATCCGATCCAGCATCGCCTCCATCTGCGCGATGTCGGGGTCGTCGGGAGAGAATTTCTTGATGTCGGCGAGCACGTGCCAGGCGTTCTCAGCCCCCAGCGCCACGGTCGGCAGGGCGATGATCCGGCGCAGATTGGCGATGGCCGCGTCGTGATCGCCCAGTTGCACCTGGCAGGTGGCGAGGAAATGCAGGGCGGCCGGATCATTGGGTCGTTCGCGGGCGAGGGCCGCGCCCTCGCGCAGGGCATCCTGCGTCCGCCCGCTCTGGATCAGCAGCTGGGCGTAGGCCAGCCGGGCCTCGGCGGTCGGACTGGCGGCGACGTGCTTGCGCGCCGCCGCCAGCGCCAGGGTGATTTCCCCAAGAGTGGCGGCGAGCCGCGAGACCGAGGCCCAGCGCGCGCCGAGCGGCGGGTTGGCCTGCACGGCCTTGGCCAGCAGATAGGCGGCGTCATCGCGCTCGCGGGCCTGGAATGCGGCCAGCGCGCCGTTGACCAGCTGCGCTCCATCCACCGTCTGCGTCGTCATCGTCCTGCATCCTCCCGAGCCAGAGGAGGGCTAGCCGCCCATGGCCGTCGCCGCAAGCCGGACGGGGCGTTCAGGCGGCGATGCGGAAGTCTTCGGCCGGGTCGAAGGCCGGGCGGGCCTCGTCCCACAGGGCGTCCTCATCGGCGTAGCGGGTCGACAGGCCGGCGTCGATGACGTCGATCACCTGTTCCTCGAGCCGGTCCCAGATCACGGCCAGGTCGCCGCAGCCCTCGGCCTCGCAGGGAACGATCAGATAGCGGGAGGCGGCGACGGCGGCTTGGGGGACGAAAGCGCGGGCCATGGAAGGAACTCCTGAAGCGGTGTTTCTGTCGATGATGGGACTGTGAGGCAGCGTTGCGTCAAAATCGGACGTATGCTTCAGTGGCGGGCATGAGACATGACAAGGCGGCCCTCGTCATCGACCTCGCCCGGCGCATGGCGGCCAGCGCCGAGGGGCTGACGCTGGGCGAGATCGAGCGTGAACTCGACGTCGGCCGGCGCACCGCCGAACGGCTGCGCGACGCGGTGATCATGCTGTTCCCGCAGACGGAGGAGGTGTCGGACCCGCCGAACAAGCGCTGGCGCATCCGCGGCGGCCTCTCCGCCTTCGAACAGGCGCCCACGACCGAGGAACTGGTCGAACTGACCAAGGCGGCGCAGGGATTGCGGGCCAGTGGCGAACCGGGGCGCGCGGCGGCGCTGGAGGGGCTGGAACGCAAGCTGAAGTCGGCCATGCGCTCGACGACGCTGAACCGGCTGGCTCCCGACCTGGAGGCGCTGGTCCGGGCCGAAACCATCGCGGTGCAGGCCGGGCCGCGTCCGTCGGCGGACGAGGCCGTGCTGGCCCAAATCCGTCAGGCCATTCTGGCGGGACGGCCGCTGGGCTTTATCTACAGCCGGCCGGGGGCCGAGGCGCGCCGGCGCAGCGTGGCCCCGTGCGGCGTCATGTTCGGCCGAGCCAACTATCTGGTCGCCGCCGACCGCGAGAGCGGCCGCATCCAGACCTTTCGCCTCGATCGCATGAGCGCCGTGCGGGCCGAGCAGGGGATGGCGCCGCCTCCGGCGGACTTCGACCTGCAGTCCTTCGCCAGCCAGTCCTTTGGCATCTATCAGGACGAGATCGAGGACGTGGTGCTGAAAGTCTCTCCAGACGGGGCGGCGGAGGCCCGGGCCTGGCGCTGGCACCCGACCCAGAGCCTTGAAGACCAGCCGGACGGGGGCGTTGTCGTCCGGTTCCGCGCCTCGGGCATGCGCGAACTGGCCTGGCACCTGTTCACCTGGGGGAGGCAGGTCCAGATCGTGGCCCCCGAACGGTTGAAGGCCGTCATGGCGGGAGAACTGGAGGCGGCGCGCCAGGCGCTTGAGGCGGCGCGCCTTTGATCCGGCTGAAGCCTGACCAAAGCTTAAGCTGACCCCGGCGATCCGGTCGCGCTATGGCGCGGTGGAAGGGGACTTCTGATGTTCAGACCAGGAATGGCCGCGCTGGCGGCCTTGACGCTCACGCTCGGCGCCTGCGCCGCGGGCCAGCCGGTCGAACCGGCCGGGGTGGCGGCGGCGTCGCGGCCGGCGGTGGCCGTCACGCGCGATGGAGATCGCTGGACCGCGGACTACAGCCTCGACCGGGACGCTCCCGTCTGGGCCTTCTTCCGCTCGTCGCTGATCCAGGAGACCCGGCGTCCGTGGCGGCTCGAGCAATGGCGCGTGCTGACGCCGGGCGTGGTGCTGGAGCGGGTGGGCAGTTACGACATCCTGCGCGCCGCCGACGGCGGACCGGTCCCCCGCCGGGTCCAGATCGCCTTCACGCCGCGGGGCGAAAACCTCGAGGCCGACTATGGCGTGCTGGTGTTCACCGACGGCTCCGTGGCCCTGCCCAGCGCACAGTTCGACGTCTTCCCCCTGCCGTCGCCGGAAGCGGCGGCGGCGGTTCCGAACGACCTGAACGGTTATCCACTCGAGGCGGGGCCGGCGCTGGTCACCTGGCGGGACGCCGGCGGACCGATCCTGTTCCGCGGCCGCCGCCTGCCTGAGGTCACGGAGGCTGAAGCCGACACCTATGTGCTGTTCGGCCGGGCCAGCATCGTGGAGGGCGCGCGGCTGACCACGGTGGCCGATCCTCAGCTGCCCGGCTGGATCGGCGAGGCGATCGAGGACTTCGCCCCGCGCGTGGCCGACTACTACACGCGCCGGCTTGGAGCCGGACAGACCGAACACCCGACAATCATGATGAGCTGGGCCGGCCCGACGCGCGGACTCACCTCCATGGGCGGCAGCGTGATGCCCGGGCTGGTGGTGATGGCGTTCGAGGGCGAGGGCGTGGTCGAACCGTCGGCTCAGGTCCTCGGCATGGCGCGCTGGTTCATTGGCCACGAGAGCGCCCATTTCTGGCTGGGGCAGACCGTCCGCTACGAGCGCGAGCGCGACGCCTGGATCACCGAGGGCGGGGCCGACCTGATGGCCATCCGGGCCCTGACGTTCATCGACGACGCATGGGACGAGCGCCGCGAGCTGCAGAAGGAAGTCGACGACTGCGTCCGTCTGGCCGGTCAACCCGTGGCTGAAGCGGGCGGCCGCGGCGAGCACCGTGCCTATTACGCCTGCGGCGCGGTCTTCGCCCTCGCGGCCGAGGCGGCGCAGAAGCGCGCGACCGGCGGGGACTGGTTCGACTTTCTCCAGCCGCTGATCGCCGCCAACCGCGCCGACGGCGTGCTCACCGGCGATGAATGGCTGACCGCCCTCGACGTGACATCGGGCGACCCCGCCCTGCGGCGGGACATCGAACGGCTGCTGGACGAGGGGGCGACCGACCCCGCCGCCGCGATCGCCGGCTTGCTGGAGCGCGCCGGCGTGGCCTGCACACGGGAAGGTTCGCGCGTCATTCTCGCCTGACGGAACCGCTACGGTTCTTCCGGCGTTATCGGCAGTTCCCTGACATACGGGGCCGGGGGGCGGACGCATGGATGTCGCCGAAGTGTCGGGTTCGGTACCTGTCGTGGAGGATCGTTACCGGCTGCTGGTCGACGCGATCACCGACTACGCCATCTACATGCTCGACCCGCAGGGCCACATCACCAGCTGGAACGCCGGAGCGCAGCGATTCAAGGGGTATGAGCCGGCGGAGATCCTCGGCGAGCATTTCTCGCGTTTCTATACCGAACGGGAGCGGGCCGCCGGCACGCCGGAGCGGGCGCTGCGGACGGCCGCGGAGGAGGGCCGGTTCGAGCAGGAGGGCTGGCGGGTTCGCAAGGACGGCGGCCAGTTCTGGGCCCATGTCGTCATCGATCCGGTGCGCTCGCCCACCGGTGAGCTGGTCGGTTTCGCCAAGATCACGCGCGACCTGACCGAACGAAAGGCCGCGGAGGAGTCGCTGCGCCGCAGTCAGGAGCAGTTCCGGCTGCTGGTCCAGGGCGTGACGGATTACGCCATCTACATGCTTGACCCGTCGGGGCGGGTGAGCAGCTGGAACGCCGGAGCCGCCCGGATCAAGGGCTACGCGCCGGAGGAGATCATCGGCGAGCACTTCTCCCGCTTCTACACCGAAGAAGACAGGGCGGCCGGCGAGCCGGCGAAGGCCCTCGAAACGGCCGCCCGCACCGGCCGGTTCGAAAAGGAGGCCTGGCGCGTCCGCAAGGACGGCAGCCGCTTCATGGCCCATGTGGTGCTCGACGCCATCCGCGACGACGACGGTCAGGTGATCGGCTTCGCCAAGGTGACCCGCGACGTCACCGAACGCATGGAGGCCCAGCGGGCGCTGGAGGAAGCCCGCGAGGCCCTGTTCCAGTCCCAGAAAATGGAGGCGATCGGCCAGCTCACCGGCGGCATCGCCCACGACTTCAACAACCTGCTGATGGCGGTGCTGGGGAGCCTCGAACTGGTCAGGAAGCGGGTTCCCTACGACCCGCGCATCACCCCCCTGATCGACAACGCCATGCAGGGGGCGCAGCGGGGAGCGGTCCTGACTCAGCGAATGCTGGCCTTCGCGCGCAAGCAGGAGCTGAAGATGGAGGCGGTCGACGTGCCGTCGCTGGTCCGTGGCCTGATGAATTTCCTCGACCGGACCATCGGGCCGAACATCGAGGTCAACATGCGCTTTTCCGGCGAACTGCCCCGGGCGCACACCGATCCCTGGCAGCTCGAGGCCGCCCTGATGAATCTGGCGGTCAACGCGCGTGACGCCATGCCTCGCGGCGGAGCCATCACCATCAGCGCCACGCCCGAACGGATCCGGGATCACGCAACGCTCGCGCCCGGCGACTACATCCGGCTCGTGGTGTCCGACACCGGCGAGGGTATGGACGAAGAGACGCTGGCCCGCGCGACCGAGCCCTTTTTCACCACCAAGGGCGTCGGCAAGGGGACGGGGCTGGGTCTGTCGATGGTGCACGGCCTCGCGGCTCAATCGGGGGGCTGGCTGTCCATGAAGAGCCGTCCGGGAGCCGGCACGCAGGTGGAGCTCTGGCTGCCGGTGGTCGCCCGGGAAACTTTGCAGGCGGCGGCCAACGACGGCGATCGGCTGGCGGAGACCGGCCGGCGGCTGCTTATCCTCGCCGTGGACGACGACAATCTGGTTCTGACCAACACCGCCGCCATGCTCGACGACCTGGGCCACGAGGTCATCGTCGCCTCGTCGGGCAAGGAAGGACTTGAGGCGCTGCGCAGCCGGCCCGATGTCGATCTGATCATCAGCGACGAGGTGATGCCCAATATGACGGGTTCCCAGTTCGCCGGAGCGGTGCGGCGCAGCCACCCGGATCTGCCGGTGATCATCACCTCCGGCTACGCGGAGCACGCATCCGGTTCAGCCGGCGCCGGCGTGCTGCGTCTGGCCAAGCCCTTCACCCAGAACGACCTGGCGCTGTTTGTCCACGAAGCCGTCGAGGGGGCGGCGCCCGCCGCCTGAGGTCAGGTCCGCGGGACATCCTCGAACGGGTAGGGGCTGACCGACTTCGACCAGTCGTCGACCTTCAGCGGCCGGTCAACCGGCGGCGCGGCCCGTTCGGCGCAGGGGTGGCGGTGGCACAGACGACAGGCGGGCCCGATCGGCGTGACCTCGGGCGCGGCGAGGTCGAGGCCGCGGGCGTAGACCAGCCGATGGGCGTGCCTCAACTCACAGCCGAGGCCGATGGCGAGGTCATGCCCCTCGGTGTAGGCGCCAGAGGAGGATTCCGCGCCCTGACGGTCAACGGTGCGGGCGAGCGTGAACCAGCGCTGGCTGTCCGGGGTCTCGATGATCTGGGTCACGATGCGTCCCGGAGTGCGAAAGGCGCTGTGAAGACGCCAGCGCGGGCAGGCCCCGCCGAAGCGCGAGAAGGGGAAGGCGCCCGACGCGAACCGCTTGGAGATGTTCCCCGCCTGATCGACCCGCATCAGGAAGAAGGGCACGCCTCTGGCTGTCGGCCGCGAAAGGGTGGTCAGCCGGTGGGCCGCCTGCTCGAATGAGACGCCGAACCGGGCCTGCAGCCGGGCCAGATCGTAATGGGCGGCCTCGGCCGTGCTGTGGAAAGCGCCGTAGGGCATCACCATGGCGGCCGCGAGGGTGTTGGTCAGGGAGACCTTGAGCAGGCGGCGGGTCGGCTCGTCGGGCGGGGCAGCGGCGTCGGTGAGGGCGGTCAGTTCGGCGTCATGTTCGGACAAGGCCAGCTGGAAGGCGACGGCGAAGGCGCGGGACGACGGGCCGAGCGCTTCCGACAGCAGCAATCTCTTGCGATGGGGATCGTAGCGGCGGGTCCATTCGACCATGACCTCGGCCGGGAGGGTGCGGACCGTGAGACCGTGTCGGACCAGCAGCCGCGCCCGCGCGCGGGTCTCGAAGGTCTCTCCCGGCGACGCGGCCTCGAGGACCCCGGACAGCGCCTCGCCCAAGGCGTCCAGTTCCGGGAAGTGGTTGCGTCGGCCCTGCACGTATTCACGGACCCAGTCGGCGGGCGTCTCGTCGCCCGCGCCCCCGGACAGGTCGGCCTCGGCCTGGTCGCGGGCGCGGCGGTCGGCGAAGGCCCGGTAGAGCTTCAGCAGGGCGTCAGCGGCGGCGGGCTGGTCCTCGGCCAGCTGGACGATTTCGTGGCGCGGAACGGTCAGGCCCTGGAACAGGGGATCGGCGAAAGCTTCGGCCAGCTCCGACTCCGTCGCCGGCCCCCCCGTTTGGCCAAGGGTGCGCAGGTCGACGTCGTAGGTGTCGGCCAGCCGCAACAGCAGCTGCGCCGACACCGGCCGCTGGTTGCGCTCTATGTGGTTGAGATAGCTGGGAGACACGCCGAGGTCAGCGGCCATCGCCGTCTGCGTCAGGCCCAAGTCCCGCCGCAGCCGCTTGAGGCGGCCTCCGAGAAACAGTTTGCGGTCAGCGGCTTCCATTTTGACAGGATGTCACAAACCGACTTAACAACAAGTGTCATTATGTGACTTCACGACACGAAACGTAGTGTCGTGGCTGTATCAGTTATGACTGCTGCGTGTTCTTCTGCACATCACGGCGGCGAACAGGCCGCTCCGCGCAGAGACCCACGATGACCACGTTCGCCGATCTCGTTCCGTCGCCCGCAGGCCGCTTCGAGGGTGTGGAGCGGCCCTATACGCCGGAGGATGTCGTCCGGCTGCGCGGTTCGCTGCCGATCACCCATACGCTGGCCGAGCGCGGCGCCAACCGCCTGTGGCAGCTGTTGCATGAGGAACCGTTCGTGAACGCGCTCGGCGCGGTCACAGGCAACCAGGCCATGCAGATGGTCCGTGCGGGGCTCAAGGCCATCTACCTGTCGGGCTGGCAGGTCGCCGCCGACGCCAACACCGCCGGCGCCATGTACCCGGACCAGTCGCTCTATCCCGCCAACGCCGCGCCCGAGCTGTGCCGCCGTATCAATCGCACCCTGCAGCGCGCCGACCAGATCGAGCACGCAGAAGGCGGCGCGCGGCGCGACTGGTTCGCGCCCATCGTCGCCGACGCCGAGGCTGGCTTCGGCGGGCCGCTGAACAGCTTCGAGATCATGAAGGCCTTCATCGAGGCGGGCGCGGCGGGCGTCCATTTCGAGGACCAGCTGGCCTCCGAGAAGAAGTGCGGCCATCTCGGGGGCAAGGTTCTGATCCCGACCCAGGCCCATGAGCGCAATCTGATCGCCGCGCGCCTCGCCGCCGATGTCATGGGCACGCCGACCCTGATCGTGGCGCGGACAGACGCGGAGAGCGCCCAGCTGATCACGTCGGATATCGACGAGCGGGACCATCCGTTCATCCGGCGCGATGACCGGACTCCGGAAGGCTTTTTCCGACTCGAGGCGGGGACGGGCCTCGAGCACTGCATCGCCCGCGGCCTGTCCTACGCCCGTTACGCCGACGTGCTGTGGTGGGAAACCTCCCATCCCGATCTGGACGACGCCCGCCGCTTCGCCGAGGCGATCCAGCGGGAGCATCCCGGCAAGCTGATGGCCTACAACTGCTCGCCGTCCTTCAACTGGAAGGCCAAACTGGACGACGCCACCATCGCCCGCTTCCAGCGTGAGCTGGGCGCCATGGGGTACAAATTCCAGTTCGTGACCCTGGCCGGCTTCCACAGCCTGAACAACGCCATGTTCGAACTGGCCGACGGCTATCGCGAGCGCGGCATGGCCGCCTATTCCGAGCTGCAGCAGCGCGAATTCGCCAACGAGGCCGCCGGCTACACCGCCACCCGCCACCAGCGCGAGGTCGGCACCGGCTATTTCGACCAGGTCGCCACGGTCATTTCGAGCGGCCGTTCGTCGACCACGGCCATGAAGCAATCCACCGAAACCGCGCAGTTCGTCGCGGCGGAATAAGCAGGAGCCTCCCCATGGAACCGATGTCCCGCCCGCAGGCCATCATCGATTTTTGCCTGGAGCCGCTGAAGCTCGACACCGGCTCCGAGGCCGAGCGCGAGGTGCGGCGCCGGCTGGAGCACGTCATCAGAACCTTCCAGCGCAAGCTGGCCCAGCCGGTCGCCGTCGACTTCTCGTCGATGCCCTCGCAGGTGATCAACGAAGCCGCGCACGGCTACGAATAGGCCCGGAGCGCCTCGTCAGGCGGCCAGAGACCTGGCCGAGCTCCGGGGCAGGGTGACGATCAGGTTCAGCAGCTCGGCCGCGTCGAACGGCTTGGCCAGGTGCAGGTCCGCGCCGGCGGCCTCGGCGGCGACGATATGTTCCGGCAGGGCGTTGGCCGTCAGCATGACGACCGGCGTGGGCTCGAGGCCCATGGCCGCCTCGTGCAGGCGGATTTCCCGGGTGGCGGTCAGGCCGTCCATGACCGGCATCTGCATGTCCATCAGGATCAGGTCGTAGTCGGCGCCACGCATCGACTCGAGGGCCTGGGCGCCATCCTCGACGGAGGTCAGGGTCACATCGGCCTGGGCCAGGATCATCTCGACCACGCGGCGGTTGACCGGGTGATCGTCGGCCAGCAGCACCCGCACGGTGCGTTGCGGGTCCGCCATCTCGTCAGCCAGCCGGCCAGCCGGTACGGCCGGCGCCTCCGCCCCTCTGACAGGGATGGTGAGAATGAAGGCTGAACCGCCGCCGGGTTCGCTTTCGCAGTCCAGTTCTCCCCCCATCATCTCGGCCAGCTGGCGCGAGATGGCGAGGCCGAGGCCCGAACCGCCGAATTTGCGGGTGATGGCTCCATCCGCCTGCTCGAAGCGGCTGAACAGCCGGTCCCGGGTCTGCGAATCGAAGCCGATGCCGGTGTCCTCGACCGAGAAGCGCAGGGTCGGCCCTCCGTCCCGGTCGGGGCCCGCGGCGGCCGTCAGGCTGACGAAGCCCTCGCTGGTGAACTTGACGGCGTTGGAGACGAGGTTGGTCAGGATCTGTTTCAGGCGCACTACGTCGCCGGCGATCCAGCGGTCGGCTTCGGGCGTGATCTCGACGAAGAACTGCAGCCCTTTATCGCGCGCCGAGGTCTCGTAGAGCTGGGCCGCCTCGCGCACGGCGCGCCCGAGGTCGAAGGGCTCGTCCGCCAGCTCCAGCCGGCCGGACTCGACCCGCGCGAGGTCGAGGATGTCGCTGAGCAGGACCTGCAGCGTTCGGCCGGAGGACTGGATCAGCTCCAGCATCTCGGTCTGCTGGGGCGACAGGTCGGTCCCGGACAGCGCCTGGGCCACGCCGATGACGCCGTTCAGGGGCGTGCGGATTTCGTGGCTCATGTTGGCGAGGAACTGGCTCTTGGCGGCGTTGGCCGCCTGGGCGGCGTCGCGCGCCTCCGCCAGGGCCCTGGCGTCGTTCTTGAGGTCGGTGATGTCGGTGCAGACGGTGACGATGCCGCCCGCGGCCGTGCGGCGGTCCGCCACGCGCAGCCACCGATCGCCGGCGATCCGCTGCTCCATCATGGCCGAGAGGGCGCGGCGGGACTCGATGCGCTCGCTGATCCACTCTTCCTCGCGGCCCCGGGCCTCGGCGTAGAGGCCCTCGTCCAGGCCGATCTGGATGATCTCGCGGAAGGTCATGCCGGCCTGAAGATTCGACGACAGTTCCGGGTTCACCTCGTCGTAGCGGTTGTTCCACAGCACCAGCCGGTCCTCGGCGTCGAAGAAGGCGAGGCCGTCGGGCATGGCGTCGATGGCTTCGCGGATCTGGTTCAGGGCGCCCGCCCGCGAGACATAGCCCAACCACGCGACCACGCCCGCGGCCGCAATGATAGTCATCACCATGACAGCGAGAACGGCCAGCATCGTCGAGGCGGGGAAGGTCGGACCCAGCAGGCCGGGGGCCGTGACCGCGGCGGTCTCGGGCGTGACGGTCATCGCGCTCATGGCGACGAAATGCAGGACGATGATCGACAGGGCGCCGGACAGGCAGGTCGCCGCGAACCGAACAGGGCCCCGGCCGTAGACGAGGGCTCCCGTGGCCACGGCCATGACCAGCCCGCCGGCGACGGCGAGGCCCGCCAGCAGGGCGTCCCACCCGATGACGCGTCCGGGAAGATCGAGCGCGGCGATGCCCACGAAATGCATCGCGGCCACGCCGGACAGGCCGACCATGCCGCCAAGTCCGCGATAGAGGCGGTCGCCCCTGATCATCAGGATGGCCGCGCCGAGGGCGACTCCGCCGACCCCCAGGACGAGCGACACGAGCGTCAGCAGCAGGCCGTAGCGGACCTCGCCGCCGGCGTCGTAACCCTGCATCGCCACGAAATGGGTGGAAAAGGCGGCCACTCCGCCGACCATCGCGCCCAGCAGGGCGACCTCGCGCCGCCGGGCGCGCTGAAGGCCGCGAGCCTCCACCAGCAGCCGGAACGCCGTTCCGACCCCGAAAATGCACAGCACGGCGGCCGCCAGCGTCCAGCGCAGGTCATGCTCAACCGTCAGGCAGTACAGGATCCGGTCCAAGTCGCCCCCTTTTCACCGAACAGCATCCGGTAAAGGGGTGAACAAACCGTGGGCGTACGGCGCAGCCTAGACGGCGGCGGGGTCGACGACGATCTCGAACGCCTGTCCGAGCACCGAGGTCGGGTTGACCTGGGCCTGGTCGCGGCGGACCTCGAAATGCAGGTGCGGTCCGGTCGAGCGGCCGGTCGAGCCGACCAGGCCAATCTGCTCGTCCGCGGCCACGCGATCGCCGCGGGCGACATCGATCCGGCTGAGGTGGGCGTAGAGCGTGCTCATGCCATTGGGGTGGCGGACCTCGATGAAACGGCCGTAGCCGTCGGCGTCATAGCCGGTGCGCAGCACCTCGCCCTCGCAGGCCACGAAGACGCTCGTGCCTTGCGGCGCGGCCATGTCGACGCCCTTGTGCTGGCGCGCCCGGGCCTCTCCGGCGAGACGGCGCAGACCGAAGGCCGAGTTGATGGCGTAGCCGCGCAACGGCGCGACGAAGGCGATCAGCCGGGTGATCGCCCCGGCCGGCTGGGCGACGGCGGTCACCGGCGGCGCCTCGGGCACGGCCAGTTCGGCTTCGGCGGGAGCATAATAGGGCTCCGGGGCGGGGGCGAAGGCCATGGCGAGCACGGCGACCGAGGCCAGCGCGGCGGCCTGGCCGGAATGGAAAAGGAACGACCGGGCGGTCGGCAACAGGCGTCGCATGGGCGGCGTCAGCTCCGTCTTGGCGGCTCAAATTGAGCAGTGAAGGCGCCGACGGGCCGCCACCAGGCGACGCTCTCGGCCGGCGACCGGGAGGACGGCTGTTCTAGGGGCCGGGCTGGGCGACTTTGGGGCCGAAAAGGTTCCCCCGGGGTGACAGGAGGTCGCAGCGGAGCGGTAAAAAAGCGCGCAAAATCAACGAAATCGAACGCGCACGAAAAAGGCGCGCCGCCCGAAAGCGACGCGCCCGATCCGGAAAGCCGGCGGTCGCTACTGGAGCGGCAGGCTGAAGGTGATGGCCCCGACGTGGCTGGTCGCCTCGTCGCCGAAGCGCCCGCGGTAGCCGATGGTCACCTTGCCGGGACCGACGTCGGCCTCGAGCCCGGCCGAGGCGATCATCGAGCCGCCGAAAGGCGCTTCGACGTCCCGTTCGAGGATCTGGGCCGGGTTGCCGGCGATGCCGACCCGGACCGCGTCGCTGCTCTCGCCGAAGCTGTCGCGATAGCCGCCCTCGATCCAGAAATGCATCCCGTCGCCGCCGCCCTCAGCCCGCAACGCCACCTCGCCGCTCGCCTCCTGCACCGTCCGGTTCTCGTACTGGTACTGGGCCGCGATGCCCTGTTCGACGTAGCCGTTGACGTCGGTCGAGACGAAGTTGACCGCGACTCGGGGCGACAGGGCGATGCCGCCCATGTCGAACCAGGTCCCGGCCTGCAGCCGCGCGCCCACGCTGCCGCCGTCGGTTTCGCCGCTGTGAACGACCGGCGCGAGGGAGGTGAGGCGGGTGATTTCATCATAGTGGTCGATCGAGCCGCCGACGGTCGCATTGACGAACATGTCGCCCGCCCGCCAGCCGGCGTAGATGTCGAGGGCATAGGTCTCGACATCGAAATTCATCGGTCCGGCCTCGACGTCGGCGGTGCGGAAGGTTCCCGCCAGGCCGAAGCGCATGGTGTCGGAGATGACGTGGTCCAGACCCAGACGACCGCCCCAGCCGGTGGCCTCGGCGGCGGCCACGACGCCGCGGGTGTCGGTCTCGACACTGTCGTACAGGGCGCCGAAGGTCATGCGGGTGCCCGCTTCCCACGACCCGCGCGCCGAAAGGCCCTCGCTGGCGAGGTCGAGCAGGTCCTCGCGCTGGCGGAAGCCGGTCTCGGCCTGGACCGCCGACTGGGCGCCGAGGTCGCCGTAGTAGAGATAGTCGTTGGCCAGGGCCGCGATCAGCTGGTGGCCCGCGGCCGTCGGGTGGACGCTGTCCCAGTACAGGTAGCTGTCGGGATCGGCGCAGACCGTCACGCCGTTGAAGCAGGCGTTGCTGGCGTTGGTCAGGCCGAAGGCGCCCGGATTGCCGGCCAGGGTGTCGCTGATCTTGTACAGGTCCATCAGGATGATGTTGCTGTTCGGATTGTTCGCGGCGACCGTGAACAGGCCCGCGGAGAGGGCCGAGTTGAAGGTCGTGCCCGAAAAGTCCGCGAGCGCCGAGCCGCTGGCGCCGACGCTGCCGGGCGAGAACTGCGGCGTGAGCCCCAGCCGGGGCAGGTTGGTGACGAGGATCGTGCCGGCGCCGGCCGAGGCCACGCTGTTGACGATGAAATTGATGTCGGCGGCGGCGCCGGTGGCCGCGGCCTGCATGGTCGATTGCGCCGTCAGCGGGTTGGCCGCGGCGATCGGGAAGGCCTGGAAGAGGTTGTTGGCCCCGCCGAGGACGCTGACCAGGTCATTGGCCCCGAAGGTTCCGCCGCCGGCCGTGTAGGCCAGCAGCTGGTTGCGCATGCCGGGAGGGCTGGCCGCGTTGTCGGTGCGGGCGCCGCCGAAGGCGTAGTTGACGCTGCCGGTGACCGGGGCGCCGGCGGTGAAGCGGCCGGCGTTGAAGCCGAGCAGTTCCGTGAACACCGGCCCGTTCGAGAAGCGGCCCTGGTAGTAGGGCGGGGAGAGGGGCGTGGTTCCGCCGGTGACGGCGTACAGGTTGCCGTTGTCGCTCAGGCTGTCGCCGAAGACGACCAGACGGCCGTAGGTCTGGGCGTTGGCGGCGGACGCGAACGCGCCGACGGCGGCGACGGCCAGCGCGGCGGCGGCCGCGTTGCGCAGGAAACGAGACATCGATGATCCTCCCTCGGTCGTCATCATGCGACCGTTGCGGGCACTCTGCGCCGGATTTTCGCGCGTGCAAGATGCCGTCGGGGAAGCTTTCAGTGCAGCATGCGGAAGCGCAGCGTCCCGGCCACACTCCGCAGCGCCTTGAGGGCCGCCGGATCGTAGTCGCGATCGACGTCGGTGATGACGTAGCCGGTGCGTTCGTCGGTCTTCAGGTGCTGGCCGAGGATGTTCAGCCCCGCCGCCGCGAGCGTGCGGTTCAGCTCGGCCAGCACGCCGGGCTGGTTGCGGTGGATGTGCAGGATGCGGTGGGCCCCGGACACCTCGGCGAGCTGCACGTTCGGCAGGTTGACACAGAAGGTGGTGTCGCCCCGGTTCAGATAGCCCAGCAGCCGCTCGGCCGCGAACTCGGCGATGGCCTCCTGCGCCTCCTCGGTGGAGCCGCCGATGTGCGGGGTGAGGATGACGTTCCTCAGGCCGCGCAGGGGACTGTCGAAGGGCTCGGCGTTGCTCGCCGGCTCGTCGGGGAAGACATCCAGCGCCGCGCCGCCGATCCGGCCGGAGCCCAGCGCCTGGGCGAGGGCCCCGACATCGACGACGTGACCGCGCGACAGGTTGAGCAGCAGGGCGCCGGTCTTCATCCGCGCCAGTTCGGCGGCGCCGATGAGGGCGGTGTTGTCGCGGCGTCCGTCGACATGCAGGCTGACCACGTCGCTCTCGGCCAGCAGGGCCTCCAGCGACGGCATCCGGCGCGCGTTGCCCAGCGCCAGCCGTTCGGACAGGTCGTGGAAGATCACCCGCATGCCCAGCGCCTCGGCCAGCACCGACAGCTGGGAGCCGATGGCGCCATAGCCGACGACGCCCAGGGTCTTGCCGCGCAGTTCCCGCGACCCGGCCGCGGACTTGTTCCATTCGCCGCGGTGCATGGCCGCCGACTTGTCGGTGACGTCGCGCAGCAGGGCGATGGTCAGGCCGACCGCCAGCTCCACCACGGAGCGGGTGTTTGACCAGGGGGCGTTGAACACCGCCACGCCGCGTTCGGCGGCGGCGTCGAGGTCGATCTGGTTGACGCCGATGCAGAAGGCGGCCACGGCCATCAGCCTGTCGGCGGCGTCGAGAACGCGGGCGCTGACCTGGGTCTTGGAGCGGACGCCCAGCACGTGCACGCCCTTGATGCGCTCGATCAGGGCGTCCTCGCCCAAGGCGCCCGTCACGGTCTCGACCTGGTAGCCCGCGCTCTCCAGCCGCTCGACCGCGGCGGGGTGCACGGCCTCCAGCAGCAGAATCCGCATCCGGCTGCGCGGATAGGACCAGCGGCCGGCCAGGCCTTCCAGATGCAGCAGTTCGTCGATCGAGCGGACCTCGGCGTCCGCGGCGGCCACCGCCCGCTCCCGGCGCACGATCTCGGTGAAGGCGTAGAAGCGGTCGGCCACGCCGGCCTGCTTCACCTCGGCGTCGGTCCAGCCGTCGCCGACCATGACGACCGGGCGGGGCAGGAGGAGGGCTTTCAGCGCCCCGGCCTTGCCGAACGGGGCGAGCAGGGGGCTGTCGGCGACGCCGGCGACCCGCTCGCCGTCGTAGACGAGGTCATTGGCGATGACCCGCCCGGGCGGAACGCCGAGGCTCCCGGCGACACCCGCTATGACCTCGCGGAAGCCGCCGGAGACGATGACCAGCCGGTCGGCGTTGTCGCGGAAGAAGGTCCGGTTCCGCTCCACGGATGGGGTCAGGCGGCGGACGGCCTCCTCCGCCAGTTGGTCGATATGGCCGCGGGTGAGGGGCAGCAGGGCGAGGCGCTGCGTCAGGGCCTCGGCGAACGGGAGGTCGCCGGCCATGGCGAGATCCGTCAGCCGTTCGATTTCAAGCTGGACGGCGGCGGCGTCGGGCCGGCCCTCAAGGGCGATCTCGGCGAGGCGCTCCAGCGTCTCGAAGTCGACGAGCGTGGAGTCGAAATCGAAAACCCAGATCGCGTCAGCCATGGCCGGGAGCTTGGCTCACCTTCGCACGTGCAGCAACGGCCGTATTCCGCCCGGGTGAAATCCGGAAAAAAGGGTGGGGCGCCGTCGGCAGTGTCGGCAGGGTCGGCGGGAATCCACGGGGGCGGAGTCGGCAGAGTCGGCATCGACGCGCCTGTGGCGGTGCGGCGGGGATGCGGTTGTCAAAGACCCGGCGCCTGCCGGAGCGACAGGACGAGCGCATTATGCGCCCGCTCTCCGCCCACGCGGGAAGATTGGCTCGAGAAAAGACGATGTGTCTGGAAAGGCGGAGGATTGTCGGCGCAATCCGACTATAGATCCGGGAATTGCGAGCCGGGCGACCGGGCTTCTGCGGGCCGCGGGTTTCATCACCGATACGAAGACGGCCCTGCGGCCGACCTGCGCCTGCGCCGCAGACCCTTCCGTCCGACGGTCAGAAGCGTCCGAGGCTGCGCAGCCGGCTGTCCGGCCGCCGGGCGTCGAGCGCCGCCGCACCCACCGCGGCCGCGATGGTGGCCAGGGCGAGAATCGCGCCGCCTTCCCGGGCGTGTTCGCGGGCGTAGGTCCCGGCTTCGGACGCGTAGTGACGGGCGCGTTTGCCGTGCTTCTTCAGCGCCTTGCGCGAGGAATGGCGGGTGTCGTGAAGAAAGCGCCGCGAGCGGTGGCCGGCCTCGTCGCCAAACTCGGCGGCGCGTTCGCCGGCTTCGCTGACGCCGCGGCGGACCGTCTCGGCCAGATCGTCGATGCGGGTGCGCAGGCCGGAGGTGTCGACCCACCGGCCGGGGTGGAAGCGGCCGCGCAGGCTTTCCAGCCGCGTCGGGCCGGTGCGCTGGTTCAGCAGCAGGGTGGCCAGACCGACGCCCGCGAGGATGGCGACGACGCCGGCGGTGATGCCGGGGTGCTTGCGAACCTCGGCGAGGGCGGAGAACTGTCGGACCATGGGATAGTAGACCTCTTCGTCGAGACCGTCCTCGGTCGGGTCGTAGAGCCCGTCCTCGTCCGGCTGCCACGCGGAACGCCTGTCCCGCATCAGGCTAGGAGCGAACCGGGCGAAAAGAGGTTCCGCCAGGCCGGGCAGGGCGGAATAGAAACTGGCGATCAGCCGGCTGCCGCCGCCGACGGTGATCTCGCGGATCGGATGCTCGGCGCAGTACAGGATTGTGTCGGCCACCACATGGGTCGCATAGACCGGCTGCGGGTTCTGCATGGCCTGGCCGGTCAGGTTGCGCGCATGGCGGTTGTAGGGCGTGTCGATGGCGCCCGGCTTGACCAGGCTGACGGTGATCGGCGCCTGCTCGCGCATCAGCTCCATACGCAGGGCGTTGGTGAAGCCCTTCACCGCGTGTTTCGAGGCTGAGTAGACGCCCTGGACCGGGATCGGCGCGTCGGACAGGATCGAGCCGACGTTGATGATGGCGCCGCCGTCGGGGCGCTCGCGCAGATGCTCGGCGGCCACCAGCGAGCCGTTGACCACGCCCCAGTAGTTGGTCTCGAACAGCCGCCGCTGGTCCTCGAGCGTGGTCTCGCGGATGGCCCCGAAGATCGATATGCCGGCGTTGTTGACCCAGGTGTCGAAGCCGCCGAACAGGCGCCGACACTTGTCCGCCGCCTCGGCCAGCGCGTCGTAGTCGGCCACGTCGGCGACCGCCCAGGCCGCCCGCGCGCCGGTGGCCTGAAGCTCCTCGGTCAGCTGCTTGAGGTCGTTTTCGCCACGCGCGATCAGGAAGACGCAGGCCCCCGCCCGCGCCGCCCGCCGCGCCACCGCCAGGCCGATGCCCGAGGTCGCGCCGGTGACCACGATGGCTTGCTGTTTCAGGGGCTTGAGCGTCGCTTTGGTCATGAAACCGCCGGCTGGATAGCGTCTGGAAGGGCCTTGAGGAACGGGGCCGCGACCCCGCCGGTTCCTGCTCTAGCACGCCGCTCTTACCAATCACGATACGGGCGCCTATCTTGCGGCGCTTCCACACAATCACCCCTTTCGAGGATCGCCGTGACCGATCACGCGCCCGCGCCCTCCGGCGCTCCACTGGCCGACAATCTCGCCGCCGCCTTCCAGATCGAGGGCTGGCCGGTGCGCGGCCGGCTGGTCCGGCTGGGCGAGACGATCGACGCCATACTGTCGGCCCACGCCTATCCCGAGCCGGTCGCGGCCCTGCTCGGCGAGGCCTGCGCCCTGGCGGCCCTGATCGGGTCCAGCCTGAAGTTCGAGGGCCGGCTGATCGTGCAGGCCCAGGGCGACGGTCCGGTCCGCTATGTCGTCGCCGACTACGACACCCAGGGCCATCTTCGCGGCTATTGCCGTTTCGACGAGGCAGAGGTCGCCGCCGTTTCGCAGGGCTTCTCGCGGCCGGGGGCCAGGACCCTGCTGGGTGAAGGCCTGTTCGTGATGACGCTGGACCGGGGTCCCGACTTCGAGCGCACCCAGGGCATCACCCCGATCGAGGGCGAGAGCCTGTCGCTGGCCGCCGAACACTATTTCCAGCAGTCGGAACAGATCCCGACCAAGGTCCGGCTGGCGGTCGGGGCCGTGACCACGGACGCGGGCACGGTCTGGCGCGCCGGCGGGGCCCTGATCCAGCTGATCGCCGGCGACGCCGCCCGCGGCTCGACCGAGGAGGCGTGGGACCGGTCGCGCGCCCTGTTCCAGACCCTGGGCGACGACGAACTGATCGATCCGACCGTCTCGCCAGAGACCCTGCTGTTCCGCCTGTTCCACGAGGATGGCGTGCGGCTGGAGGACGCCCGCGCGCTTCAGGCCGTGTGCCGCTGTTCGAAGGACCGCATCGGCACGGTGCTGGCCTCGTTCAGCCCGGAAGAGCGGGCGGAGATGGTCGAGGACGACGGCCTGATCCGGGTGACCTGCGAATACTGCGCCACGGTGTACGAGCTGGAGCCCGAGGACGTCGGAGAGGGGTGAGCGGCGGGCCGCCCGCGACCGCGGGCCCCGCCCGGCGCGAGACGCTCGGTGGAAGAATAGAATTGCGATGTATCTGCTACCGGACAGTCTAAACAGTCATGGTTACAGCGAAGCCGGTGCGCCGGCACACCTCGCCCAATAGCCAAGCTTCACTGTTGCATCGCACTACAATCGAGGGGTTGATTTCGATCCTGCGTGCCCTAGGCTGCTTTTCCGAGGCGTGGGTAAAGGGTCGTTTTGCAAGCGTATAGTTCGGTATTTCTGCGCTGGGCCGCCAGTGTGTTCATGGTGGTCAGCGTGCTCTTCGGCGCCGGCCAGGCCTCGGCTCAGGCGCCGTCGGTGCTCGAGGAAATGACGCTGGTCACGCAGGACGCCGACCAGGCCGCCTTCCTGCTGCGCTTCTCGCCGGCCGAGCCGCAGTCCGCGGCGGTGAACACCAACCCGCGACGGCCCGAACTGCTGCTGCGTTCGACCCTGCGGGCGCCGCGCGTGGCCCTTCCCCGACTCCCGAACGGCCTTGTGCGACAGGTCAATTTCGACACCGCGGACGGCGATCTGCGCGTCGGGTTCAACACCTCGGAGCCGTCGCGCATCAAGATCGAACCGGCCGGAGACCGGGGCATCCAGGTCACGCTGACGACGATCAGCGAGGACGAGGTCACGGGGGCCCGCCCCTTGGGCTCGACCGGCGAACCGGTGGTGCCCGCGACGGACCTTCCGGCCTATGCCCAGGGCGCCCCGGCGGGCGGCGACGTCTTCGGCGATGCGTCGGAGCTCGTGCCGTTGCGGTACGCCGATGTCAGCGAAGTGATCGGCCTGCTCATCGAGGGCCAGACGATCCAGCCCAACAACGTCTTCATCCGCCGGGAGCCTGGCTTCGGATCCGTCGGGTCGAACACGCAGCAGAATTTCAACAACGGCGGCGATCAGGCGCAGCGCGACGCCGTGCCGCTGGGCGAGTCCTTTCCGGGTCAGGGCCTGGCCATCGACCGGCGCCTCAACGCCATCTGGATCACCGGAACGCCGGAGCGGATCGCCCGCGTGAAGGAGCAGATCGCGCTGATCGACATCCCGGTGGACTCGGTGATCCTCGAGACCCAGTTCGTCGAACTGACCGAACAGGGCGTGCGCAATCTGGGCATCGATCTGAACAACCCGGCGGGTCAGATCGCGGTTGGAACCCTGCAGACCGGGTCCAACCTCCCGTTCGGGCTCGATCCCGAGATGACGCTGCCCTCGGGCGCCTTGCAGGCCAGCATCTACGCGCAGGTGCAACTCGGCGAGGGGCGGATCGTCTCGCGCCCCCGCATCGCCGCGCAAAGCGGAGCGACGGCCAAGATCATCACCGGCGACGCCCTGCCGATCCTGACGTCTATCGCCCTGTCCGGCGTCAACGCCGTGTCGCAGCAGGTCCAGTATGTGAATGTCGGGGTGACCCTGCAGATCGCGCCGCGGGTCAGCTCCGACGGCTTTGTGACGTCGCAAATCTACTGCGTGGTCTCGTCGGTGACGGGATTCTCGCAGGGCTATCCGACCATCAGCCAGCGCGAAGCCGAAACCTCGGCCTCCGTCCGGGACGGCGAGACCTTCGTCATCGGCGGTCTGACGCAGGAGAATACGCTCACCACCACCTCCAGGGTGCCCCTGCTCGGCGACGTTCCGGTGCTGGGGAATCTGTTCCGTGTCGACCGCTCGACCCGGTCGAAGACCGAGCTCTACATCATCATCACCCCGCGCATCGTTCGGCACCGCCGATTTGAAGCCCAGCCCGACGCGCGCCTCCTGACCAGTGAGACGCCGGCGACGCAGTAGTCCGAGTTCAATAGATCTGTCCCACTCTACTCAGACGCGCGAAGCGTATTGCTTCGTCGTGTATCGGCTCGCCGTAAGTATACTGCAAATCGGCGGATAATATTCTTATTGTGGCGCGAACTTTTCGTCGACAAGGCGAAAAGTTGTTCATAGCATCATCCCAGTTGTGACCGGCGAGCTTGACCGTATTCACAACGTTAGAGGGAGTTGATGTGTTGAAACTTACAGTTCTAGGTATTGCGAGTGTTTCACTGCTGGCCCTGGCCGTTCCGGCCCAGGCCCAGGTTGCCGGGGATGTGGTTCCGGGCAGCTACGTCTGCGTCTTCAAGAAGGGCACGGTGTCTCGCGGGAACGCCCAGGCGGAAGCCAACCGGGCGGCCCAGGCCGGCGGTGGCCGGGTGAAGCACGTCTACAGCGTGGCCATCCAGGGCTTCGCGGCCGATCTGCCGCCGCAGGCGCTCGAGCGCGTCACGGCGTCCAACCCCAACATCGCCTATTGCGAGCAGGACCGCGTATTCTCGATTCCGCCGGTCAGGGCCGAAGCCCGTCCGGGCGGCGGCGGCGGCGTTCAGCCGGCCCAGGAGACCCCGTGGGGCATCGCGCGCGTCAACGGCGGCGCCGCCGGCACGTTCGCCACGGCGTGGGTGATCGACTCGGGCGTCGACCTCGACCACCCGGATCTGCGGGTCGACGTGGCGCGCAGCCGCAGCTTCCTCTCCAACGACAGCTCGCCGGACGACCTGAACGGCCACGGCACCCATGTCGCGGGGACCATCGCCGCGCTGGACAACACCATCGGCGTGATCGGGGTCGCCCCGGGAGCCCCGGTGGTTTCGGTCCGCGTGCTGGATCGGCGCGGCAGCGGCACCACCTCGGGCGTCATCGCCGGCGTCGACTACGTGGCCCAGTACGGCCGCGCCGGCGACGTCGCCAACATGAGCCTGGGCGGCGGCGTCAGCCAGGCGCTGGACTCCGCGGTCGTCTCGGCCGCCTCGGGCGGGGTTCGCTTCGCCCTCGCGGCCGGCAACGAGAGCGACAACGCCAACAACCACTCGCCCGCCCGGGCGAACGGTCCGAACGTCTACACCGTCTCGGCCTTCGCGGTCGGCGACCGGTGGGCGTCGTACTCGAACTTCGGCAATCCGCCGATCGACTACGCGGAGCCGGGCTCGTCGATCAAATCGACCTGGAAGGACGCGGGGTACAACACCATCAGCGGCACCTCGATGGCCACGCCCCACCTCGCCGGCCTGCTGCTGGCCGGGGCGGTCCGCAACGGCGGCGCGGTCGCCGGGGACCCGGACGGCAACGCCGATCCGATCGGCGTCAGATAGGCGCCGTCCGACGCGTTGAACCCACAGAAGGGGCGGCCGCCCGGCCGCCCCTTCGCCATGCCGGCCGGCGGCCTAGCCGCCCAGATCCAGCGAATAGCCCGCCGAGCGGACGGTGCGGATCGGGTTGACGGTGCCCTCGAGGTTCAGGGCCTTGCGCAGGCGGCCGACGTGGACGTCGACCGTGCGGGCCTCGACATAGACGTCCGAGCCCCAGACGGCGTCCAGCAGCTGTTCACGGCTGAAGACGCGGCCGGGGTGCTGCATCAGATGGTCCAGCAGGCGGAATTCGGTGGGGCCGAGGTGGATTTCCTGACCGGCCCGGCGGACGCGGTGGGCCACCCGGTCGATGACGATGTCGCCGTGGTTCAGCCGGTCGTCGGCCAGCCCCGGACGGATGCGGCGCAGGACGGCGCGGATGCGGGCGTTCAGCTCGACCATCGAGAAGGGCTTGGTCATATAGTCGTCGGCGCCGGTGTCGAGGCCGCGCACGCGGTCCGTTTCCTCGGCGCGGGCGGTGACCATGATGATCGGCAGGTTGCGGGTCTCGGCCTTGCCGCGGATGCGCCGGCAGACCTCGATGCCGGAGAGTTTCGGCAGCATCCAGTCCAGCAGCACCAGGTCGGGCATCCGCTCCTCGATCTGCAGCATGCCCTCCTCGCCGTCGGAGGCGACGACGACGCGGTAGCCTTCCTTCTCGAGATTGTACTGGACGAGGGTCGCCAGGGCGTCCTCGTCTTCCATCACCAGAACATAGGGTTGCACGGCGGTTCTCCGGAAATCAGGCGGACGGCGGCGGTTCCGAGGTGTCTTCGGCGACGTCGGGATGCCAGCGCGGGCGTTCGCCGGTGAACTCCTGGCCGGTGACCTCGTAATAGATGGTCTCGGCGATGTTGGTGGCGTGGTCGCCGATCCGCTCGAGGTTCTTGGCCATGAACAGCAGGTGGGTGCAGGCGCCGATCGTGCGCGGATCGCCCATCATGTAGGTCAGCAGCTCGCGGAACAGGGCGTTGTAGTGCTCGTCGACCTCGTCGTCGGTGTTCCAGACGGCGACCGCGCGGTCGATCTCGCCGGCGGCGTAGGCGTCGAGCACGTCGCGCAGACGGGTGGAGACGAGCTTGCCCATCCGCTCGATCGAGCGGGTCAGCGGCTGCATCGGCTCGCCCTCGGCCAGGACCAGGCCGCGCTTGGCGATGTTCTTGCCCAGATCGCCGGTGCGTTCGAGGTCGGTGGCCAGTTTCATGGCCGCGAGGGTGCGGCGCAGATCGGAGGCGACCGGCTGGCGCAGGGCGATCAGGCGGATGGCCTTCTTCTCGATCTCGCGGTGCAGGGCGTCCAGCTTGTGGTCGCGCTCGATCACGGCGCGGCCGAGGGCCACGTCGCGGCGGGCGACGGATTCGATGGCGTCGGCGACCTGGGCCTCGGCGAGGCCGCCCATACGGGCCACCTCGGCGGTCAGTTGGTCCAGTTCGTCGCCATAGGCTTTGACGATGTGCTCGGTCATGGGCGGGTCCTAGCCGAAGCGGCCGGTGATGTAGTCGAGCGTGCGCCGCTCGCGCGGGTTGGTGAAGATGTCCTCGGTGTCGCCCATCTCGACCAGCCGGCCGAGATGGAAGAAGGCGGTGCGCTGGCTGACCCGGGCGGCCTGGGCCATGGAGTGGGTGACGATGACGATGCAGTAGCGTTCGCGCAGTTCGTCGATCAGCTCCTCGATCCGCGCCGTGGCGATGGGGTCCAGCGCCGAGCAGGGCTCGTCCATCAGGATGACCTCCGGCTCGACCGCGATGGCGCGGGCGATGACCAGCCGCTGCTGCTGGCCGCCGGACAGGCCGGTGCCGGGCGAGTGCAGGCGGTCGGCGACCTCGTCCCACAGGCCGGCCCGCTTCAGCGACGCCTCGACGATGCCGTCGAGCTCGGCCTTGCCCTCGGCGAGGCCGTGGATGCGCGGTCCGTAGGCAACGTTCTCATAGATGGTCTTGGGGAAGGGATTCGGCTTCTGGAACACCATGCCGACGCGGGCGCGCAGCAGCACCGGGTCGACCGACCGGGCGTTGACGTCCTCGCCGTCGATCTCGATCCGGCCGGCGACGCGGGCGCCGGGGATGGTGTCGTTCATGCGGTTCATGGTCCGCAGGAAGGTCGACTTGCCGCAGCCCGACGGGCCGATCAGCGCCGTCACCGTCTTGTCGGCGATGTCCATCGAGACATCGAACAGCGCCTGTTTGCCGCCATAGAAGACGGACACGTCGCGGGCGGCGATCTTGACCGGCGCGTTTGGGTCGGCGCTGTGCAGGACGGCGGGGCGGGCAATCACCTCAGCCTCGGCCGGCGCGCCGCCCTGGGTTCCGTCAGGAGCTCGAAACAACTTGAATTTCATTTCATTACCACCGGCGTTCGAAACGGCGCCGCAGGACGACGGCGGCGGCGTTCATGACGACCATGAAGGCGAGGAGGACGAGGATGGCCGCGGCGGTGCGCTCGTGGAACGCGCGCTCCGAGGCGTTTTCCCAGATGTAGACCAGCGAGGGCAGGGCGCCGGTGGGCTCGGTCAGGCCGTGCGGCACGCCGGGGACGAAACTGACCATGCCGATCAGCAGCAGGGGGGCGGTCTCGCCCAGGGCGTGGGCCATGGAGATGATGGCGCCGGTCATCACGCCGGGCATGGCCAGAGGCAGGGTATGCTGGAACACGGTCTGCGTCCGCGACGCGCCCACGGCCAGCGCCGCCTGACGGATCGAGGGCGGCACAGCCTTCAGCGACGAGCGGGTGGCGATGATGATGGTCGGCAGGGCCATCAGGGCCAGCACCAGTCCCCCGACCAGCGGGCTGGCGCGCGGCAGGTGCATCCAGTTGATGAACAGGGCCAGGCCGAGCAGGCCGTAGATGATCGACGGCACGGCGGCCAGGTTGTTGATGTTGACCTCGATCAGGTTGGTCAGCCGCCCCTTGGGCGCGAACTCCTCGAGGTAGAGCGCCGCGCCCACGCCCAGCGGAATGGCGATGACGGCGGTGACCAGCAACATCAGGGCCGAGCCGATCACGGCGCCGAGCACGCCGGCCAGTTCGGGTTCGGTCGAGTCTCCCTTGGTGAACAGGGCGCTGTTGAAGTGACTCTCGATCTGCCCTTCTGCGCGCATCCGCTCCAGCCAGCCGATCTGCTCGTCGGACAGGCGGCGCTGTTCGGCCGGGGTGTCGAGCGATATCTCGCCCTTGAAGTAGAGATCGGCGTCGTCCGACAGGGGCGCGGCGATCGGCACGGTCCGGCCGATCAGCTCCGGCTGGCGCTGCACGCGATCGGCGGCGATGAATTTCAGTTCCGACGAGAACAGGCCGCGCATGGCCTGGGACTTCGTGCCCTCGGCATCGTCGGCGAGGCCCAGGCGCGCCAGCGCCTGCTCGGCGGCCAGAAGCTCGAAATTGGTCCCCTGCGGATAGGCCCGGTCGACGCGGGCGGGGTCCATGTAGACCGGCACGGTCACCGTGTGGGCGTAGAAGGCCGTATGGCCCTGCTCGACGATCCGGCCGAGCAGCAGCAGCAGGAAGCCCACGGCGACGCCGATGGCCAGCAGGCCGTACAGCTTGAAGCGCCGCTCGCGCGCATAGCGGCGCTTCAGGCCGGTGCGCATCCGGTCGACGCGGCCGGGCGCGCCGGCGGGCGGGGCGGCGGGCTGGGGAAGGACCGCGTCAGTCATACTGCTGCCGATAGGTGTGGACGATGCGCTGGGCGATGATGTTCAGGCCCAGGGTGATCAGGAACAGCGTCAGGCCGAGTCCGAAGGCCGCCAGCGTCTTGGGGCTGTCGAATTCCTGGTCGCCGGTCAGCAGGGTCACGATCTGGACGGTGACCGTGGTCACGGTGTCGAGCGGATTGAAGGTCAGTTTCGCGGCCAGGCCGGCGGCCATGGTGACGATCATGGTCTCGCCGATGGCGCGCGACATGGCCAGCAGCATGGCCCCGGCCACGCCCGGCAGGGCGGCGGGCAGCAGCACCCGCGTCACCGTCTCGGACTTCGTCGCGCCCATGGCGTAGGAACCGTCGCGCAGGCTCTGCGGCACGGCGTTGATGATGTCGTCCGACAGGGAGCTGACGAACGGGATCAGCATGATCCCCATCACCCCGCCGGCGACGAGCGCCATCTGGTTCTGGACCAGCATCAGATACTGGCCGAGCCCGTCCAGCGGCCCGCCGACCAGCTGGGCGCCGATGCCGTTGAAGAACTCGCGGAAGGCCGGACCCACGGTCAGGGCGGCGAAGAAGCCATAGACGACGGTCGGCACCCCGGCGAGAATCTCCAGCACCGGCTTGACCGTCGCCCGGAACACCGGCCCCGCGTACTCGGACAGATAGATGGCCGCGAACAGGCCGACCGGCGCGGCGACCGTCATGGCGATGAACATGATCAGGAAGGTGCCCGCGAACAGGGGTAGCGCGCCGAACGCGCCGCTGGATCCGACCTGATCGGCGCGGATGGCGGTCTGGGGGCTCCACTGGGTTCCGAACAGGAACTCGCCGACCGGCACCGAGGCGAAGAAGCGCAGGGAGTCGAACACCAGCGAGGCGATGATGCCGACGGTGGTCAGGATGGCGATGACCGAACTGGCGAACAGCAGGCCGACGATCCAGCCCTCGACCCGGTTGCGCGCCCGCAGTCCGGGCCGGATCCGGCTGAAGGCGAAGAGGGCGCCGAGCACGGCCGCCAGCGCCGCGCCCGCGGCCGCCGCGCCGGCTCCGAGGGAGGGCGCCAGGACGGCCGCGCCGATCAGCACCGCCAGCGCGGGGACCAGGCTCCAGATCAGGGCGTAGGCCCCGTGCTGGCCCGGCCGCGAGTGGGCCTTGATCCCCTGATGACGCCGGCGCGCCAAGGCCCGGCCGCCCGTATAGGCGGCCGCGGCTGCGACGATCAGGATCGGCAGGTAGAGCCAGGTCATGCGGGTCCGGAACCGGTGAATCAGGACGCGCCGGTCGCCCGGTCGTCCGCGGGGCGGAACCTGCCCGCGAATGGTCAGCGGATTAAGACGACTGCGTGACAGTTCTGTAACGGCGATCAGCCCGCCGGGGCGCCGCTGTCACAGACTTTCCGGGGAGCCTTTCGGCGCGGCGACGGGGAAGTAGGCCGTGAACACGGCGCCCTGGCCAGGCGCGCTTTCCACCGTCAGGCCGCCGCGGTGGCGGTTGACGATGTGTTTGACGATGGCGAGGCCCAGGCCCGTGCCCGAGCGTTCGCCGCTCTTCTGACCCTCGACGCGGTAGAAGCGTTCCGTCAGCCGCGGCAGGTGCTCGCGCGCCATGCCCGGGCCGCGGTCGCGCACCGTGACGGCGGCGTAGAGCAGGCCCGGTTCGCGGTCCGGCGTCACCAGCGGCAGGCGTGTGGCCCCGTCGCCGCGGTTGCCGCCCGACCATGGAGCCGAGGCCTGATCCAGCGTCACCGCGGACTGGATGACGACCTCGACCGTATCTCCGGCCGCGGAGTATTTGATGGCGTTGTCGACGAGGTTCTGGATCACCTGAACGATCTCGTCGCGGTCGCCGTGCACGGGCGCGCTGCCCGTCCGGTCCTGCAGCACCACCCGCACCTGGCGCTCGGCCGACAGAACGCTGACGGCGTCGATCACGTCCGAGGCCGCCCGCGCCAGATCGACCCGGCCGGCCGGCGGGACGTGCTCGTTCAGCTCGATCCGGCTCAGCGACAGCAGATCGGCCACCAGACGTCCCATCCGCTCGGCCTGCGCCGCCATGATGTCGAGGAATTTGTCGCGCGCCCTCGGGTCGTCGCGGGCGTGGCCCTTCAGCGTCTCGATGAAGCCCGACAGCGAGGCCAGCGGGGTGCGCAGCTCGTGGCTGGCGTTGGCGAGGAAGTCGACACGCATCATTTCCATGCGCCGGACGTCGGTCTCGTCCCGCAGCATCGTCAGGGCGAGGGGTCGTCCGTCGGCGGACGGCAGGGGCCGGGTCAGCGCCCGCCAGTGCCGCGTCTGCGCCCCGACGCCGGCGTAGTCCGTGGATCGCTCGACCCCGCCGAACAACGCCTCGTCGACCGCCTCCAGCACCGCCGGATCGCGCACGGCCGATACCAGCAGCGCCCCCTCGCGGGGAATCCGCAACAACTCCCGCGCGGCGGCGTTGGCGAGTATCACGCGCCGGCTCGCCATGTCGTCGGCCTCGCCTCCGGAGACCACCAGCACGGGGTCGGTCAGGGCCTCGAATAGATCGTCCAGCAGGGCCCGGTCCGCGGCCGGCCGGGCCGGGTCCGCCGCGCGGGCGGCCTTGACCGCGCCGCGCGCCGGCGCGGGCCCGGACCTGCGGTTCAAGGCCCAGGCGGTCAGCGCCACCAGCGCCGCTCCCGCCAGCAGCGGTCCGGCGATCTCCCGATGCAGCACGGCCAGGCCCAGCAGCACCACCACCGCGACGCCGGCGCTGGCCCCGGCCGTCCACAGGCGGGAGCCGACGGGCGGCGCGACGGGCGAGGGCGGGAATTCGTACGGCATCGGGCGCATTCGGATTTTCGGCCGGCTCGCCGACTCTATCCGCCGAACATGACACGGAATTCATGACAAAGGCACGGCGGCGAGGCGCGGCGGTGTTGTCAAACGTCCTTTACAGACCTACCAATGTCGCCGGAGACCGGTATCCGGTGGAGGGCATATGACGGCGGCATTGACGCTTGACGGGGTCAGCAAGCGCTACGGCGATTTCCAGGCCGTGCGCGACCTGAGCTTCCAGGTCGAGAAGGGCTCGATCTGCGGCTTCCTCGGCCCGAACGGCGCGGGCAAGACCTCGACCATCCGCATGATCCTCGGCCTGCAGCCGGCGAGCGCGGGCCGGATCACCATTCTGGGCGCCGACGACGGCCGCAAGGTGCGCGACCGGATCGGCTTCCTCCCGGAAGAGCGGGGCCTCTACAAGAAGATGACGCCGGTGGACGCCATCGCCTTCTTCGGCGCGCTGAAGGGCCTGCCGACCGGCGAGGGCCGCCGCCGCGCCCGCGAGATGCTCGACGCCCAGGGGCTGGGCGACGCCAAGCGCAAGAAGATGAAGGAGCTGTCCAAGGGCATGTCCCAGAAGGTGCAGCTGATCGCCTCGGTGGTGCACCGGCCGGAGTTCGTGATCCTCGACGAGCCGTTCTCGGGTCTCGACCCGGTCAATCAGCAGGGGCTGGAGGCGATGATCCGCGGCCTCGCCGCCGACGGGGCCACCGTGCTGTTCTCGACCCACGTGATGCAGCACGCCGAACGGCTGTGCGACAAGGTGGTGCTGCTGGCCCGCGGCCGGAAGGCGTTCGAGGGCACGGTCGCCGAGGCCCGGGCGACCACGCCGCGCTTCCTCGAACTGGAGGGCGCCATCGCGCCCGAACAGGCGGCGGGTTTGCCCGGCGTCAGCGCCGTCGAGGTGGTCTCGGAGGCCGACGGCGTGCGCGTGCTCAAGGCGGCGCTGGCCGCCGGGGTGCGGGGGCAGGACGCCCTCAAGGCCGCCTTCCTGAACGGCCTGGACGTGCGTCGCTTCGAACTGCGCGAGCCCAGCCTGCACGACGCCTTCATCGGCCTGACCGGCGACAACCCGGATCAGGATCAGTCCGTCAAAGCCGCGGAGGCCGCCCGATGAACCGCACCCTGCTGATCGCCCGGCGCGAGTTCGCCGCCTACGCCAAGACCGTCGGCTTCTGGCTGTCGCTGCTGGCGTTTCCGCTGTTCGCCCTCGTCGGCGGCGCCGTCCCCATCCTGATCAAGTCGTCCGAGCCGGTCCGCGCGGTCGCGATCATCGAGGACGGCTCGCGGGCCACCGGCCTCGCCGCCTCCGTCCAGGACGCCCTGCGCCGCGACGCCGAACGCCAGCGCGAGCGTCAGCGCCTCGCCATGGAGAAGGCGGCCGAGACGACCGGAACCCAGGCCGCCGGGGCCGGCGCCGCCCAGGGGGCCCTGGCCTCGCTGTCGCGGCAGCGCCTGCGCATCGTCGGGACGCCGCCCGAAATCCTCGCCGCCGCCCCGGGACCGGCGCGCGACGCCGCCGTGCGCCGCTTCCTGACCGACGAGACGCCGAAGGATCGCCGTCTGGACGCCGTGGTCTTCCTCGACCGGGACGCCAACGGCCCGGCGGCTCGCGTCTGGACGGCGCGCGCCACCGACGACGCGGTCGAGGACTTCATCCGCGACGCCCTCCGCGCCGCCAACCGCAAGGTCGTGTTCGAGAGCGCCGGCATCGATCCTTCGGTGGTCGAGGAAACCGAGAAATTCCGCCCGACCATCGGCGTCTTCTCGCCGAAGTCCGCCAGCGGCGGCGAGGTGTCCCTGCGCGACAAGCTCCCGGCCATCATCGGCATGGCGGGCGGCTTCCTGCTGTGGTCGCTGATCATCACCGGCGCCTCGATCCTGCTGAACAGCGTGATGGAGGAGAAGTCGAACAAGATCCTCGAGGTGCTGCTGTCGTCGGCGTCGGCGACGGAGATCCTGACCGGCAAGGTGCTGGGGGTGGCCCTGCTGACCGTCACCGTGCTGCTGGGCTGGGGCGTCATCGGCGCCGCGGGGCTGGCGTCGTTCGCGCCGGAACAGGCGGCCATGGTCGGCGACATCCTGCTGTCCGGCGGGATGCTGGTCTGGTTCGCCGCCTTCATGGTCGGCGGCTATCTGATGTACGCGGTCCTGTTCGCCGCCATCGGAGCCTTCTGCGAGACCCCGCGCGACGCCCAGACCCTGATGGGGCCGATCATGATGGTGCTGGTCATCCCGATCATGACCATGACGATGGCCATGACCTCGCCCGACGCGCCGGCGGTGAAGATCCTGTCGTGGATCCCCTTCTTCACGCCGTTCCTGATGATGGCCCGCCTGCCGTCCGATCCGCCGATGATCGAGCTGGCGGCCTCCATGGCCGGCATGTTCGCCTTCGCCCTGCTGATGGTGTGGGTCGCCGGCCGGGCCTTCCGGGCCGGGGCGCTGTCCGACGTGAAGCTGAGCTGGAAGGCGTTCGGCGCGGCGATCGGCCGGGGACGGTAGGCCGCCGCCGCCGCCTTCGACGGTCAGGCGTCCGCGGCGGAGGCGGGGCGCCGGCCGCGGACCAGCGCCGTCAGAAAGGCGAGGGCGAAGGCGAGGTGGACGACCACGAACACCCGGGCCAGGTCCCGCGCCTCGCCCGTCGCCACGCCGTGGACGTCGTTGAGCGCGACCGCCCCGAAGCCGATGGCGTTGGCGATGAGCACGGCGCGCAGCCAGTCCCCGGCCGGGGCGCTGCGCGACAGGGCGTTCAGCGCCGCGATGCCGAGGAACGGCCCGCCCAGCAGCCTCAGCAGGGCGAGGAGCGCCGGCGAGGCGTCCGCCGGCACGGCCCCGACGCCGAACTTCAGCGGGGCGAACATCAGCGCCAGGCCGATCACGGCCAGGTAGAGGGATGAGATCGTCAGCGTCCAGCGAGCCATCAGCGCCTCCCAGGTCTTCGCTACGGGGATGCGCAGCATAACGGGCGCGGCGAACGGCGTGAATCGGCGACGGAAGACAGGAAAAAGGCCGCTCCGGTTTGCCCGGAGCGGCCTTTCTGATCTCTGTTCGGAACGTCGGCTTTAGCCGCGGGCCGGACCGGCGCCCGGGACGCGGGGCTTCGGCGGCGGCAGCAGGCCTTCGCGCTGGGCGCGCTTGCGGGCCAGCTTGCGGGCGCGGCGCACGGCCTCGGCCTTCTGGCGGGCACGCTTCTCCGAGGGCTTCTCGTAGTGCACGTGGCGCTTCATCTCGCGGAAGCTGCCTTCGCGCTGCATCTTCTTCTTGAGGGCCTTCAGCGCTTGATCGACGTTATTATCGCGAACGAAAATCTGTACCAGGTTGAACTCTCCTTTGGCCGCCCGCCGCGTCCTGTGAGGGAGACGGGCAGACAAATAAATCTCATCCTCGCCAGACGGGGGTCCGCGAGTGAAGGCGGGCTGATACACGAGCGGCCCCGCTCTGTCCAGATCGTCGCGGCAAGATGTGAAGGCTCGAAACGCCCGCCAGACGGGCTTATGCTGCCCCCATGACCGAGGCGCCACACCTGTCGAACGACCCCCCGGGGGGAGAGGCTCCCAAAGCCGATTGGGCCGACCGCATGGAGCAGAGGGTGCTGGACGCCGCCGTCGCGCGCGCGCCGGCGCTGGGCTGGAACGGCCGCATGGTGCGCGCCGCCTGCGAGGCCGAGGGCCTGTCGCAGGGGGACGAGGAGCTGCTGTTTCCCAACGGGGCGCGGGATCTGGCCGCCCTGCTGTCGCGCCGCCATGACGACTGGGCGCTGGCCTCGCTGGCCGGGATCGATCCGAAGACGCTGAAGATCCGCGAGCGAATCGCCCGGGCCGTCTCCGCCCGCATGGAGGCGGGGGCTGACGATCTGGAGGCCACGCGCCGCTGCGCCGCCTTCCTGGCCCTGCCCACCAACGCCGACCTGGGCCTGAAGCTGGCTTGGGAGACCGCCGACCTGCTGTGGAACTGGGCGGGCGACACGGCCACGGACTGGAACCACTATTCCAAGCGGGCGATCCTGTCGGGCATCCTGATCCCGGCCCTGACCATGCGCTGGTTCGACGGCAAGGACGCCGCCGACGCCTTCGTCGCCCGCCGCATCGACAACGTCATGACCTTCGAGAAGTGGAAGGCCGGCAAGGATTTCGACGCGCCGCTGCGGAAGGTGACGGACGTGCTGAGCCGGATGAGATACGGGGCGAAGGCTCCCCAATAGCCCGCCCATCCCGGCTTTCGCCGGGATGGGCGGAAATTAAAGAGATCTCACCCGGTTCACATGGCCCATCTTGCGGCCGGGGCGGGCCTCGGCCTTGCCGTAGAGGTGGAGGCGGGCGTCGGGGCGGGCGGACAGGGCCCTCCACTGATCGACCTCGTCGCCGAGCAGATTGGTCATCTCCACCCGGGCGTGGGCGGCGGTCGGACCCAGGGGCCAGCCGGCGATGGCGCGGATGTGCTGCTCGAACTGGTCGCAGACGCAGCCGTCCTGGGTCCAGTGGCCGGTGTTGTGGACCCGCGGCGCGATCTCGTTGACCAGCAGCCTGCCGTTCCCGAGGTCGAACAGCTCGACGCCGAGCACCCCGACGTAGTCCAGACCCTCGAGCACCGCCCGGGCGACGGCCTTCGCCCGCTTTTCCGTCTTCGCATCGACGGCGGCGGGGGCGACCGTGGTCTTCAGCACCCCGCCCTTGTGAGTGTTCTCGCCCAGCGGATAGACGGCGATCCGTCCGTCGCGGCCCCGCGCGGCGATCACCGACAGCTCGCGGGCGAAGTCGGCCTTCGCCTCCAGAATGGCGGGCCGCCCGCCGATCGCGTTCCAGGCGTCAGCGGCCATCTTCGGCGAGCGGATCCAGACCTGACCCTTGCCGTCATAGCCCTCGCGGCGCGTCTTCAGCAGGGCGGGGGCTCCAAGGCGCTCCAGCCCCGCCAGCAGGTCGTCGAGGCTGTCGACCGGGACGAAGTCCACGGTGGTCGCGCCGACGCCGTTGAGGAAGGTCTTCTCGTCGACCCTGTCCTGGGCCACGGCCAGCGCCTTGGGACCGGGGGAGACGAGGGCGCCGCCTTCGGCCAGCCGGGCCACCGAGGCGGCCGGAACATTCTCGAATTCGAACGTCACCGCGGCGCAGGTCTGGCCCAGAACGCCCAGCGCGGTGGCGTTGTCGTAGGCGGCGACGATCTGCCCCTGGGATACGCGCCCGGCCGGGCTGTTCTCTTCGGGATCGAGGATGACGACGTTGAAGCCCAGCCGCGACGCCGCCTGGCTGAGCATCCGCCCCAGCTGGCCGCCGCCGAGTATGCCGAGGGTCGATCCGGGGGGCAGCGGAAGCGTGGTCACTCAGTCCTCGACCGTCTCGTGGACCGCCTCGGTCTGGGCCTCGCGGAAGGCGGTCAGCCGCCCGGCCAGGGTCTCGTCCGACAGGGCCAGGATCTGCGCCGCGAGGATGCCGGCGTTCTTCGCCCCCGCCTCGCCGATCGCGAGGGTGGCCACGGGGACGCCGCCGGGCATCTGGGCGATCGACAGCAGGCTGTCCATGCCCTTGAGCGCCTTCGATTCGACCGGCACGCCCAGCACCGGCAGTTCGGTCATCGAGGCGGCCATGCCCGGCAGGTGGGCGGCGCCCCCGGCGCCAGCGATGATCACCTTGTAGCCCGCGGCCTTCGCGCCGGTGGCGAAGTCGAACAGGCGTTGCGGCGTGCGGTGCGCGCTGACGACCTTGGCCTCCCAGGTCACGCCCAGCCGGTCCAGCGCGTCGGCGGCGTGCTTCATGGTCGGCCAGTCGGAACGGCTGCCCATGATGATCGCCACCGGCGGAGTCCTTGGCGGTGTCTGAGTCGCCATGCTGAGCACTTTCGCGGGAAAGCGGCGCGATACAGGACTCGCGTTGCGCCCGCAACCGACGGCGTTAGGCTGAACATGCGCCGGAACCGAGTGAGTCGCCGGCCGGGGAGCCCTTTTCTTCTGTGACCGACGCGGCCGTCATTGATCCCATCGCCGAGATCGAGCGCCTCCGCGCCGAGGTCGAGGCCCTGCGCCGCCGCGCCGAGGCGGCCGAGGCGGCGGCGGATCACGACGTGCTGACCCCGGCGCTGAACCGGCGCGGCTTCGTGGCGGCGATGAAGAGCGCCATGGCCTTCTGCCAGCGCCATGAGGTGCCGGCAGTGCTGCTCTACCTCGACCTCGACGGCTTCAAGGGCGTCAACGACAGTCTGGGCCACGCCGCCGGCGACGCGGCTCTCGTCCATGTGGCCGAGATGATGCGGGCCAACCTGCGCGAGTCCGACGCCGTCGGGCGGCTGGGCGGCGACGAGTTCGGCCTGCTGATGCTCAACGCCGGCCTCGACGAGGGCCGGGAGAAGGCCCGGCGGCTGGCCGAGGCGCTTGAGACGACGCCGTTCGAATGGGAGGGCCGCTCGGCCGGTCTCGGCGGCTCCTTCGGAGTCCGCGCCTTCGCCGCCCACACCGACCCGGAGGTCTGGCTGGCCGAGGCCGACGCCGCCATGTGGGTGCGAAAGAAGGGCCGCTAATTCTCAGGCGATGATGTCGGGGAGGACGATGGCCTCGATCTTCACGATCTCGTCCCGCAGGGTCAGCTTCTTGCGCTTCAGGCGCGCTATGGTCAGCTGGTCCGGAAGCGGCATCCGCGACAGGGCCTCGATCGATGCGTCGAGGTCGGCGTGCTCTTGGCGCAGTTCCTTGAGCCGGGCGTGCAGCGCCAGCTCTTCCTCGCTCAGAAACGGATCGTCGTCGTTCATCGTATGGCCCCGGAGGCGGGCTTATAGCCTGCGTCGGCTCAGGCCGGAAGCCGTTCGGCGAGCTGGACCAGCCCCGCCCGCGGCGTCATCGGCGACCACTGCCGGGCGACGGCGACGAGGGCGTCCAGCACCGGTCGGCGTGCGTCCTCCGGCGGCGGCGACAGCGCCTCCAGCGCGGTGAGCAGCCGGCGCTCCGCCTCCAGTTCGACGGCCTTGACCTGGGCCCGCACCGCCTCCCGGTCGGCGTCGTCCAGATCAGGATTGCGGCCCTTGAGCGTGCGCCGGACGGCTCTCAGCGGCGCGATGGCCGCCTCCTGCCAGGCCCGCGCGACATCGCAGGCGGCCTCCAGGACGTCGGCGTCCGGATTGCGCCCCGTGTTGGCGGCCCAGGCGGCCCACAGCAGCAGCGGCACGTTCTGGCCGGCGGCGTCTTGGAGGTGCAGGCAGGCCTCGCTGACGCCTTCGGAGGTGTAGGCCCGCACCGCCCAGTCCCACAGCCGGTCGGCGGGGCTCATTCGCTTGTGGCGGGCTTCAGGCCGGCCCAGCGCTTCACGCCGGACCATTCCAGGCCGAACAGGTCCAGGGCGCGGCCCACGGACTGGTCGATCATCGCCTCGATCGAGGCGGGCCGGGCGTAGAGGGCGGGCAGGGGCGGCGCGATGATCGCCCCCATCTCGGTGAGGGCGGTCATGGTGCGCAGATGCCCCAGGTGCAGAGGCGTCTCGCGCACCATCAGCACCAGCGGCCGGCGCTCCTTGAGCACCACGTCGGCGGCGCGGGTCAGCAGGGTCGAGGTCACGCCGGTGGCGATCTCGCTCATGGTGCGGACCGAGCAGGGGGCGACGATCATGCCCATGGTGCGGAACGAGCCCGAGGCGATCGAGGCGCCGACGTCGTTCAGCCGGTGCGTCACGTCGGCGCGGCCCATCAGGTCGTCGGCCGACAGCTCGGTCTCCTGCGACAGGGTCAGCAGGGCGGCGCGGGTGACGACGAGGTGGCTTTCGACGCCCAGGTCGCGCAACGCGTCCAGCGTCCGCACCCCGTAGGCCGCGCCCGACGCCCCGGAAATCCCGACGACAAGTCGGAGAAGCGAGGCGCGTACGGCTCCGTTCACATCATCGGCCATATTCGGGTCCACGGTCGGCGGGTCCGGACGGCCGGCGGCCTCACCGGAAAGTGATTCCACAGCCGGTCAAGCCGGGCGCTCAATCTAGTGGTCCCTTAGACATGGAGGCGCAAGCCATGACCATCGAAGCTCGTATCCGCGAACTGGGAAACCGTCACCGCACCCTGGATGAGACCATCCGGCGCGAGATGATCCACCCGGCCACGGACTCGCTTCGCGTAAGGGAGCTCAAGCAGCAGAAGCTCCGGCTCAAGGAACAGATCACCAGTCTGGAGGCGCGGGCCCACTAGCTACCGCCTCCCGAAAGAAACGACGGCCCCGGAGAGGCGCTCCGGGGCCGTTTTTCGTCAGTCCTTCTTGCCGAAGACCGATTCGGCGGTCGGCTCGGCCCCGCGGCGCTCGCGGGCCTCCGGCACGAACTCCGGCTCGGCGGGCTCGGGCGCGTCGACCGGCTGCAGGGTGGCGCCGCCCTTCTTCGCGTCGTCGCGGGCCTTCTTGTCGGCGGCCTTCTTGACCAGTTCGTCGAGGGCCAGCTGGCCGACAAGTCCCAGCGTCACCGGGTCGACCGGCTTGATGTTGGCGCTGTTCCAGTGGGTGCGGTTGCGCACGCTCTCGATGGTCGACTTGGTCGTGCCCAAGAGTTTGGCGATCTGGGCGTCGGTCACCTCGGGGTGGTTGCGTACGAACCAGGCGATGGCGTCCGGACGGTCCTGGCGGCGCGACACCGGCGTGTATTTCGGCGCCGGCTTGTGGCTCTTCATCAGTTCGGCGTGGCGGCTCACCACGGCCTGCATGCGGTAGTTTTCGTCGTTCTGGGCCTTGTCCAGCTCCTCGCGGGTCAGCTGGCCGTTGACCAGCGGATCGGCGCCCCGGATGTCGCGGGCCACGTCGCCGTCGGCGATGCCGCGCACTTCCAGCGGATGCAGGCCGCAGAAGTCGGCGATCTGCTCGAAGGTGAGGGAGGTGTTGTCGACCAGCCAGACCGCGGTGGCCTTGGGCATCAGGATGTCGGTCATGAGCGTCTTTGCTTCTGTTTTTGGCCCGCCCCAACACGAGGCCTGGCGGGTTCCGGATACGACGGCGCCCGACCTTTCGGCCGGGCGCGTATGCCGTCGATATAGGCCCATTCGCGGCAAAAGAAAACGAAAGCCGACAACGTCGTACAGCCAAGGTTCATCCAGCCTGCTGAACAGTGGTTCCACAGACGCGTTGTGCGTCGATGAAACCCGATGGGAGGGACCCATGCTGATCGAAACCCTTGCCGCCATGACGATGATGTCCGGCCCCCTTCAGGAAGCCGCCCCCTACGGCGGCGGTCAGGAGCGCGTGGCGCCGCGCGGCGACTATCGCGACACCTGCAGCGGCGAGTACGTCAACCGCGGGCGGCTGTACGCCGACTGCCGCGACCGGCGCGGAAACATCCGCGGCACCTCGATCGAGCTGAACCGCTGTTCCGACTATGAGATCCGCAACGACAACGGCCTGCTGGCCTGCGGCCCGCATCGCGGGACGTGGGAGGACCGGCCGGGCGGCGGCGGAGACGGCGGCTGGGGTGGCGGCCGCGGCTCCATCACGGTCTACCGCGACTCGAATTTCCGCGGCGCCAGCACCCGCTTCCAGGGCGCCGTGCCGAACCTGCAGAACAGCGGCTTCAACGACGCCATCAGCTCGATGGAGTTTCGCGGCGAGTGGGTGGCCTGCACCGACGCCTATTTCCGCGGCCAGTGCCAGACGTTCCGTGACGACGTGGCGAACCTGCAGCGTTGGGGCATGAACGACCGCATTTCCTCCCTTCGGCCCGTGGGCCGCGGCGGACGCGGGTAGTCAGGCCGTCAGCACGATCTTGCCGACGTGGTCGCCCGCCTCAAGCCTGAGGTGGGCGGCCGACGCCTGTTCAAGAGGGAAGGTCGCCTCGACCGGCGGCCGCACCCGCCCCGCCGCGACCCAGGGCCAGGCGGTCGCCTCCACCGCCGCGATCAGACGCGCCTTCTCGTCCGCCGGACGGGCCCGCAGGGTCGAGCCGGTCAGGACGATGCGCTTCATCATCAGCCGGGCCAGGTCGACCTGCGCCAACGATCCCGAAAGGGTGGCGATGACCACCCAGCGGCCGAGCGGCTTCAGCACCCTCTGATGCAGGGCGGCGTATTCGGCGCCGACCATGTCCAGCACCACGTCGACGCCGCCGAAGGCGGTGATGGCCGCCTCCAGATCGTCGGACCGGGCGTCGAGGCTCAGGTCCGCCCCGAGCGCCGTGGCGGCCTTCGCCTTGTCCGGCCCGCGCGAGGTGGCGATCACCCGCGCACCGGCCGCCCGGGCCATCTGGATGGCGGTGACGCCGATGCCGCTGGTGGCGCCGTGGATCAGCAGCGTCTCGCCGGTCTTCAGGGCGCCGGCCTCGAAGACGTTGGCGAAGACGGTGCAGACGGTCTCGGGCAGCGCCGCCGCCTGAACGAGGTCAAGGCCGTCGGGAACGGGCAGGGCGTGGCGGGCGTCGACCACCGCGTAGCCTGCATAGCCACCGCCGCCCAGCAGGGCGCAGACGCGATCGCCGACGGCCCAGCGGGCGGCGCCCGGGCCGATCTGGTCCACCTCGCCGGCGACCTCGAGGCCGAGGACGTCCGATGCGCCGGGCGGAGGGGGATAGCGGCCCTGCCGCTGCAGCAGGTCGGGGCGGTTGATCCCGGCGGCGCGCACCCGGATGCGGATCTGGCCCGGGCCGGCGACAGGATCGGGCCTTTCGACGAGCGCGAGCGCTTCCGCGGGACCTGATCCGCCGGTGATTTCGACAGCCCGCATCGGCTCCCCGTTCTTGCAATCGTCCCTGTCCGGGCGTTCAGATAGGCGCTTGCCCGTGGATTGGCCAAGAAGGAGGCGGCGATGTTCGAGGATCTGGAGCCCCGTCCGGCGCGGGGCGCGCCCCTGATCGCCCTGACGCGCGAGGATCTGGACGGCTATTCGGTCGAGGACCTCAAACAGCGCATCGCCGGGCTCGAGGCGGAGATCGCGCGGTCGAAGGCGGCCATCGACGGCAAGTCGTCGCAGCGCAACGCGGCCGACGCCATGTTCAACTTCCGCTCCTGAATCAGCCTGTTGGCATGGCCGTTGCAGACGGCTCAGACACCGCGCGAAACCGTGCCGGTCGTGATACGGATGCGCCTGCCACATGAGTCTGACCGAGTTGATGCCCAGCGACGACCTCAACATTCCCACGCCCGGCGGACGCAATCGCGCGGCGGTGGTCGACGACTTCGCGCGGTCGGAGCTGTTCGACCGCACCTTCCGCGAGGGCATGGAACTGGTCGAGGAGACCGCCGCCTATCTGGACGGCGACGGGCGGCGGGAATCCAAGCTGCTGTCGCGGGCCACGGCCCTGGCCTACGCCGGCGAGAGCATGAAGCTGACCACGCGGCTGATGCAGATCGCCTCGTGGCTGCTGGTCCAGCGGGCGGTGCGCGAGGGCGACATGACGGCCGCGGCCGCCTGCGACGCGCGCTACCGGCTGGCCGAGCGCAAGATCGAGGCCGAGCCGACGCATCCCGAACTGCCGATCGCCCTGATCGAATACGTCGTCCGGGCCGAGAAGCTGTACGACCGCGTGCTGCACCTCGACCGCCGCATGTATCTGGACGGGCCCGAGGAAGAGGCGGTCAATCCGGTGCAGAGCCAGCTGGACCGGCTGGCCGCGGCGTTCCGGAACTAGGCCTCTACGGGCCGACGTCGTTGGCGACGTTGCGGCCGTCGTCCACGGGCTTGGGCAGGCTGACGGCGATGCCGAGGGCCTCGGCCAGCTTGTCGTCGCGGCCGTAGACGTCCTCGCGGAAGGCGACCCGGCCCTGACCGTCGACGAACGCCGTCCAGTAGAGCAGGCGCACGGTGATCTCGCGGCCCGTCTGGATGCGTTTGGTCTCGCGGCTGTCCTGGGCCGCGTCGAACTGGGCCAGCAGCGAGGGATCGGGCGACAGCAGCAGGCGGGCGAATTCGACGGCGCCCTGGACCCGGACGCAGCCGTGGCTGCGCTGGCGCATGGCCAGGTTGAAGACGGCCTTGGCCGGCGTGTCGTGCAGGAAGATGGCGTAGCTGTCGCGCAGTTCGAACTTCACATAGCCGAGCGCCGCCGTCGGCCCGGCGCGTTGCACGACCGTGCCGGACTCGGTGATGAACATGTTCTGGCTGGCAAGATAGCCCGGTCCGCGCGGCAGGATCTCGTTTCGGGCGATCGAGGCCGGGACGTACCAAGGCGGATTGGCCACGACCGAGGCGAACTGCTTTTCGAGGCTGGGGGTCTGGTTGTCCGGCGAGCCGACGACGACGCGGTTGGAGTGAACCGGCTTGCCGTCCTTCCAGTAGACCATGATGGCGGCGGCGGTGTTGACCTCGATCCGCTCCGGGGCGAGGTCGCGCTTCAGCCAGCGGCGGCGTTCGAGGTTCAGCGCGATCTGGCGGGCGCGGTCCTCGGCCGAGGCCGAGAGCGAGCGCTGGGTGCCCGTGCCGATGCGGCCGTCCGAACCCAGGCCGTGCCGGACCTGGAAGCCCTTCACGGCCTCGATCAGTTCGGGACCATAGAAGGTTCCGGCCGACGCGAGGCGGGCGCCGTCGGCGGCGGACAGATCGCCCTCGGCGACCAGGCGCTGGATCAGGACGGGAATGCGGGGGTCGCTGGTTTCCGGCTCGATGGTCGGACCGGTCTGGAAGGTCGGCCAGCCGCGGCCGTCGCGGATCATCCGGCGATAGCGCACATAGCCGGCCGACAGGTTGGAATAGCCGATGTCGGTCGGGGCCAGCGCCTCGAACCAGTCCACCAGCCGGTTCTGGGCCAGGGCGTCGTTCAACCCGACGGGCAGGTCGACGCGGTTCTTCTGCATCTCCCACAGGTCTTCGACGGTCTCGGGCCGAACCCGGCCCTCGGCCAGGACGCGGCCATAGCCGAGCGCGGCGGCCGTGGTGCGCATCTCGGCCGCCGCCGGAACGGAGGCGAGGGCGTCGAAGTCGAAGAAGTCGCCCTGCGACAGGCCGTGGCGTTCGGCGCGGCCGGCCGCGCCGCGCAGGGCCTGGAGACGCTCTGACGTCCACACCGGCCGCCAGCCGTTCAGCTCGTAGAAGGCGCGGACGTCGGGCTGGATGGTCGCAGGGAGCCGGGCCAGCTGGTCGTTGAAGCTGTCGTAGAAGGCAATCGACGCCGGGTCGCGGGTCTGCGCCCTCGCGGCGACCCCGCTTGCCGACGCGATGGCCGCCGCCGCCGCGCCCAGACCCAGTTGCCGTCGATTCATCACTGCTGCTCTTCGCCCGATTCCGCGCAGGACCCTGCGCTCACGCCCCGGTGGTCCAACGCCGCCATGTTATCGGCGTTCCGGGCAAACAGAAAGGCGTCGGTCCCGGG
>NZ_DASWTO010000016.1:0-8141 GCF_036402095.1 Brevundimonas sp. | reverse complement strand
ATGTCGCTCGACAGCTTCGCGCGCCAGCAGGAGCAGATGCGCGGCCAGTTCTCCAAAGCCTTCGGGGCGGCCCCGGGCGCCGGCCTGATCGACGAGGCGGTCAAGCGCAACATGGCCATGTTCGCCGAGGCCATGAAGATGTGGCCGGGCTTCAGCGCCGCCGGCGCCGCCCGGCCCGCCGCCGCCGCCGCGCCGCAACCGGAACAGCCCGCCGCCGATCCGCTGGCCGAGATGCGCCGTCAGATGGACGAGATGCGGGCCCAGCTCGACAAACTGGCCCAGCCGCCCGGCAAGGCCGGCTGACATGGCCGACGAGGTCAGCCCCGTCGGACCGGTGCAGCGCCGCGACGAACGCCGCGAACGCGATCGCCGGGCCGCCGAGCGCCGCGCCGCCTCCGACTCTCGCGCCCTCGTGCCCACCGACTTCCCGGCCGGGGCTGCCGACGGCCCGGCAAGACCTGCCCCCACGCCGGCCGCCGAAGCCTCCCCCGCCGCCTTCGCCGCCCAGGTGATCGGCCAGACCGGCCAGCGGCGCGGCCTCAAGGGCGGCCCGCCGGTGCTGGACGCGGCCCGCTCGACCTACCTCGGAAACGCCTATTCCGGCGCCGCCGAACGTCGCCCCAAGCCCGGCAAGGCGACCGACACCGACGTCTGATCCCGCGGCACGGTCCTTGCTGACGTCAGGCGCAAACGCCTCCGTCCGGGACCGCCGCCATGCTGACCTTTCTCGCCCGCACCGTCGACGTCACCGTCGTCGCCCTGATCTTCGTCGCCTTCAGCTGAGGCTTGCGCGGGGGCCCGGGCGCCGCTAATCCCCCGCCCGTCATCGGGGAGTAGCCGCCCGCATCGCCAGCGGGGTTCGCGTCAACACACTTTCCCTCGCCCGGAGGGAATGGCGCGATCGGACCTTCGGGTTCTGGCAAGACCGCTGGCTTCGCAGGGCAGCTTCCACGCGGGGGCCCGGCTGCGAACGCCACAGGTCTGTCCGCCGACGCCCCCGCGCACGACGACGAATTGAACGCCTTCCTGATCTCGACCGGCCTCGTCTCCATCGCGGAGATCGGGGACAAGACCATGCTGCTGGCCATCATGCTGGCCGCGGCCTGGCGCCGCCCGCTGCCGATCCTGCTCGGCATCCTCGTCGCCACCCTCGCCAATCACGCCTTCGCGGCGCTGGCCGGGACGGTGCTGGGCCATTTCATGGAGGGCGCATGGGTGCGCTGGGTGATCGGCCTCGCCTTCCTCGGCTTCGCCGTCTGGGCGCTGATTCCCGACCGCTTCGAAGAGGCGCCCGACACCACCGAGAAGACCTTCGCCGGCGTGTTCTGGACCACCACTGCCGCCTTCTTCGTCATCGAGATGGGCGACAAGACCCAGGTCGCCACCGCCGTCCTCGCCGCGCAGTTCCAGTCCCTGCCCTTGGTCGTCGCCGGCTCGACGCTGGGCATGATGCTGGTCAACGGCCCGGCCGTGCTGCTCGGCGAGGCGGCGGCGCGCAGACTGCCGCTGAAATGGATCAGGATCGCGGCCGCCGCGGGCTTCGCGGCCACCGGTCTGTGGGTGCTGCTGGCGGGCTAGACCTCGAACACCCGGTACGGCGTCTCGCCCAGCGTCCGCAGCACCGGCAGGGCCACATTGTAGACCGGCACGCCCTTGTTGGTCCGTCCCTCAGGCTGACCGCGATGCGCGTGGCCGTGCACCACCAGGCTGATGTTGTCATAGCGGTCGATGGTCTCGCCCAGGCGCGAGGAGCCGAGGAAGGCGTGGATCTCCGGCGGCTCGCCCATCACCGTGTCGACCACCGGCGAATAGTGCAGCAGCACCACCGAGCGCTCGGTCCTCAGCATGCGGATCGAGTTCTCGATGTGGTTGGCGTCCTCGACCGCCTCCTGCACGAAGGCCTTGATCGAGGCTTCGCCGAACGGGCTCAGCATGTAACGGCCGAAGCCGCCGATGAAGCCCTTGCCCCCGGCGAAACCGACCCCGTCGATCTCATAGGCCTGGCCGGTCAGCATCTTGACCCCGGCCTCGCACAGCAGGCGGGTGACCTCGTCCGGCTGGCCGCACTCGTGCTCGTGGTTGCCCAGCACCCCGACCATCGGAATCTGGCAGCCGCGCAGATCCTCCAGCAGGATCTCGACCTCCCGCGTCTTGCCGAAATTGGTCAGGTCGCCGCACAGGCACAGCACGTCGGCGTCCTCGTGGACCCGGTCGAACAGGGCGCGGTGCGGCCGGTCGTGGGCCTCGCCGACGTGCAGGTCGCCGACGGCGGCCACGCGCAGCTTCTTCTGCGGGCCCGGCTCCAGCCCCGGCTGCGGCGTCTGCGGATCGGGATGGGCGGCGCCGTTGGACGCCTCACTGGGTGGATTCATGCCGTTCCTCCAGTCCCTTGCCGACCACGTCGCCGAAGCCCCACTCCTTGATGTCGGCGATGTAGTCGCGCGGGCTGAACAACCGGCCGCGGCAGACCTTGACCCGCGGCGCCGGCAGATCGACCTGGGCCCGCAGCCGCTCGCTCAGTTCCGTCATCAGCCACGTCGGCACCAGGTCCCGCTCGGTCGGATAGGCGAAGCGGAAATTGAGCAGGTGCGCCATCAGCACCTCCCAGTAGAGGTCCATCTGGTCCAGCAGGAATTTCCAGTCGATCGCCTCGGCCTGCTTGAGGATGACGTGGTTCACGTCGGCGCCGTCGAAGCGGTAGCGGTCCTGGATGAACACCTTCGACAGGATCAGGGCCGTCGGCGGCGTGATTCCGACCCTGTGCCCGTAGACCTCGATGGTGTCCTTGCCGAACCAGCTGTCGCTGACGGCGATGGTGCCGTTGGACATGGCGAAGATGACGTCGAAGAAATAGCGCTCGTCCTTCCACACCTTGGCGATCCAGCGCTCGTCCTCGACATCGGTGCGATAGCCGCGGGCCTGGAAGAAGGACAGGATACGCGGATAGTCCCCCGGCTTGCAGAACACGTCCAGGTCCTTGGTCGGCCGCTGGATGCCGGTATAGGCCGTCACGGCGTAGGTCCCCGACAGCAGGAAGGGGATGCCGCTCTCCTTCAGCAGCCCCAGCGCCTCGTCATAGAAGGCCACCGCGTCTTCCGGGGGATGGAAGCTGGGGTCGGCGACGGTGTCTGACATGGTGCGGACCCTCTGGGGCGAGGGTTTGGAAACGGTCGCGGTTGCCGCGCGGTTCCTTGGCGAACGACGCGCATGCATCTGATTTGTTTACGGGTCGGCTCTAGACCTGAGCCTTCGTGGTGGCCGGGAGGGGTCCGCTTGCAGGGTCGTTGGCGTCTGTTCCGACATGACGCGGGTCGCGCCGCCGGTCCGCCGGCGGTCGTCTATGTGCTGCTCTACGCCGCGTCGCTGGCGATCAGCTACTGGACCGTGGCGCGGTTCGGCACGGCGACCATCTGGCTCGCCAACGGCATTCTCGTCGCGGCCCTGCTGCAGCTGCACCGCCGTCCCGCGGTCATGGTCCTGACCGCCTGTTTCACTCTCGACCTGTTCGGCAACAGCCTGCGCGGCGACGCCGGTCTGTTCCTCTGGATCAACGCCCTGCTCAATTTCAGCGCGGCCATGCTGGCGGCCGTGCTGGCGCGGCGGGTGTGCGGCGCGGCGCTCGACCTGCGCCGGCCGCGGCGGCTGGCGCTGTTCGCCCTGTGCGCCGTGGCGCCGGCGTCCGCCTTGTCCGCCCTCTTGGGAATGGGCCTGCTGGCGGTCGTCGCGCCGACCTCATGGCCGGTCTGGCTGTTCCAGCTGCAGACCTATTTCACCATGGAGGTGCTGGGCATGCTGCTGGTGACGCCGGTGCTCCTGCTGCTGGCCCGCCGTCACCGCTTCCAGGGCGCCGCCCCGGCGTCGCGACGCGAGAGTTTCGCCCTCGTCGCCGTGATGCTCGCCGTCACCGGCCTGGTGTTCTGGCAGACCGAGGCGCCGGTGCAGTTTCTCGTCTTCCTGCCCATGGTGTTGATCGGCCTGCGTCTGTCGCCCACCTGGACCGCCGGATCGCTGGTCGCCATGGCCACGGTCAGCGGGATCGCCACCCTGCTGGGGTACGGGCCGGTCCAGCTGACCCGGCTCGTCGAGTTCGCCGGTCTCGAGGCTCTCCCACCGATGGTCCGGCGTCTCGGCGTCTACAACCTGTTCCTGCTGGCCATGGTGGTGACGGTCCTGCCCATCAGCACGGTGATGACCGAGCGTCGCCGGCTCGAGGCGCGGCTGCGGGCCCGCACCGCCGCGGCGCAGGAGGCCCGCCGCGTGGCCGAGGATGCGGCCGCCGCCCGCTCCCGCTTCCTGGCCATGATGAGCCACGAGATGCGCACCCCGCTGAACGGCGTGGCCGGCTTCGCCGACCTGCTGGCGGGCCGGGCGGATCTCGACCCCGAGGCCGTGCGTCAGGCCCGCCAGATCCGCGAATCCAGCGACGGTCTGTTGATGCTGGTCGAGGACATCCTCGATTTCGCCCGCGGCGAACACGCCGTCTCACCCGAGCCGCTGGACCTCGCCGCCGTGGCGCGCGAGGCCATGGGCCCCAGCCGCGCCGCCGCCGACGCCATGGGCCTGGCCCTGACCATCGATGACCGCCTGCCGGCCCGGTCGCGCTTCAACTGCGACCGCCGCGCCCTGCGCCAGGCCCTGCATCCGCTGATCGCCAACGCTGTGAAGTTCACCACCGAGGGCGGCGTCTCCATCCGCCTCGACCGGGCCGGCGAGGGCGTGATCATCCGCGTTTCCGACACCGGCTGCGGCATCGAGCCGGCCCATCACGCCCGGCTGTTCGAAGCCTTCTCCCAGGCCGACGCCTCGACCACCCGCCTGCACGAGGGGGCCGGCCTCGGCCTCGCCCTGGCGGCCCGCCACGTCCGCCGGCTCGGGGGCCGGGTGGAGGTCGACAGCCGCCCCGGCGAGGGTTCGACCTTCACGGTCCATCTGCCCCTGACCCGGGCGCCCGACGCCGCCGTCGAGCCGGTCCCCGCCCCGGCCCCCGCCGTCGCCGCGCCGGAAAGCGCGGCCGGCCAGGCGGCGCCCGTCGAAGAGCCGTCCCGCTCGCCGCACGTGCTGGTCGTCGACGACCATCCAGTCAATCGCGAGGTCGCCCGCATCATGCTCCAGGCCATCGGCTGCGAGGTGCATGAAGCCTGCGACGGCCGCGAGGCGGTGCAGGCCGCCACCGCCCGGATGTTCGACCTGGTGCTGATGGACGTGCGCATGCCGCATATGGACGGCCTCGAGGCGACGCGCCGCATCCGGGCCCTGCCGGAGGCCTGGGGCGCCGTTCCCGTCGTCGCCATGACCGCCGACGCCATGCCCGAGGACGTGGCCCGCTGCCTCGCCGCCGGCATGAACGCCCACCTCGCCAAGCCGGTCAGCCAGGCCGCCCTGTTCGCCACCGTCTCCCGCGCCCTCTCCGGCGACCTCCCCGCCGCCGTCGAAGCCGCCTGAGCGGCAGGGCGGCGACAGGCAACAGGGTTGCTTGGGTATCGGAACCGGCAGTTGGCGACCCGGGCGGTGACCTGAACACTCGTTCCTGTTGCCTGTTGCCTGCTGCCCTACCCCCCGTACCGCCCCTCGAACGGAAAACGCCGCGCCCAGAACGCGCGCAGTTCAGGCAGGTCGTCGACCCGCCGCATCACCTCGCCCATGCGCGGGGCGACCTGATGGAAGCGCGCCCGGTGCGGCGTCCAGCGGCTGGCGACGGCGACATACAGGTCCAGCACCGTCGGCTCCGGCCCGAGCAGGAAGCGGCCGGGGTCGATCTGGCTCTCCATCCGGCCCCAGCATTCGGCGATCCGCTCCGCCGTGCGCGCCTTGATCGTGGCCTGGGCCGCGGGATCGTCGCCGGCCAGGCGGGACGGGTCGTCGCGGACCCAGTACATCGAATAGATCGAGGCGGGGATGAAGGTCATCCAGCGCAGGAACTGCGCCCGCCGCGGGTCGCACGGCTCGGGGCCCAGCGCCGCTTCCGGATGCTGCTCGGCCAGCCAGATCAGGATCGCCGCGCTCTCGGTGATCGTCTCCCCGTCCGGGGTGATCAGCGCCGGTATCTGCCGCATCGGGTTGACGGGGGCGACCTTTTCGCGCTCGGCCTCGCCCTCCCAGGTGACGGCCTCGACCACCTCGAACGGGGCTCCGATCAGGGTCAGCGCCGCCTCGACCGGAACCGAGCCCGAGCCGGCGGCGCCATAGACGGTGTAGGTCATGTCGATCTCCTGCCGGCATTCTGGCGCCGAAACGCGCCGGAGAGGCACGAGCAGTTCGCATCGACCGACAAGGCCTGCTTGTGCGGACGTCAGCCCCACGCCGGACGGGAGCGCGGGCGGACGTCCGCGGGAGTCAGGGCCGCTGCGGATAGACCCCCGTCATGGCCATGCACCAGTTGGTGGCGGTCGCGGGCATCTGGGTCGGGAACGATGTCGTCTGGCCCGCCGGCGCGATCATGGCCGGGTTCATCGGCACGTCCGGAGCCGCCGCCGGGGGAGCGTAGACGGGCGTCCCGGTCGGGTAGATCCCCATCATCGAGTTGGCCGGCGAATTCGACGCCGGCGCGGTGGGGTCGGCGTTGAAGCCGTGCGCGTGCGCCGGCAGTTGCGAGGTCAGCACGGTGACCGAGGTCTGACCGTCGCGAGTCCCCACCGGAGCGTCGTTGCTCGCCCCTGTCGGAGCGCGGTCGCGCAGGTCGGGCAGGGCGAAGGTGTTGATCCCGTCGCCGCCGAACTGGGTTCCGAGCAGCGAAAAGAGCGTCGTGTTCTGCCGGATCGACAGCAGGCGGCCGTCGGCGCGGACCCAGTCTTTCGGACACCAGGGCGTGCCGAATTGCTGCAGCTGCCCGATGTAGAAGTCGTTGGTCTGGGCCGCCGACGAGCTCCCGGCGCCGAGGGCGGCCAGGCCGAGGGCGGCCGCGACGGCGTATTTGAAACGTGTCATGGCGTGGCTCCTCAGGGTTGCGACGGATAGATGCCTTCCATCGCCACGCACCAGTTCATGGCGAGGACGGGGCTCTGGGTTGAAACGGGTTGATTCCCGCCCGCCACGCCGACGATGCCGGCGTGCATCGGCACGTCCGGCGTGGCCGTATTGGGCGCGTAGATCGACTGCCCGGACGGGAAGGTTCCCAGCGAGGCTCCGGCCGGATCGTTGGTCGCGGTCGCGGCCGAGGAGCCCATGACCACATGGACGTGCGCCGGCATCTGGGCCTGGGTCAGGGTCACCGAGCTCTGCCCGACCTGGGCGCCGGGCGGATTGGTGCTCGACCAGCTGATCGGGGCCCGGTCGGACAGGTTCGGCAGCGCGAACGTCACCTGGCCGTCGCCGCCGTAGGTCGTGCCGTAGAGCGAATAGAGGGCGTTGTTCGCCGCGATCGACAGCAGGGCGCCGTTGGCCTGCTGCCAGCCGACCGGACACCACGGCGTCGCGAACAGGGTGACCTGCCCCAGAATGGGCTCGACCTGGGCCGTGGCGGGCGCCGCCGCGCAGGCCAGCGCCAGGCCGGATGTCGCGGCCAGCATTGTCAGCTTGAGCTGTCTCATCTGTCACCTTCGGAATGATCGGGTCGGGCGCGGCGGGGACGGCACGACGCCTGTCGACGGAAGCCGGCCCCCGTACCGGCGCGTTCGTCTCGACGAACGGCCGAGCTTCCCACAGCCATGGTTTGGCCCCTATTCACATAACGGTGATTCATCACGGTGAATCGCCCGTTCACCGCACTCGGGGGTCCGCACGATTGCGGTCGCCCCCTCCACCGGACAGCGCAAACGGCGCGGCGGGTTCATCCCCAGCTTCTCCCCAGAAGCCTGCGCTGCGCCTACCACATCTAGCGGTCGCGGAAAAAGTGATCGCAATATAGCCGCATTTCGGCTTGGCGCCGGGGCCGCTCGCCCGCATGGTGAACATCACCTTCCGGATTCGCCGACAGAGTTGCTTCGATGAACGCGCACGCCCCGATCCAGACCTCGACGCCCGGCCTGCTGACCGCCTCGGCGGCCTACAAGCCGTTCCGCTATCCGTGGGCGTTCGACATGTGGAAGAAGCAGCAGCAGGTCCACTGGATGCCCGAGGAGGTGCCGCTGGGCGAGGACTGCAAGGACTGGGCGGCCAATCTGACCGACAGCGAGCGCAACCTGCTGACGCAGATCTTCCGCTTC
>NZ_DASWTO010000015.1:0-18681 GCF_036402095.1 Brevundimonas sp. | reverse complement strand
ATGATCTGCTTCAGCCGCGCCTGGGTCCGCCACGGGGCCCCGGCGAAGACATAGGCGTAGGCCGAGTGGTGGCTGGGTTCGTTGCCGTGGATGTACTGGCCGATCAGGCCGGCGATATCCTCGGCGTGGGAATAGTCGAGGGCGCTGTTGTCGAAGTCGAACATGGCGTCGAGCTTCGCCACCGTGGCGTCGTCGCCGCCCATGGCCGCAACCAGCGCCGCCATGTCCTGGGGCACGAACCACGAATACTGCCAGGCATTGCCTTCGGTGTAGTCCGATCCGTAGTTGATGGCCGTCGGGTCGAAGGGTTCGCGGAACGAACCGTCGGCGAGGCGGGCGCGGACGAAGCGGGTTTCGGGGTCGAAGGTGTTGCGCCAGAAGCCGGCGCGGCGGTCAAACGCGGCGGCGACGTCGGCGCGGCCGAGCCGCTCGGCCATGCGGGCGATGGTCCAGTCGTCGTAGGCGTATTCGACGGTCTTGGAGGCGGCCTCGGGCTCGCGGTCGATGGGGACGTAGCCGAGGTCCATATAGTCGCCGAGGCCGCCGTAGGGGCGATAAGTGGCGCTGGCGATCATCGCGTTCAGGGCGGCCTCGCCATCGACGCCCGGAAGGCCTTTCAGATACGCATCGGCGATGACCGGAACGGCGTGATAGCCGATCATGGTCCAGGTCTCCTGCCCCGCGAACGACCAGACCGGCAGGATGCCGTAGGGACTGACCTGCTGCGCGGCGATCAGGGAGTTGATCAGGTCGGCGTTGCGGGCACCGGGCTGGACCAGGGTCAGCAGCGGGTGCTCGGCGCGGAAGGTGTCCCACAGGCTGAAGGTCGAGTGGACGGTGAAGTCGGCCCGGTGCACGCCGTTGTCGGGGCCCCGCCAGCGGCCGTCGGCGTCGCTGTGCACCGAGGGGGCGATCAGGGCATGGTAGAGGGCGGTGTAGAGGCTGGTGCGCATCTCCGGGGCGGCGTCGATCTCGACGACGTTCAGGGCTTCCTCCCACCGGGCGCGCGTGTCGGCGCGGACGCCGTCGAAGTCGAAGGCCCCGCCCTCCGACCCGAGGTTGGCGATGGCGCCGGCCTCGTCGACCGAGGAGACGCCGACCTGCACCAGCAGCGGACCGTCGATCTCGCCGAAGTCGAAGGCGGCCTCGAGCTGGCGGCCCTCGACCTGCTGGCGGTCGGCGGGCGAGCGGCCGGGCTGGCGGAAGCCGCGATAGGGGACGTTCTCCTCGCGGTCGCGCAGTTGGTAGCCGGTGACCGGCCTGGAGAAGCGCAGGGCGAAATAGAACTGGCGCCCGGGGGCCCAGCCGCGGGTCTCGCGGAAGCCGGTGACCGTGCCGTCGGGATGCACGCGGATGCGCGACCACAGCACCTTGCCCGGATAGTCGTAGATCGAAGGACGGAAGTCGATCAGCACCCGGGCCGGCGCGCCCGCGGGAAAGGTGTAGCGGTGCAGGCCGACGCGGACGCCGGTGGTCAGTTCGGCGTGCACCCCCGAGTCGGTCAGGTCGACGGCGTAGTAGCCGGGCTCGGCGACCTCGGAGGTCTTGTCGTAGCGCGAGCGGTAGCCCGAGCCGGGCTGGCCGGCATCGCCCGCGTCCCACCGCAGGTCCCCGGACTGGGGCACGACCAGAAGGTCGCCCAGATCGGAGTGGCCGGTGCCGGAGAAATGGGTGTGCGAGAAGCCGAGGATGGTCGGGTCGTCGTGGCGGTAGCCCGAGGCCCAGTCGTACCCCTCGCGCAGCAGCTTGTAGTCGGTGTCCGGGCTGAGCTGGACCATGCCGAACGGGGCGACGGCGCCGGGAAAGGTGTGCCCCTTGCCCGCCGTACCGATGAAGGGATCGACGGCGTCATAGGGGGAGGGCGGCTCCTGGGCGAGGGCGACGCCCCAAAGCCCCAAGGCCGCCACCGCCGCCACAACCCCGATCCGCCGCATGCCGCGCCCCTTCGCCGTCAGACGGCGAAGCCTAGGCAGGATGACGATGAGAGGGAAGGACGATGGTGGGTGATGTAGGGTTCGAACCTACGACCCGCTGATTAAGAGTCAGCTGCTCTACCAACTGAGCTAATCACCCGGACCATGCGTCGGGCGGCGGTCCCGGGGAGGGGCCGGCGCCGGTCTCGTCGGGCGGTCGAAGGACCGGCCCCGGCGGGAGGGGGCGGACATAGAGACTGTTGGCTCCGCGCGCAAGGAATTTTCAGGCGCATTCCGGTTTGCCGCGGAACCACGTAGGCTGCGCCCCGGAATCGGCCGCGGGGAGCGCGGCGAGGGGGAGACGTTCATGGCCTTCTGGAACCGCCGGCGCTCGATCGACGCGCTCACGGCCCCGCACAGCGGGCCGGCCCTGAAGAAGACGCTGAGCTGGCCGCACCTGATGGCGCTGGGCGTCGGGGCCATCGTCGGCACCGGCATCCTGACCCTGATCGGCGTCGGCGCGGGGCTGGCCGGGCCGGCGGTGATGATCAGCTTCGCCCTGGCGGGGCTGGTCTGCGCCTGCGCGGCCCTGGCCTATGCCGAACTGTCGACGATGATGCCGGCGGCGGGCAGCGCCTACACCTATTCCTACGCCGTGCTGGGCGAGCTGATCGCGTGGATTGTCGGCTGGAGCCTGATCCTCGAATATTCGCTGGTGGTGTCGGCCGTGGCGGTGGGGTGGTCGGGCTACGCCACCGGCTTCCTCGCCGGGATGGGGGTGGAACTGCCGGCGATGCTGGCGGCCGGGCCGCACGTCGAGGGCGGGCTCGTCAACCTGCCGGCGGTGTTCATCATCGCCGTGGTCACGGGCCTGCTTCTGTTGGGCACGCGCGAGAGCGCCACGCTCAACGCCATTCTGGTGATCATCAAGGTGGCCGCCCTGGTCGCCTTCGTGGCCATCGCCCTGCCGAGCTTCAACAGCGCCAACTTCACCCCCTTCATGCCCAACGGCTTCGGCGCGCCCAGCCTGCCGTTCATGGAGCAGATCACCGGTCAGCCGGTGGTGCAGACCGGGGTCATGGCGGCGGCGGCGATCATCTTCTTCGCCTTCTACGGCTTCGACGCCATCTCGACCGCGGCCGAGGAGACCAAGAAGCCGGAACGCGACCTGGCCATCGGCATCGTCGGCTCGATGGTGGTTTGCACGGCCCTTTATCTGGTCGTGGCGGCGGCGGCGATCGGCGCCCGCCCGGTGGCCAGCTTCGCCGAGAGCCCGGAGCCGCTGGCCCTGATCCTGCGCGAGATGGGGCAGGGCACGGCCGCGCAGTGGATCGCGGTGTCGGCCGTGGTCGCCCTGCCGACCGTGCTGCTGGCCTTCCTGTTCGGCCAGAGCCGGATCTTCCTCGGCATGGCGCGGGACGGCCTGCTGCCGCGGCGGCTGGCCCGGGTGTCGCTGCGGGGCGTGCCGGCGGTGGTGACCATCTTCACCGCCATCGTGGTCGGCGCCCTGGCCGGCGTCATGCGGCTGGACGAGCTTGCGTCGCTGGCCAATGCGGGAACGCTGGCGGCGTTCGCGGCGGTCGGCGTCTGCCTGATCGTGCTGCGCATCCGCGAGCCGAACCGCAAGCGGCTGTTCAAGGCCCCGCTGTGGCCGCTGGTCGGGGCGATCACCATCATCGGCTGCATCGTCTTCTTCTTCAGCCTGCGGGGGTCGACCCAGCAGTGGTTCCTGATCTGGAACGGCGTCGGCCTGGTGGTCTATTTCGCCTGGTCGGCGTGGAACTCGCGGCTGGCGAAGGGCGAGGAGGCCGAGGGCTGATGGCCCGCCGGGATCTGTCGGGCGCGGTCGACTTCGCCGTGCTGGAGCGGATGACCGGCGGAGACGACGCGGTCAGCGAGGAGGTGCTGGGCCTGTTCGCCCAGCAGGCGGCCCTGTGGTCGCCGATGCTCGATGTGCGCGAGGACGGCTGGCGCGACGGGGTGCACACCATCCGCGGCGCGGCGGCGGGAATCGGCGCGGGGGCGCTGGCGGAGGCTTGCGCCGCGGCGGAGGCGGCGGACAAGGCCGGGGCGCCGCCCTTGCTGGAACGGGTGCGCGATGCGCTGGACGCGGCGCTGGCCGACGTCGCGGCCTGGCGGCACGAACTGATGCTGCGGGGGTTGAGGGGCTAGCCCCGCGTGCGGTCCCAGGTCTCGAATTCGTGGGCGATGCAGCGGTCGATCAGGGTGCGCCAGACCGGCTCGGCGATGGCCGGCGACAGGCCCGCGGGAGCGGCGGCGGCGAGGACCTTGCGCACCACGTCCTCGATGCGGGCGTCGTCATGCACCACAGAACGGTCCGGTTTGATGCGGGCGGCGGCGTCCATGTAGCGCTGGCGTTCGGCCAGCAGGACGACGAGGGCGCGGTCGAGGGCGTCGACGCCGTGGCGGACCTCGGCCATCGACAGGCAGGCCTCCGGGGCGACGCGGGCGTCGACGGCGACTACGGTCGGCGCGTCTTTCAGGTCAGCCGACAAAGGCGCGCTCCAGCACATAGTCGCCGGGCTCGGCGTTCGAGCCCTCCTTGAGGCCGTAGCCGTCGAGCAGTTCGGCCGTTTCCTTGATCATGGCCATCGAGCCGCACAGCATGACGCGGTCGGTGTTGGGCGAGAAGCCGGCGGGCAGGCCGAGGTCGGCGAACAGGGCCCCCGAGCGGATGCGGTCGGTGATGCGGCCGGGCGTCTCGAAGCGCTCGCGGGTCACCGTCGGATAGTAGGTCAGCTGGGCCTTCGCCTCGTCGCCGATCAGCGGGTCGTCGTGGATGCCCGAGGTGAAGAAGTCGCGGTAGGTCAGGTCGGCGACGTTGCGCACGGTGTGGCAGACGATGACCTGGCCGAAGCGGCTGTAGGTGTCGGGGTCGCGGGCGACGCTGAGCCAGGGCGCCAGGCCTGTGCCGGTGCCGATCAGCCACAGGCGGTCGCCGCCGGTCAGGGCGTCGAGCACCAGGGTGCCGGTCGGCTTCTTGCCCATCAGGACGGTGTCGCCGGGCCGGATCTTCTGCAGGCGCGAGGTCAGGGGGCCCTCGGGCACCTTGATCGACAGGAATTCGAGCGCCTCGTCCCAGCTGGGGCTGGCGATGGAATAGGCGCGGAGGATCGGCTTGGCGCCGTCTTCCCCGGGCAGGCCGAGCATGACGAATTCGCCGGAGCGGAAGCGGAAATCCTCGGGCCGGCGGATGCGGAAGCTGAACAGCTGGTCGGTCCAGTGATGCACCCACAGCACTTCCAGCTCGTGGAAGGGCGAGGCTTTCGCGGGCGGGGCGGAGACGGCGACGTCGGTCATTGGCCGCTTATTAGGGGGCGGAAGGCGGAGGGGGAAGGGATGCGGTGTCGCGCGGGCGGAACAAGGGGATGACGGCGGCGGAATTCGCCTTTAGCGTCCCGGCCATGCGCAACATTCTTCTCGCCTCCACCCTGTTTCTCGCGGCCCAGTCGCCGTTCACCGCAGCGATGGCGCAAACGCCGGACCCGGCGGTGCTGACCCCTGAGCGGGTGTTCGCCAATCCCTCGCTGTCGGGGCCGGTGGCGCGCGGCGTGAGCCTGTCGCCGGACGGCGAACTGGTGGCCTTCCTGCGCTCACGCGAGGACGACGTCGACGTGCTGGACCTGTGGGCGGCGCCGACGGGCGAGGGCGAGGCGTTCAAGCTGATCGACGCCCAGGCGCTGGTTCCCGACGCCGGCGAGCTGTCGGAAGCGGAGAAGGCCCGGCGCGAGCGGATGCGGATCAGCCAGCGCGGCGTGGTGGAGTATTCGTGGGACGAACAGGGCCGCTACATCCTCGCCCCGCTGGAGGGCGATGTCTTCCTGGCGGAGCGGGCGGGCGGGGCGGTGCGCCGGCTGACGGAGACCGAGGCCGACGAGATCGACGCCAAGGTGTCGCCCGAGGGCAATTTCGTCTCGTGGGTGCGGGACCAGGACCTGGTGGTCTACGACCTGGCCTCCGGCCGCGAGACGGCGGTCACGACGGACGGCGAGGGCCTGGTCACCTGGGCCACGGCGGAGTTCATCGCCCAGGAGGAGATGGACCGCGACACCGGCTACTGGTGGAGCCCGGACGAGCGCTACATCGCCCTGCAGCGGACCGACGAGTCGACGGTCGACGTCATCCCGCGGCTGGACATCACCGGCGGCGGGGCCAGCGTGATCGAGCAGCGCTATCCGCGCGCGGGACGGCCCAATGCGGTGGTCGAGCTGTATGTGCACGACCGCCAGAGCGGGCGGCGGACGAAGGTCGACCTGGGCCAGAACACCGACATCTATCTGGCGCGGGTCAACTGGTCGGCCGACGGCGAGACGCTGTACGTGCAGCGGCAGTCGCGCGACCAGAAGACCGTCGACCTGCTGAGCGTCGATCCGGCCACGGGCGCGTCGAAGGTGATCGTGACGCAACGTTCTGACGCGTGGGTGCCGCTGAACCACGCCTTCAAGGCGCTGGAGGACGGACGGTTCATCTGGGCCTCGGAGGAGACGGGCTGGAACCACCTGTACCTGTACGAACGCGACGGGCGGATGATCCGGCCGATCACCTGGGGGCCGTGGGCGGTGAAGAGCCTGAACGGCGTCAACCAGCAGACGGGGGAGGTCTTCTTCACCGCCTCGTTCGGCTACGCCGAGCGGCCCGAGGGCGTCACCGGCGGCCACAGCGCCTGCCCGATGCCGGGCGGCCGGGTGATGATGTGCGACGTGCAGGGCGAGACGCCGACGACCCAGCGGCTGTGGCGCGCCTCGCTCAACGAGCAGGCTGGCCGGTTCACGCCGGTGACGCCGGACGGAGGCTGGTGGTCGGCGTCGATGAACCGCACCGGCACGGCCTTCGTCGGCAACTATTCGGACCTGAACACCCCGCCGCAGTCGGGTCTGTACCGCGCCGACGGGACCTTCATCCGCTGGATCGAGGAGAACCGGCTGGACGAGGACCATCCGTACTTCCCCTATGCGTCACGGCGGGGCGAGGTGACCTTCGGCACGCTGGAGAGCCATGGCGAGATGCTGGTCTGGCAGATGACCACGCCGCCGGGCTTCGATCCGTCGAAACAGTATCCGGTGGTCATGCAGGTCTATGGCGGGCCGTCGGGGGGCGGGGTCAAGAAGGGCTGGCAATCGGCCACCAGTCAACTGTTGACCGAGGCCGGCTATATCGTCTTCCGGCTGGACAATCGCGGCGAGGGCGACCGTTCGGCGGCGTTCAAGCAGGCCCTGTATCTGAAGATGGGCCAACCTGAGATCGAGGATCAGGTCTTGGCGGCCGACTATCTGAGATCATTGCCGTTTGTGGATGACGACCGGATCGCCATGATGGGCTGGTCCTATGGCGGCTTCATGAGCCTGATGGCCATCACCGAGCCGAAGATGGGGCTGGCCGCCGCCGCCGTGGGCGCCCCGCCGACGGAGTGGAGTCTGTACGACACCCACTACACCGAGCGGTTCATGTCGACGCCCGAGCTGAACCCGGACGGCTACGCCGCCTCGGACGCCATCCCGCGCCTGCCGAACATGACGGGGCGGATGCTGCTGATGCACGGCATGGCCGACGACAACGTGATCTTCGAGAATTCGACGCGGGTCATCAACGCGCTGCAGGCCAACAGCCAGCCGTTCGAAATGATGCTCTATCCCGGCCAGCGCCACGGCGTGCGCGGCAATGAAAGGCAGCTTCAGCAATGGCGGACGTATCTCGATTTCTTCGACCGCACGATCGGCTCGCGCTCGCCCGCCGCGCAGGACTGATCGCCGGGGCGGCCTCGCTGCTCCTCGCCCAGCCGGTCCTTGCACAGGATCAGCAAGCCGGCGGCGAAGACGGCGAGGCCTTTCTGGCCCAGTGCGCCTACCTTCTCCCCGAAGGCGGGATCGAAGAGGATCCGGCCGCAGGCCTGGTCGCCTTCGCCTGCCTCGACGACGCCTCGACCCACCGGTCCGTGGTCAGGTGGGTGACGACCGCGCAGATGCGGGCCTGGATCGCCGAGAATCCCGCCTCGGACCGGGTCATCCTGCTGAAGGACAATATCGAGACCCGGGACATGCCGACCACGGCGGGATCGCTGGCCTTGTCGGCCAATGCGCCGGGACGGGACGCGCCGCTGGTCACCCGTCTGCGCGAAGCCGGCTACCTCGTCGCGGGCAAGGCCAACCTGTCCGAATGGGCCAACATCCGCTCGTCGCAGTCCATCAGCGGCTGGAGCGCGGTCGGGGGCCAGACGCGCAATCCCTATGATCGGGAACGGACGCCGTGCGGATCCTCGGCCGGCAGCGCCGTGGCCGTGGCCGCCGGCATCGCGCCCGTGGCGATCGGCACGGAGACGGACGGGTCGATCACCTGCCCGGCCTCGGTCAACGGCGTGGTCGGGTTCAAGCCGACGGTGGGACTGGTCAGCCGCACCCACATCATCCCCATCAGCCATTCGCAGGACACGGCGGGGCCGATCACCACCACGGTCGAGGACGCGGCGATCGTGCTGTCGGTCATCGCCGGATCGGACCCGCTCGACCCGGCCACGGCCGAAGCGGACGGGCGGAAGATCGACTACCGGGCGGCGCTGGACGCAAACAGCCTGAACGGCGCGCGGATCGGGGTGCTGCGCTTTCTGGTCCCGAACTATTCGGCCGAGACCCAGGCGGTGTTCGAGGCCAACCTGCAGGCGATGCGCGACGCGGGCGCCGAGCTGGTGGAGATCACCGAGCCGCCGGCCGACTTCCGCCAGATTGGCGGCTGGGAGCTGACCGTGCTGCTGACCGAGCTGAAGCACGATCTGAACCTGTATCTCGCCTCGACCGATCCGGCGCAGGTGAGGACGCGGACCCTGGCCGACGTCATCGCCTTCAACGCCGCCGAGCCGCGAGAGACGGTCCTGTTCGGGCAGGACCTGTTCGAACGGGCCGAGGCGACCGGCGGCCTGACCGACGCGGCCTATGTCGAGGCGCGGGAGCGGTCGTTCCGGGCGGCGGGGCCGGAGGGGATCGACAAGATGATGGCGGAGCACGGGGTCATCGCCCTGGCGGCGCCGACGACCTCGCGGGCCTGGACCAATGATCCGGACGACGACGACCGTTCGCAGGGCTCGGCCAGCCGGCTGGCGGCGGTGGCGGGCTATCCGCACCTGACCGTGCCGATGGGCTTCGACCGCGGCATGCCCGTCGGGATCAGCTTCATCGGCGGCAAGTGGGACGACGCCGAGGTGCTGTCGCTGGGTTACGCCTTCGAACAGCGCACTCAGGCGCGGCGGGCGCCGGTGCTTCAGGATTCACCGGGGGAACCATGATGCGCTTTAACAGGATCGGGCTGGCGGGGACCGCGATGGCGGCATCGCTGACGCTGGGCGGCTGCATCAGTGTCGAGGTGAACGCGGACGACCAAATGATCGCTCACGCCGCCCTCGCCGCCAGGGCGGCGGCGGAAGCCGTCGAACGGTCGACAGGCCGGGATGGGTCCTGCGAGCGGTATTCCGAGGGCGGGAGTCTCTGGGCTTGCCTGGAAGACCGGCAGAACACCAATGCCGTCCTGCTGTGGGCGGACATCGCGACGCCTGAGTGGTCATCGGAGCAGGGCATCGCGGGCATGCCGATCCTCCTGAAGGACAATATCGAGACGCGGGACATGCCGACCACGGCCGGGTCGCTGGCGCTGGTCGACAATGCGCCGGGCCGGGACGCGCCTCTGGTGGCGCGGCTGAGGGACGCCGGCGCGGTGATCCTCGGCAAGACCAATCTGTCGGAGTGGGCCAACATCCGCTCGTCCAACTCGACCAGCGGCTGGAGCGCGGTGGGCGGGCTGACCCGCAATCCGCATGCGCTGGATCGCAACGCCTGCGGCTCGTCCTCGGGCAGCGGAGCGGCGGTGGCGGCGGGGCTGGCCCCGGCGGCGATCGGCACCGAGACCGACGGCTCGATCACCTGCCCGGCGGCGATCAACGGCATCGTCGGCTTCAAGCCGACGGTGGGGCTAGTCTCGCGCACGCACATCGTGCCGATCAGCCATTCGCAGGACACGGCCGGACCGATGACCCGAACGGTGGAGGACGCGGCCATCGTGCTTTCGGCCATCGCCGGATCGGACCCTCTGGACCCCGCCACGGCCGAGGCGGATGCGCGCAAGGTCGACTATCGCGCCGCGCTCGACGCCGGTTCGCTGCGCGGCGCCCGGATCGGGGTGATGCGCTTCGCCGGCGGCTATACGGCGGAGACGCTGGCGGTGTTCGAACAGAACCTGCAGCGGATGCGTGACGCGGGCGCGGTGCTGGTCGACGTCACCGAGGCCCCGGACGAGGACGTCATGGGTTCGGCCGAGCTGACCGTGCTGCTGTACGAACTGAAGCACGACCTCAACGCCTATCTGGCCTCGACCCGGCCCGATCAGGTGCGCACGCGGACGCTGGCGGACGTGATCGCCTTCAACGAGGCGGAGCCGCGCGAACTGGCCCTGTTCGGACAGGAGCTGTTCCTGCAGGCGCAGGCCAAGGGCGGGCTGAACGATCCGGAATACGTCGAGGCGCGCGCCACATCGCTGCGGCTGGCCGGGGCCGAGGGCATCGACCGGATGATGAGGGACCATGACGTCGTCGCCCTGATCGGGCCGACGACGGGCCCGGCGTGGACCACGGACGTCGTCAACGGCGACCACTATGGCGGGGCCGTCTCGACCATGCCGGCCATCGCCGGCTATCCGCACCTCACGGTGCCGATGGGTTTCGTCAAAGGCCTGCCCGTCGGAATGAGCTTCATCGCCGGCCAGTGGGAGGACGCGAAGGTGCTGTCGCTCGGCTACGCCTTCGAGCAACTGACCCGGGCGCGGCGCGATCCGGCCTTTGTCCCTTCGGTGGACTTGACGGATGTCATGGCGCCGCTTCTGGCCCCGGCCCGATAAGGGCAACTTTCGCCTGTCGGAGGGATTACGGCCCGAATGGAAAAGCAATTCATCCACTTCGCGACCCTTACGGCCAAGGTGGCCGGGAAGCCGTGGACCTTCCTTCTGTGCCTGGCGGTTGTCATAGGCTGGGCGGTGACGGGGCCGATCTTCGGCTTCAGCGAGGCGTGGCAGCTGGTCATCAACACCGGCACCACCATCGTCACCTTCCTGATGGTGTTCCTGATCCAGAACACCCAGAACCGGGACGGCGCCGCCATCCAGGCCAAGCTGGACGAGTTGATCCATGCGGTCAGCAAGGCTGACGAGCGGTTCGTGGGCATCGAGCGGCTGAGCGAACGGGAACTCGACCGTATCCTCGAGGAAGTCGAGGACCGCGCCCTGCGGCTGCGCGGCGCAGGCCCGCCGATTGTGGCCACCCGGCAGGAGGACGAGGCGAGGGCGGCCAAGACGACATCCCGAAAGGCGACGCGCGCCAAGTCCACGGGCCGGAAGACGAGGAAGGCGGCTTGAGCAGCCTGGCGGCCAATGTGGTCGGTTCCGCCGCGGCCCTGTGTTCGATCACCAGCTTCGCGCCGCAGATGATCAAGATCTGGAAGGAGAAGGACGCCTCGGCGGTGTCGCTGAAGACCTATTCGCTGACGGTGACCTGTTTCGTGCTGTGGACCGCCTATGGCGTGATGACCCGGGCCTGGCCGATCACCGCCGCCAACGCCTGCGCCCTGCTGATGGCCGGCGGGGTGCTGGCGATGAAGTGGAAATTCCGCGACCGCTGACGGTCAGAGGCGGTCGCGGATCTCCTCGATGATGCGTTCGCACGCCTGCTCAGGCGTCAGGTTGGCCGCGTCGATGCGGATGTCGGGGCTTTCCGGGCGCTCGTAGGGGCTGTCGATGCCGGTGAAATTCGTCAGCTGGCCGGCGCGGGCCTTGCGGTAAAGACCCTTGACGTCGCGGCCCTCGACGACCTCGAGCGGGGCGTCGACGAAGATTTCCACGAACTCGCCCGGGGCCATGCGCTCGCGGGCCATGCGGCGCTCGGCGGCGAAGGGCGAGATGGCCGAGACCAGCACGATCAGGCCGGCGTCGGCCATGAGCCGGGCCACCTCGGTGATGCGGCGGATGTTCTCGACCCGGTCGGCGTCGGTGAAGCCGAGGTCCTGGTTGAGGCCGTGACGGATGTTGTCGCCGTCGAGCAGGAAGGTGTGGCGTCCCTCGGCGAACAGCCGCTTGTCCACGAGATTGGCGATGGTCGACTTGCCGGCCCCGGAGAGGCCGGTGAACCACAGCACCAGCGGCTTCTGGTGCTTGAGGGCGGCGCGTTCGGCGCGGCCGATATCGAGCGCCTGCCACTGGACGTTGGCCGAACGGCGCAGGGCGAACCGGATCAGGCCGGCGCCGACCGTCTCATTCGTCTGGCGGTCGATCAGGATCAGGCCGCCGAGGTCGCGGTTGGCGGCGTAGGGTTCGAACACCAGCGGGGCGTCGAGATGCAGATGACAGACGCCGATGTCGTTGAGCTCCAGCGTGCGGGCGGCGAGGGGCTCGAGGGTTTCGACATTGACCCGGTGGCGGATGTCCGTGACCTGGCCGGTGACCGTGGCGGCGCCCAGCTTGATCACATAGGCGCGGCCGGGGAGCAGCGGCGCGTCGGCCATCCAGACGAGGTCGATCTCGAACTGGTCGGCGACCGGCGGCGGGGCGTCGGCGGCGGCCAGCACGTCGCCCCGCGAGACGTCGAGGTGATCGGCCAGGGTCAGGGTGACCGACTGCCCGGGTCCCGCCTCCGCCAGGTCTCCGCCCATGACGACGATGCGGTCGACGGTCGTGCTCCGACCGGAGGGCAGAACCTTGATCGCGCCGCCCTGGCGCACGGTCCCGGCGACGATCCGGCCGGCATAGCCCCGGAAGTCGGCGTCGGGGCGGTTGACCCACTGGACGGGCATGCGGAAGGGGCCGGGCTCCGACCCCGCCAGGTCGATCGCTTCCAGCCATTCCAGCAGGGTCGGCCCATCGTACCAGGCCAGGTTGGCGGAGCGGCTGACGACGTTGTCGCCGCCGAGGCCCGAGACCGGGACGGCGGTGACTTCGGTCAGACCCAGGTCTGCGGCGAGGGCGCGATAGTCGGCCGCGATCTCCTCGAAGGCCGCCCGGGACCAGTCCATGAGGTCCATCTTGTTGACCGCCAGCAGCACGCGCCGGACGCCCATCAGCCCGACCAGATACGAGTGCCGCCGGGTCTGGGGCAGGAGGCCCTTGCGGGCGTCGACCAGCACCACGGCGACGTCGGCCGTCGAGGCGGCGGTGACCATGTTGCGCGTGTACTGCGGGTGGCCCGGCGTGTCGGCGAGGATGAAGCGGCGGCCGGCGGTCTCGAAATGGCGGTAGGCGACATCGATGGTGATGCCCTGCTCGCGCTCGGCGTCGAGGCCGTCGAACAGGCGCGAGACGTCGACCTCGCCGGACGGCGTGCGCAGCGCGGCCAGCTGGTCCTCGGGCACGGTGCCGGCGTCGTGCAGCAGGCGGCCGATGAGGGTCGACTTGCCGTCGTCGACGGACCCGCAGGTGATCAGGCGGACGAGGTCGCGGGCCATCAGAAATAGCCCTCGCGCTTCTTGATCTCCATCGAGGCCGTCGGGTCCCGGTCGATGGCCCGGCCCTGGCGCTCGGAGGCGGAAGAAGCGGCCATTTCGGCGATGATCGCCGGCAGGTCGGCGGCCTCGCTGTTGATCGCCCCGGTCAGGGGCCAGCAGCCGAGGGTGCGGAAGCGCACGCGACGTTGCTGGACGGATTCGCCCGACCGAAGCGTCATCCGCTCGTCGTCGACCATGATCAGGGCGCCGTCGCGTTCGACCACCGGGCGGTCGGCGGCGAAATAGAGGGAGACGACCTCGATCCCCTCGCGCTGGACGTAGCGCCAGACGTCCATCTCGGTCCAGTTCGACAGGGGGAAGACCCGGACCGACTCGCCCTTGTGGACGCGGGCGTTGTAGAGCCGCCAGAGTTCGGGCCGCTGGGCCTTGGGGTCCCAGACGTGGGCGCGGCTGCGGAAGGAGAAGATGCGCTCCTTGGCGCGGCTCTTTTCCTCGTCGCGGCGGGCCCCGCCGAAGGCGGCGTCGAAGCCGAAGTGGTCCAGCGCCTGCTTCAGCCCCTGGGTCTTCCAGAGGTCGGTGTGAACCGTGGCGCCGTGGTCGAACGGATTGATCCCCCGCGCCTCCGCCTCGGGGTTGCGCCACACCAGCAGCTCCATGCCGGCCTGGGCGGCGGCGCGGTCGCGGAAGGCGTACATCTCGCGGAATTTCCACGCCGTATCGACGTGCAGCAGCGGGAAGGGCGGCGGGGCCGGGAAGAAGGCCTTGCGGGCCAGATGCAGCATCGCAGCCGAATCCTTGCCGGCGGAGAACAGCATGACCGGCCGGGCGCACTGGGCGACCGTCTCGCGGATGATCTGGATGGACTCGGCTTCGAGCTGGTCGAGATAGCGGTCGTCCGGCGAGGGCAGGGGCAAGGGGCGGCAGTCCGGCTGGTGGCGCGCGACCCTGACCGAGCGGGGCCGCGGGATCAAGCGGTCAGGCGACGGGGACGACGGCGGTGGTCTCGATCTCGAGCCGGGCGGCGTCCTCGATCAGGCCCTTGACCTCGACCACGGCCATGGCGGGGTAGTGGGGGCCGACGCGCTCGCGCCAGACGGCGCCGATATCGCGGAGGCAGCCGAGGTATTCGGCCTTGTCGACGACGTACCAGGTCATGCGGACCATATGCTCGGGCCCGGCGCCGGCCTCGGCGAGGACGGCGAGAGTGTTGTCGAGGGTCTGGCGGAACTGGGCGGCGAAACCATCGGGGAAGCGGCCTTCCGCATCCCAGCCGATCTGGCCGGCGACGAAGACCATCCGGCCTTCAGCGGCGATCCCGTTGGAATAGCCCTTCGGCCGGGGCCAGCCTTCGGGCAGCAGGACGCGGTTCATGGCTGGCTCTCCAGGAAGGGGGCGATACGGGCGCGCAGCGGCTCGGGCCATGGCTCGGGCTTCAGGGAGGCCCCGGCGTGGACGATGGTCTGACTGGCCTCGAAGCGCAGCTCGTCGCCCGCGGCGATGCGATGGCGCAGGGTGCAGGACGCCCCGCCGAGGCGGGTGACACCCAAGGTGAAGGTCAGGTCGTCCTCGAGCCGCGAGGGCGCGACGAAGCGGGCCTCGATGGCGGCGGTCGGGAGGCTGGCGTGACGCCGCAGGTGCAACTCGGCGAAGGACAGGCCGAGCGGGCCGGCGAACCAGTCCTCGACCACGCCGTTCAGCATCTCGAAATAGCGCGGGAAGAAGACGATGCCCGCAGCGTCGCAGTCGGCGAAACGGACCCGCCGGGTGACGGTGAAGAGCTCGCTCATGAGCCCGCCTTCAGCCGGAAGCGCTGCAGCTTGCCGGTCTGGGTCTTGGGCAGGGCGTCCATGAACTCCAGCGCCCGCGGGTATTTGTACGGCGCAATGACCGACTTCACGTGGGTCTGCAGCTCGCAGCGGAGGGCGTCGGAGGGCTCGTGGCCGGGGTTGAGGACCACGAACGCCTTGACGATCTGGCCGCGCTCCTCGTCGGGGGCGCCGATGACGGCGGCCTCAGCCACGGCGGGGTGGCGCAGCAGGGCGTTCTCGACCTCCGGCGCGCCGATGTTGTAGCCGGACGAGATGATCATGTCGTCGGCGCGGGCGACGAACCAGAAATATCCGTCCTCGTCGAGGCGGTAGACGTCGCCCGTCAGGTTCCAGCCGTCCTGGACGTAGGCGGTCTGGCGGTCGTCGTCGAGGTAGCGGCAGCCGGTCGGGCCGCGGACGGCGAGGCGGCCGGTCTCGCCCGGGGGAAGCGGATGGCCCTCGGCGTCGACGATGCGGGCCTCGTAGCCGGGCACGGCCTTGCCGGTCGAGCCGGGGCGGATGGCGTCGCCGGACGCCGAGATGAAGATATGGATCATCTCCGTCGAGCCGATGCCGTCGATGATGCGGACGCCGGTGACCTCATGCCAGGCGTCGGAGGTGGCGGCGGGCAGGGTCTCGCCGGCCGAGACGCAGGTGCGCAGGGACGACAGGTCGTGCTCGCCGGCCAGTTTGAGCAGGGCGCGGTAACCGGTGGGGGCGGTGAACAGGGCGGTGGCCCTGTGCTGTGCGATGGTCTCGGCGAGGGCCTCGAAGCCCGGGCGGGGGGCGAAGGCGGTGGCCGCGCCGGCGCTGGCCGGGAAGACCACCAGCCCGCCGAGGCCGAAGGTGAAGGCGATCGGCGGCGTGCCGACGACGATGTCGCCCGGCGCGAGGTCGAGGGTGTGCCTTGCGAAGGTGTCGGCCATGGCGAGGATGTCGCGATGGGAGTGGACGCAGCCCTTGGGCTTGCCGGTCGTGCCCGAGGTGAAGGCGATCAGGGCGGGGTCTTCGGCGGCGGTGTCCACGGCGTCGAAGCCGGTTCCGGGCGGCAGGGCCCGGGCGGCGCGCTGCAGCTCGGCCGAGGTCATGACGCGGGTCAGGCAAGGGGTCGCGCTGCGGGCTTCCTCCACGGCCTCGGCGAGGGAGGCGTAGACGAGGGCGTGGCTGATGTTCGCCTTGCTGATGACGGTGGCCAGTTCGGCGGCGCGCAGCATGGGCATGGTGGCGCAGACGACGCCGCCCGCCTTGAGGATGGCGAACCACGCCATTACGGTCCAGGAGCTGTTCGGGCCGTGCAGCAGGACGCGATTGCCCGGAATCAGGCCCATCTCATCGACCAGCACACGGGCCATGCGGCTGGAGATGAGGTCGACGCGGCTCCACGAGAATTCGTGGTCGTGGTCGATCAGCGCGCGGGCGTCGGGACCGGCGGCGGCGGCGGCGCGGCGCAACAATTCGACGCCAGCGTTGAGACGCTCCGGGTAGCGGAGCTCGGGCCGGCCGAACAGGAACTCCGGCTGCTGCTCATTCGGCGGCAGGTGGTCGAGGACGAAGCGGTCGATGTGGGCCGTCTCAGCCATGGGCCCCTCCCGCCATGGCCGCCAGCGCCTGCCGGGCGATGACGATCTTCTGCACCTCGGAGGCCCCCTCGTAGATGCGCAGGGCGCGGATCTCGCGATAGAGCCGCTCGACCGGATTGCCGGAAACCACGCCGAGGCCGCCGAAAATCTGCACCGCCGCGTCGATCACGGCCTGGGCTTCGTCGGTGGCGTAGAGCTTGGCCATGGCGGCCTCGCGGGTGACGCGCGAGGCGCCCCGGTCCTTGAGCCAGGCGGCGCGGTAGATCAGCAGGGCCGAGGCGTCGATCTTCAACGCCATGTCGGCCAGGGAGGCCTGGACCAGCTGCAGGTCGCTCATCGGCGCGCCGAACAGGTTGCGGCCGGTCGCACGCGCCGCGGCCTCGTCGAAGGCCCGGCGCGAGAAGCCCAGCGCCGCGGCGGCGACGGTGGAGCGGAAGACGTCCAGCGTGGCCATGGCGATGCGGAAGCCGTCGCCGGGCTGGCTGAGAAGGCGGTCGGCGTCGATGCGGCACTGGTTGAAGCGGATGGTGGCGAGCGGGTGGGGCGCCATGAGGGGGATGCGCTCGACGATTTCGAACCCGGGCGTATCGGCGTCGACGACGAAGGCGCCGAGGCCTTTCGCGCCGCCGCCGCCGGTGCGGGCGAAGACGACATAGCGGTCAGCGAGCCCGCCGTTGGAAATGAAGGTCTTGGTCCCGTCCAGCACCCAGTGCTCGCCGTCGGGGCGGGCGGTGGTCGACAGGGCGGCGACGTCCGACCCGGCCTCCGGTTCGGACAGGGCGAAGGCGGCGATGGTCTGGCCCGAGGCGACGCCGGGCAGCCAGCGGCCCTTCTGGTCGTCCGTGCCGAACAGGCTGATCGGGCCCGAGCCCAGGCCCTGCATGGCGAAGACGAAGTCGGCGAGACCGGAGCGCCGGGCCAGCGCTTCGCGGGTCAGACACAGGGTGCGGACGTCGAGTCTGCCCTCGGCGTCCGGCACGGCGTTGTTGAGCCAGCCGCCCCCGGCCAGCGCCTTGAGGATGGTGCGGCAGTCGCCGTCGAGGTCGTGATCCCCATGCAGGCGCACGGCCTCCGTCCGGTCCGCCCACGCCTCCAGATCGGCGGCGAAGGCTCGGTGGCGCTCATCGAAGAAGGGCCAGTCGAGGAAGGTGCGGTCCGCCATGGCTCAGTTCCCCTCGAACACGGGCTCACGCTTCGCCGCAAAGGCCTCGTAGGCGCGGCGAAAGTCGTTGGTCTGCATGCAGATGGCCTGGGCCTGGGCCTCGGACTCGATGGCGGCGTCGAGGCTCATGTCCCATTCGACGTTGAGCTGGTTCTTGGTGATCCCATGCGCGAAGGTCGGGCCCTTCGCCAGAGAGCGCGCCAGCTCCCGGGCGGCGTGCATCAGGGCGTCGGGCTCGACCAGCCGGTTGTGGAAGCCCCAGCGTTCGCCCTCGTGGGCGGTCATGACCCGGCCGGTGAACAGCAACTCGGAAGCGCGACCCTGTCCGATCTGGCGGGGCAGGATGGCGCAGGCGCCCATGTCGCAGCCGGCGAGGCCGACGCGGGTGAACAGGAAGGCGGTCTTCGTGCGTGGCGTGGCGATGCGCAGGTCCGAGGCCATGGCCATGATGGCGCCCGCGCCGACGCAGACGCCGTCCAGCGCGGCGATGACCGGCTGCGGGCAGCCGCGCATGGCCTTGACCAGGTCGCCGGTCATGCGGGTGAAGTCGAGCAGCGCCGGCATGGCCATTTCGGTCAGCGGGCCGATGATCTCGTGCACGTCGCCGCCCGAGGAGAAGTTGCCTCCGGCGCCGGTGACGATGACGACCCTGCAGTCGCGGGCGTGGACGAGGGCGCGGAACAGGTCGCGCATCTCGGCGTAGGAGTCGAAGGTCAGCGGGTTCTTCCGCTC
>NZ_DASWTO010000014.1:0-3084 GCF_036402095.1 Brevundimonas sp. | reverse complement strand
GCGATGTTCTCGATCATGACGATGGCGTCGTCGACGAGGATGCCGATCGAGAAGATCAGGGCGAACAGGCTGACCCGGTTGATGGTGTAGCCCATCAGGTTGGAGGCGAAGAGGGTCAGCAGGATGGTGGTCGGAATGACCACCGCCGTGACTCCCGCCTCGCGCCAGCCGATGGCGAAGCCGATCAGGATGACGATGGACAGGGTCGCGAGGCCGAGGTGCATCAGCAGCTCGTTGGCCTTTTCGTTGGCGGTCTCGCCGTAGTTGCGGGTGACCACGACCTCGAGCCCCTCCGGGATCAGCGTGCCTTGCAGCGCCTCGACCCTTTCCATGACGCCATGGGAGACGACCACGGCGTTGGCGCCCTGCCGCTTGGCCACGGCGAGGCTCACCGCGGGGGTGCGGGACCAGCCGTCACCGGCGCGGGCGTAGTGGGCGGCGCGGGCCTGGTCCTCGCGCGGCGCCTGGACGATGGTCGCCACGTCGCGGAGATAGACGGGTTCGCCGGCGATGGAGGACACCGTCAGCAGCGCCGCGTCGCCGGGTGTGGCCAGCCGGTCGCCGGACCGCAACACCAAGGCCTGGCCCTGCTCCCGCACCGTGCCGGCCGGAAAGCCCCGGTTGGCCTGGGACACGGTTTCGAGGATCGCGGACAGGGCCACCCCGCGGGCGGTCATGCGCGCCGGGTCGGGCTCCACCCGGATCTCCGACGGCCGGCCGCCGACGATGAAGGTCAGGCCGACGTCCTCGACCTTGCCGATCTCCGTCCGCAGGCGGGCGGCGACCTCATACAGGGCCTGGTCGCTCCAGCGCGCGGCGGCGTCGGCGCGAGGCGTCAGGGTCAGCACCACGGCGGGGACGTCGTTGATGCCGCGGGTGACGATCTGCGGCTCGGACACCCCTGTCGGAATGGCTCCGTAGTTGGCGCGGACCTTCTCGTGCATCCGAACCGCCGCGTCGTCGGGGTCCGAACCGACCTCGAAGCGGGCGGTGACCATGACCCGGTCGTCCTGCACCTGGGTGTAGACGTGTTCGACGCCGTCGATGCTGCGGACAATGGCTTCGAGCGGCTTGGCCGCCAGTTCCGTGGCGTCCGCGGCGCCCAGTCCTGGAGCCGCGACCATGATGTCGACCATCGGCACGCTGATCTGAGGCTCCTCCTCACGGGGAATCGACAGCACGGCCATCAGGCCGACGGCGATGGCCGCCAGCAGCATCAGGGGGGTCAGGGGCGAGTTGAGCGTGGCTCGCGTCAGCCGCCCGGAAAGGCCGAGGTTCATCGGCCCCGCTCCGGCGCCAGCACGACATCGCCGACGGCGAGGCCGGACAGCACCTCCACGCGGTCGCCCGCCACGGGCCCGCCCAGCTGGACCGGCGCCTCGCTGGCGCGTCCGGCGCGGTCGACGGTGCGGACGAAATCGATGCCGTAGCGGGTGGCGACGAAACGGCGCGGCAGCACGAGGGCGCGGCGCTGGCCCACCGGGACCTGCACGACGACCCGCTGGCCCACGCGGTCGCTGGCTAGGCCGTCGACGGCGATGTCGGCGGTGGTCCGACCGGCAGTCGACGCCGGATAGACCTGGGCGATCACGCCGCCGCTGACGCCGGGCAGGTCTTCACCCGTCAGGGCGACAGTCTGGCCGACCCGCAGGTTTCGGCCTTGGGCCTCCGGCAGTTCGAGGCGCAGCACCAGGGGGCCGGCGGTGATGGTGGCGATCGACTGTCCGGCGCCGACCACCGATCCCACCGGAACGTCGGCGGTCAGAACCCGTCCTGCGGCGGGCGCGAGGATGCGGCCCTGGGCGCCGGTTTCCGCGCTGGCCGCGCGCTGGGCGCGGGCGGCCCGGACCTGGGCGTCGGCGGCCCGGGAGGCGGCGAGGGCCTGGTCGAGCCGGGCCTGGGCGTAGATGCCCTTGTCGAACAGGGTCTGGATCCGCGACAGGTCCGACCGGGCCCGCGCGGCCTCGGCCTCGGCCGCCGCGACCTGGGCCCCGAACGCCGCCGTCTCGAGCCCGACCCGGTTGTCGACGACGACGCCGATGACCTGGCCTTCGCGGACGGTGTCGCCCTCGCGGACATTCAGCTCGACCAGGGTGCCCGGGATGCGGGCGCGCGCCTCGCCGAGGTCGCGGGACGTCACTACCGCGGAGGCCGGCTTGACCGCGTCGATCAGCACTTCGGTCACGGCCAGCCGCTCGCCCGGCACCGGCGCGGTCGGCACGGGTGCGGGCTCGCCGCCGCAGCCCGACAACCCGCCGGCCAGCAGTGCGGCGGCGGCCAGGACGGCGAACAGGGCCGGGGGTCTGGTCATCAGGGCGTCCTTATATGAGCTTGCACTAATATTAGATTACGCTAATATGAATTCAAGCCTCAGGACTGTCCTCCCGGCGCCGGCTGCAAGCCTTGATGCGGATCAAGGCGTGGCCGTTGCGGCGGCGCAGGATCAGGCATCGGACGACCGCCCGGAAGGAGACCGCGCATGGACCGGCCCACCATCGTTATCCTCGGCGCAGGCCTTGGGGGCGCCATCGCCGCCTACGACATCCGGCACGCCCTGGGCGACCGGGCGCGGATCGTCATGGTGTCGAAGGGCGACACCTTCCACTTCACGCCGTCCAACCCGTGGGTGGCGGTGCACTGGCGCAAGCGGGAAGCCATCGAGGTCAGCCTGCCCGAGGTGATGAAGCGCAAAGGCGTGGAGTTCATCAATGTCGCCGCCAGCCGCATCCGGCCGCACGAGAAGGGCCTAGACCTGGCCGACGGCCGGGCGCTGCATTACGATTACCTGGTCATCGCCACCGGTCCCGACCTGGCCTTCGACGAGATTCCTGGTCTCGGCCCCGACGGCCACACGGTCTCGATCTGCCACGTCGACCACGCCGTGCACGCGGCCGAAGCGTTCGACGCCTTCGTGGAGAACCCGGGCCCGATCGTGGTCGGCGCGGTGCAGGGGGCCTCGTGTTTCGGCCCAGCCTATGAGTTCGCCATGATCCTCGACACCGAGCTGCGCCGCCGCCGGTTGCGCGACAAGGTGCCGATGACCTTCGTCACCTCCGAACCCTATATCGGCCACCTCGGCCTCGA
>NZ_DASWTO010000013.1:0-6548 GCF_036402095.1 Brevundimonas sp. | reverse complement strand
CCGATGCGGACGCCACGGCACGGGCTGGCGGCGGCGGCGGTGGACGACGTGATCTACGCCATCGCCGGCGGCGAAGTGGTCTCGGGCGGGCGGGCCGGCGACGTGGTCGAGGCGCTGAAGCTCTAGCGCCGCCCGAAAAGCTTCTCGAGGTCGGCCAGCTTGAGCTCGACATAGGTCGGGCGGCCGTGGTTGCACTGGCCGGAGTGGGGCGTGGCCTCCATCTGCCGCAGCAGGGCGTTCATCTCCGGGGCGGAGAGGACGCGGCCGGCGCGGACGCTGCCGTGGCAGGCCATGGTCCCGCAGACCTCTCCCAGCCGTTCGGACAGGGCGAGGGCGGCGCCGTGCTCGGCCAGGTCGTCGGCGATGTCGCGGATCAGACCCTGGACGTCGGTGTCGCCGAGCAGCGCCGGCGTCTCACGCACCAGCACCGCCCCGGCGCCGAACGGTTCGACGATCAGGCCGAGCTGCGCCAGTTCGTCGACGCGGGCGCCGATCCGCTCGGCCTCGGCGGGGTCGAGCTCGACCACCACGGGGGTGAGCAGGGCCTGACGCGTCACCGAACCCGCCGCCATCTGGGCCTTCATTCGCTCGTAGACGAGACGCTCGTGGGCGGCGTGCTGGTCGACGACGACGAGGCCGTCGCGGGTCTGGGCGACGATATAGGTGCCATGCAGCTGGGCCCGGGCGGCGCCCAGCGGGAAGTCGAGCGGATCGATGACTTCGGCCTGGCGCGCATCCGTCAACGGTTGATCGCCGAACGCCGGTTGCGGCTCGACCCGCGCCGAACGCTCGTTGAGACCGGGCAGGATCTGGGCGGCGGCGGCCGCCGAACCGGCCCAGCCCTGCCAGCCGCTCCAGCCCTCGGCCGAAGGGGACGAGGGGCTGAAGGCGGCGCCATTCCCCACGCCCGAATGGGGGCGGAAGCCAGCGAGGGCGTCGGCGGCCACAGTGGTCGAGGCCCGGTGTCCGGCCGCGGCCAACGCATGGCGCAGGGCTCCGACGATCAGGCCGCGGACGAGCTGCGGGTCGCGGAACCGGACCTCGGCCTTGGCCGGGTGGACATTGACGTCGACGTAGAGCGGGTCGACCTCAAGGAACAGCACCGCCGCCGGATGGCGGTCCCGGGCGAGGAAGTCGGCGTAGGCGCCCCGCAGAGCCCCCTGCAACAGACGGTCGCGAACCGGCCGGCCGTTGACGAACAGATACTGGTGGCCGGCGTTGCCGCGGCTGTAGGTCGGCAGGCCCGCATAGCCGGTGAGGCGGACGCCATCGCGTTGCTGGTCGATCAGCAGGGCGTTGGCCTCGAAGTCGCGACCCAGCAAGGCCGCGAGCCGCTTGAGCCGCCCCTGGTCGCCCGGGTGTTCCGCCGGCAGCCGCAGGGTGGTCCGGCCGTCGAGGTCGAGGGTGAAGGCCACGGCCTCGTGGGCCATGGCCTGACGCTTGATCTCCTCGGAGATGGCCATGGCCTCGGAGCGCTCGGACTTCATGAATTTGAGCCGGGCGGGGGTGGCGTAAAACAGGTCGCGGACCTCGACCCGGGCGCCGTGCGGGCCGGGGAAGGCCGCCGGGGCGACCGGATGCTGGTCGCCGCCCTCGACCGTGATCCGGTGGGCGTCGCCCCCCTCCTTCGGGCGGCTGGTGATGCTCAGCCGTGCGACCGAGCCGATCGAGGGCAGGGCCTCGCCGCGGAAGCCGAGCGTGTGGATGCGCAGCAGGTCGACATCGCCGGCGTCGTCGGGCTCGAGCTTGGAGGTGGCGTGGCGCTCGACCGCCAGGGCCAGCTGGTCGGCGGCCATGCCGCAACCGTCGTCGGCGATCAGGATACGGCTGAGACCGCCGCCGTCGGCCTGGATTTCGATCCGGGTCGCCCCCGCGTCGAGCGCGTTCTCGACCAGCTCCTTGATGGCGCTGGCCGGGCGTTCGACCACCTCGCCGGCGGCGATGCGGTTGACGGTCTCGGGCGGGAGGCGGCGGATGGGCATGGATTCGCCGAGTATGGCCCGTCCGGGATCAGGGAAGAAGCGCCGCTTGGTCTCGCCTTGGGGTTAGGTCAATATGGACTGGGGACAGGGGAGTCATTCCGCATGCGCAGCCTTCTGATGTGTGGCGTGGCCGCGGCCACGGTCCTGATCGGGCCTTCCGCCCTCGCCGACGCCACCGCCGATCGGGCGGTGAGGGACCTGATCGAGCGGCCGCGTATCTGCGGGCCCGGAGCGGCCCAGGCCGGGGATGCGCCGCCGGCCGACATCGTCATGGTCGAGGGCTTCGGGTCCGGCGGCTTCAAGGTCGACACGGCCAACCCCGAGGCCCAGGCCTGGTTCGACCACGGCGTTCGACTGCGCTGGGCGTTCGAGCACACGGAATCGGTGCGCGCCTTCCGCAAGGCGCGGAGGCTGGATCCGGCGTGCGGGATGTGCGCCTGGGGCGAGGCCTGGGCCATGGGGCCGAACCTGAACGGTGGCGGCGAGGGCGAGGACACCCGGCGTGCGGCGCTGGGGACGGCCCGCGACGCCCGTCGTCTCGCCCGCGACGCCACGCCGGTGCAGCGCCAGATGATCGACGCCCTGGTGCAGCGCTATTCCGGGCGGGAGTCGTCGCGCGCCAACCGCTTCGCCACGGCCATGGACCGGATCGCACGGCGGCATCCGGCGGATACCGCCATTGCGGCCGTCACCGCCGACGCCTGGATGCTGAAGGCCGAGCGCTGGTGGGACGACGAGGGCAAGGCCGCGGACCCGGGCATCGTCCGGGCCATGGCGATTCTGGAGCAGACGCTGGCCCGGGCGCCGGACGATCCGGCGGCGATCCACCTCTACATCCACCTGACGGAATGGTCGGACGACCCGCACAAGGCGATACCGTACGGCGAACGGCTGGCGGCCCTGGCCCCGGGGGCCAGCCATCTGGTGCACATGCCGTCGCACACCTTCTACCGCGTCGGGCGGTACAGGGACGCCATGATGTCGAACGTCAACGCCGTGGCGCTGGACCGGCGCTACGACGGGCTGGCGCGGCCGCCGGGCGGGGTGCCGGGCATGCCCCTGCACGGGCACAACATCCATTTCGGCATGGGCGGAGCCCTGATGGCCGGCGGGGGGAACGAGGGACTGAAGCTGGCCGACTGGTTCCTGGCCACCTATCCGGACATTCCGGCGGCCAACGTCTGGAGGCAGATCGTCGCCAACAACGCCTATGCGATCTATGGCCGTTTCGGCGAGGCGGCGCAGGTGGCGGGGCTGAAGGAGCCGCCGGCGACCCATCCATTGTTGCGGATCAGCTGGCGCTACGCCCGCGGCGAGGCCGCGGCGAGGGCCGGCGACGCGGACGCGGTGCGCGCCGAGGCCGCGGCCATCGCGGCGCTGCGCGAGGATCCGTCGTTCGCGGCCGGGCCTATGCGGGAGGAACGGAGCGCCTTCACCGAGCTGTCGCAGCGGGTGCTCGAAGGACGGGCGGCGATGATCGACGGCGACCACCCCGCGGCCGTCGCGGCCTTCCGACGGGCGGCGGAATTGCAGGGCATGGACGACGAGGGCGGCGATCCGCCGGCGATCTGGTACCCGACGCGGCGCAGCCTCGCGGCCGCCCTGCTGGCCTCGGGCGACGCGGCGGGCGCGCGGGCCAAGGTGCTGGAACTGCTCGAGGACTGGCCGAACGACCCGTACAGCTATTTCGTGCTGTCCCAGGCGGAAACCGCGCTCGGAAACCCGGCCGCGGCGGCCGAGGCCGAGCGACGGTCCCGGGTCGAATGGATCGGCGGCGCGATGGACCTGAAGCTGGCCTGACGGGCCTAGCGGGCCTTGGCCTCACGGATGGCCCGCTCGAGCGCCGCCGGCTGGATCGACTCGGTCGCCTTGCCGTTGACGAAGAAGGTGGGGGTGCCGATCAGGCCCAAGGCCGATGCGGAGGTCTGGGTGTCGGCCAGATGACGGGCGATGCCGGGGCCCGACATGGCCGCCTCGGCCGGGGCCATGGAGACGCCGTTGGCGGCGAGGATGGCGTCGATCGTGTCCTCCGACAGCGCCGGCTGGGCCATGAGATCACGGAAGACGGGGACGTATTTGCCCTGCTGGTGCGCGGCGAGGGCGGCGCGGGCGGCGTAGTGCGACACGCCGTTGGCCGGACCGTCGAGAATCGGCCAGTCCTTGAACACGAAGCGCACATCGGGATGGGCCTGCATCATGCGCAGGACCTCGGGCGCGGTGGCCTTGCAGCCCGGGCAGCGGAAATCGAAGAATTCGATCACGGTGACCCGGGCGTCGGCCGGACCGAAGGCGGCGTCGCGGCTGCTGACGGCGAGCAGACCCGGATTGGCGACGGCGCGGGCGTTGATTTCGGCGGTCTTCTGGCGGTTCTCGACGATCTGCTGCTGCTGCGCCTTCAGCTCAAGGGCGTTGCTGACTTCCTGCAGCACCTCCGGATTCTGCACGAGGTAGGCCTTGACCCGCGAGCCGAAGTCGGCGCCCGTGGTGTAGGGCGCGACGGCGATGACCAGGGCCAGCACCGAGACGGCCAGCGCCGCCACTCCGGCCCGGTCGCCGGACAGCAGGCGGCCGGGCAGCGAGGGCGCGGGCCGGGGATCGGGCGTTTCGGTCATTCAGGGTTCCGGGAGGTTCAGCCGGCGGCCGGCACGATGGCGGGCCGGCGGCGTTCGTTGCGGCGGTCGACGTCGTCGACGTCTTCCTGGGTGGCGCCCGAGGCGAAGACGATGTCCATCGCCCGGGTCCATTCGGCCGTGCCCGGCTCCAGCATGTCGCGGGCGCGCAGGGCGAACTGGGTGGCCTCGCGCTCGGCGCCGATGGCGAAATACATCTCGGCCGAGGCCAGACGGGCCTCGCCCTCCTTGCCCTGGCTGGCGTAGGCTTGGCTCAGCAGGCGCCAGGCCATGCTGTTGTCCTCTTCCAGCGCCGTGGCTCGCTTCAGCTGGTCGACGGCGGCGTCGAGCCGGGCCGGATCGCGGGTTTCGATCAGGGCGTGGGCGAGGTTGATGCGAAGCAGCGGGGCGTCCGGCCGGATCTCGACCGAGCGCTGGTGGGCGCCGATGGCTTCCTCGGGCCGGCCTTCCTCAAACAGGATCTGGCCCTTGAGCTCCCAGAAATACGGGTTGTCGGGCTGTTCGGCGAGCAGGGCGTCGACGGCGCCGAGGGCCCTGTCGGTCTGGCCGTCGCGATACCAGGCGATGGCCCGGGCGTAGCGGGCGGGCAGGGCTGTGTCGGTCTCGGGATAGTCGCGCAGGGTTTCGCGCGGGTGATCCATGAAGGCATGGATCTTGGCCAGGATCAGCGCGTGCTGGGCCATCCGCTCGGGGCTGTCGCGGCGATCGTAGCTGGGCTGTTCCGAGACGAAGCGGCGCAGATTCTCGATGCGGTCGGATGACAGGGGGTGGCTGCGGAAATACGGGTAGCGCCGCGCGTCCGAGAAGACTTCCTGCGAGCGGAAATTCTCGAAGAAGGTGACCAGGCCGCGGCCGGATTCACCGGCGCTTTCCAGCGCGCGGGCGCCGGTGTTGTCGGCTTCGCCCTCCTGGTGGGTCATGTAGCGCAGGGCGCTGAGCGTGCCGAAATACTGGCTGTTGCCCAGCAGCACGGCGCCGGCGTCGGGCGCGCCGGCGGCGATGGCCAGGGCCCCGAGCGCCATGGTCATCAGCATCGGCTGCATGCCGGCGTTCTGCGCTCCGTCCCGCAGGGTGTGGCGGTTGCGGATGTGGCCGGCCTCGTGGGCGATGACGCCCAGCAGCTCGTTGGGGCTGGTGGTGCGCAGGATCAGGCCGGTGTTCAGGCCCATGATGCGTCCACGCGTGGCGAAGGCGTTCAGGTCCTGATCGTTGATCAGCAGGATCTCGATCTCGGACGGCTCCAGACCCATGCCGGTGAACACCGGATCGGCCCAGTCGTGGATGATCGATTCGATCTCGGTGTCGCGGATGGCGCTCTGGGCCGAGGCGGGGGCCGCCACGGCCAGCGCCAGGCCGGCCGCGGCTGCGGCCCCGACGAGGCGGGCGGCGTGTCTGGACAGCCAGTTCATGGCGTACTCCCGGTACCCTCGATCGCCCCCGCCTCGATCCTCACTATCTAATCGCGGCCATTCAACGGCGCCACCACCCGCGCTTCGGCTTCTCGGGCGGGGCGACGATCTGGTTCGGGTCCTCGGCGATCAGGGCCGCGACGTCGATCTCGGGCGCCGGGGCCGGTTCCGGCTCGGCGACGGGCACCGGCGCCGCGTCCGCGACAGGCTCGACCGCGTGCTCCGGCTCCGGGGCCGGTTCGGGCGCGGGCTCCGGCGCGACGGCCTCGACGGCTTCCGCGTCCGGCGCCTCAAGCGCGGGCGCGCTGTCGGCCACGGCGTCCGTGGACACCTTGCGGCGCACGCGGCGGCGCTTGGGCTCTTCGGCGACGACGGGCGCGGGGGCCTCGACCGCCCCGGCGGCGGTATCGCCTGACCCGTCCTGCGACAGGCCCTCGCCGGCGTCCCGCGCCTCGGCGGAGGTCGCCGGGGTCAGATCGCCGGAAGCCCGGTCACGGCCACGGCCGCGGCCACGACGGCGGCGCGAA
>NZ_DASWTO010000012.1:0-11523 GCF_036402095.1 Brevundimonas sp. | reverse complement strand
CGATCTCGTCGGAATCCTCGTCCACCGCTTCCGCCAGCGACACGACGAACGGCGCATCGACTTCAACGGGAAGCGGCTCCAGCGTGATCCCGCAGGTCTGGGCCAGGCTGGCGCGCAGCCGGCCCGACAAACGCCAGCCGCCCGGCGACGGCGCCAGCGTCATCTCGGCCACGAAGGCGTCCAGAGACGCCAGATCCAGAGCCTGTGCGATCCGCGCCCGGGCCGCCGCATCCGGTTCCAGAGTCCGCGTCACGCCCCCGCCGACCTGATGCAGCCGCACGGGTTCGCTGTAGGGCAGGTCCGCGCCGCTCATGCCTTGATCTCCGCCCAGTCGGGCCGCGCCGTCACGGCCGTGAAGTCCTGCGCCGCCAGCCGGTCCCGGCTCTCGAGGGCATAGGCCGCGAGCACCTCGCCGGCCGCCGGGTCGTCGCTCTCGAACACATTGCGGGACAGGCCGTCCGCGAGTGCGGCAGGGTCGCCGGCCCGCAGCGGGGGCTCATAGGCCGTCATGCGGCCGTACATGGCCTCGCCCAGCTTGCGCATCTTCTTGCCGACCGAAATGTCGCCGACGCCGAGTTCCCTCAGCGCGTGATCCAGAGCCGAGACATAGGTGTCGAAGAGGGCCTGGGCGGCCTCGGCGCCGCGATCCCCCTCGTCGCGCAGGCGCATGACCAGCAGCAGGACGTGCAGGGTGTACAGTTCAAACCGTGCGTCGATCCGGTCGGCGACGCCCAACGTCGTGTAGAAGCCCGGATCGCGGGCCTGCCGGACGGCCAGTTCATACAGCGGCTCGCCCAGTCGTTCGCGGGGGCGGGTTCGGAACAGATTCTGAAGCATGATCATACGGCCCCTTTTCCGCCGCGCCGTTGAACTAAGGCTCGGGTCCGGTTAGGTCAAAGACCTTGTTCTCTCGCAGGCGCCGTCCATGCTCCGTACCAAGCTCTTCTTCGCCGCCCTCTCGGCTGCCGCGCTGACCGCGGCCTGCGCTCCGGTCGTGGGCCAGAACGGCTTCCAGGCCATCGACGCCAAGCCGGCCGACATCGTGGCCGGCACGGACACCAAGCAGACGGTGCTGACCAAGCTGGGCACGCCCTCCACGACCTCGACCTTCGAGCGCGACAACATCTGGTACTACATCAGCCAGGTGACCGAGAAATACACCTACAACCGCCCGCAGGTGACCCAGCGGACGGTCACCGAGATCACCTTCACCGACACGGGCCAGGTCGCCGAAGTGCGCACGCTCGGTCTGGAGGACGGTCAGCAGATCGCCATGAACGGGCGCGAGACCCCGACCCGCGGTCGCCAGCTGACGATCCTTGAGCAGCTGCTCGGCAACGTCGGCCGCGGCCAGCTCCCCCGCACCGACGAGGACGTCCCCGGCCAGCGCCGTCCGGACTAACCTCCACCGCGCATCGTCAGACACGGAAACGCCCCGGAGATCGCTCTCCGGGGCGTCTTTCGTCGCGATGGCCCCCGCGCCCCGAAGGACGCGGCACACCTTCGGGGCCTCAGAAGATCTTGCCGCTCGCCAGGACCGCCAGCAGCAGCAGGGCCACGATGTTGGTGATCTTGATCATCGGGTTCACCGCCGGGCCGGAGGTGTCCTTGTAGGGATCCCCCACCGTATCGCCGGTGACCGCGGCCTTGTGAGCCTCGGAGCCCTTGCCGTGAACGACGCCGTTGCGATCGGTGAAGCCTTCCTCGATCACCTTCTTGGCGTTGTCCCAGGCACCGCCGCCGGAGGTCATCGAGATGGCCACGAACAGGCCGGTGACGATGACGCCCATCAGCATGGCGCCGAGAGCCGCGAAAGCGTCCGCCTTGTCCGACAGGAACAGGATGGCCACGAACAGCACGATCGGCGACAGCACCGGCAGCAGCGACGGCACGATCATCTCGCGGATCGCCGCCTTGGTCAGGATGTCGACGGCCCGGCCGTACTCCGGCTTGACCTCGTAGGTCATGATGCCGGGGTTCTCGCGGAACTGGCGACGCACCTCGGCCACGACCGATTCAGCCGCGCGGCCGACCGCCATCATCGACATGCCGCCGAACAGGAAGGGCAGCAGCCCCCCGAACAGCAGGCCGACGACGACGTAGGGATTGGTCAGGTCGAACGCGATCGGACCCATGTTGGCGAAGAACGGATACGCCTCGGGGTTGGCCGAGAAATACTGCAGGTCCGAGGTGTAGGCGGCGAACAGCACCAGGGCGCCCAGACCGGCCGATCCGATCGCGTAGCCCTTGGTCACCGCCTTGGTGGTGTTGCCGACGGCGTCGAGGGCGTCGGTCGAGTGGCGCACTTCCGAAGGAAGTCCGGCCATCTCGGCGATGCCGCCGGCGTTGTCGGTCACGGGTCCGAAGGCGTCCAGGGCCACGATCATGCCGGCGACGCCGAGCATGGTGGTGGTGGCGATGGCGATGCCGAACAGGCCCGCCAGCTGATAGCTGGCGATGATGCCGACGATGATGGTCAGCGCCGGAAGGGCGGTCGACTCCAGCGAGACGGCCAGGCCCTGGATGACGTTGGTGCCGTGGCCCGAAACCGAGGCGTTGGCGACCGAGCGCACCGGGCGGAAGTTCGAGCCGGTGTAGTATTCCGTGATCACCACGATGGCGGCCGTGACCGCCAGGCCCACCATGCCGGACCAGAACAGGCTCATCGGTTCGATGGTCAGGCCGGTCGAGGTCGTGACCGGGCCCAGCAGATCGGCGCCGACCAGTTGCTGGATGACCAGATAGACCGCGCCCACGGACAGCACGCCCGTGACGATCAGGCCCTGGTAGAGGGCGCCCATGATGTTCTGCTTCTTGCCGAGCCGGACGAAGAAGCTGCCGACGATCGAGGTCACGACACAGGCCCCGCAGATCAGTAGCGGCAGCAGCATCATGGTTTCGACGTAGGGCTGGTCGCGGAAGAAGATGGCGGCCAGCACCATGGTGGCGACCGTGGTCACCGCATAGGTCTCAAACAGGTCGGCGGCCATGCCGGCGCAATCGCCGACGTTGTCGCCCACGTTGTCGGCGATGGTCGCCGCGTTGCGGGGATCATCCTCGGGAATCCCGGCCTCGACCTTGCCCACCATGTCGCCGCCCACGTCGGCGCCCTTGGTGAAGATGCCGCCGCCGAGACGCGCGAAGATGGAGATCAGCGAGGCGCCGAAGCCGAGGGCGACGAGGCCGTCGATGACCTCGCGGCTGGTGCTCTCGAAGCCCATGCCCTCGGTCAGGAAGGCGTAGTAGCCCGCCACGCCGAGCAGGGCGCCGCCGGCCACGAACATGCCGGTGATGGCCCCGGAGCGGAACGCCAGGTCCAGACCCTTCGACAGGCTTTCGGACGCGGCCTGCGCTGTGCGGACGTTGGCGCGGACCGAGATCAGCATGCCGGCGAACCCGGCGAGGCCCGACAGGACCGCGCCGATCACAAAGCCGATGGCGGCCCATTCGCCGATCAGGAACCAGGCGGCGATCAGAATGACGACGCCGACCATGGCGATGGTGGTGTACTGCCGCCGCAGATAGGCCGAGGCGCCTTCCTGGATCGCGGCGGCGATCTCGCGCATCTTGTCGGTGCCGGTCGAGGCTTTCATCAGCGAGGCCGTCTGGACGAGTCCGTAGAGGACCCCCAGCGCGCCTGCGGCGATGACCAGCCACAGATAGTTACTCATGGCGTTTCCAAACCCTGTGTTTCTAGAGGCGCCCGGACCCTTGGCGCGGCGGGCGTTATTCGCCTCTGTCCGCCTTCCGGTCCCCCCGTGCGCACCGGACGCGAGTCTGCGTCCCTGGGGAAATGCGGCGGAAACGTGCCAAATGCGCCGGGGTGACGCAACAGGGTTAGTGAACGGGGTTCAGGCACCGCCCACGCCGGTGCGCCGCCGGGGCGCCTGGCTGATCACTTCGACCCGGGTCACGGCGCCCCGGCCGGCGATGGTCGCGGCCGAGCGCATCAGGCTCGCCGACAGGGCCGCCGTGTCGATCCGGGTCCAGTCGTTCTCGACCACGAACGGCGTCCGGTGACCGGCGCGGACCAGGGCGTCACGCAGATAGGCCTCCTTCGGCCGCATCGATTCGGGCGTCGCCGAGCCTCCGAGGTGCAGTCGCAGGGAGACGAAGATGTAGTTGCGGATGCGGCCGCCCGAGATGATCGGCAGGCCGACGCCGGCGATGCCCAGGCTGGCCCCGGCCGCCGGCCGGTCCTCGGCGTTCGCTGTCGCGCCGCCGGCGAGAACCGGCAGGGCGACGGAGGCGGCGATCAGGTCACGGCGGAGCATTCGGCCACGGTGGCGCCCACGCCTTGAGATTTCGTTGTCAGCCGTGGGTGAAGCCCGGCCGGTCGATCGGAACGGGCTGGCCGGCGAACCGCGCGACGACACCCTGTCCGGCCATGACCCGGCCGATGCGGGTCAGCCGCAGATGACGCCGCTCGGCCTCGCGCCGCAGCGCCGTCTCGTCGGCGGCCCGGGCGGTGAAGGCGATCTCGTAGTCGTCTCCGCCGGTGACCAGCTTTTCCAACGCCGCCTGCTCGTCGACCCGGCCATCGAACCAGGCCTGGCCTGCGGCCGAGCGCGGCACGAGCTCGAGTTCCACCTCGATCCGGACCCCGCCCGCCTCGGCCATGTGTCCGAGATCGGCGATCAGGCCGTCCGAAACGTCAATCGAGGCGCTGGCGAAATCACGGATCGGCCCGGCGAACTCGAGGCGTGGCGTGGGCGTCCGGTATCGGTCGATCAGGGCGGCGAGACGGTCGGGCTCCAGCGAAAGCTTCTCCTGCGCCGCCTGCAGCCCGAGCCAGCCGTCGCCGATCGAGCCGGTGACGAAAACCAGATCGCCGGCCCGGGCGCCGGCCCGCCCGACGGTGCGGCCCTTCGGCGTCCAGCCGAGCATGCTGACGGAAAAACTCGCCGGCCCGGGCGTGACCACGGTGTCGCCGCCGAGCAGGGCGACGCCGAAGGCCTTCTGGTCCGCCCGCAGGCCGTCGACAAAGGTCATCCGCTCGGGCCAGCCGCAGCGCTCGGACCAGTGACAGGCCAGCAGATAGCCGAACGGCTCCGCCCCCTTGGCCGCGAGGTCGGACAGATTCACCCGCAACAGTTTGCGCGACACCGTGTCGAGCGGGTCGGAGGCGAGGAAATGGACTCCCTCGACAATGGCGTCCTTGGTCAGGACGAGGTCGTGCCCGGGCCTGGACGGGACGACCGCGACATCGTCCTTCAGTCCGCGGCCCCACTCAGGATGGGCGAGCGGCGCGAACAGCCGCCGGATGGTTTCGAACTCACCGGCGACGTCGACCGCGGCCATCAGGAGGCGCGGGCGTCCCTGGCCACGCCGTCCAGTGCGGCGTTGACGAATTTGGCCTCGGCGTCGTCGAAGAAGGCCTTGGCCAGCTCGACGTATTCGTCGATGACGATCTCTTTCGGCACGTCCTGCCGCTCGCGCAGTTCCCAAGCGCCGGCGCGGAGCAGGGCCCGCAGGGTCGAGTCGAGCCGCTCCAGACGCCAGTTCGAGGCGAGCCGGGCCTTGATCGCACTGTCGATATCGCGCTGGCCGCCGACCACGCCGCGGACGATATCGGCGAACCAGGACTCGTCGGCCTCGGCCAGGGGTTCGCCTTCGATGTCAGCGTCAAAGCGGTGGTTCGAGAACTCGGTGATGACCGTCTCGACCCCCTCCCCGGCCAGTTCCATCTGGTACAGGGCCTGGACGGCGGCGAGGCGGGCGACGGTGCGGGCGCGCCGCTGCCTGCTGCTCAGCTGCGGCTCGGCGCGTTGCTTTTCGGCTTCGGCGAGTTGCTCGAGCACGGACTGGAGGCTGGCGGGTTCGGTCACGACGCCAGTCCTACGCGCAGCCGCTTGCGCAAGGCAATGAGGTCGAGACAGGCGCGCGCGGCGCCGCCGCCCTTGTCACCCTCGCTGATCCGGGCCCGGGCCCAGGCCTGGTCCTCGTCCTCGGTCGTCAGGATGCCGTTGCCGACGATGACCCCCTTGAGGCCGAGGTTGCGGATGCCGGCCGCCGACTGATCGGCGACGATCTCGAAATGGTAGGTCTCGCCGCGGATGACGCAGCCCAGGGCGACATAGCCGTCGTAGCGCGGCGCGGTGGGGAAGCGGCCCGCCTCCTCGGCCAGGGCGATGGCGGTCGGCACCTCCAGCGCCCCGGGAACCGAGACGACGTCGAACTCCGCGCCCTGCGCGCGCAACGCATCCTTCGCGCCCTCGAGCAGGGCGTCGGCGAGATCATCATAGAAGCGCGCCTCGACGATGAGGACACGATAGGGGTCGCTTACGATTGGTCTTCTCCGTCCATGTCGCGCCAGCCGACGATGCGCAGGCCGTAGCCCTCCAGCGCGGTGGGATTGGGGCGGGTCGAGCTCATCACGATCATGTCGCGAACGCCCAGATCGAGCAGGATCTGCGCTCCGACGCCGTAGTTGCGGATGGCGCGGTCGACGGCCTTCGGCTTCTCGACCCCCGCCAGCCGTTCGGCGAGGCCGTGCAGCTCGGGATCGCGCAGAAACACCGTGACGCCGGCGCCGGAATGCTGGCTGATCGCCTTCAGGGAGCGCGGCACATAGTCCTGACGGGCCTCGACATGACCCAGCAGGTCGGCGGCGAAATCGACCTGATGCATGCGGACCAGGGTGGGCTTGCCGGGCTCGATCTTGCCCTTGACGAGCGCCACGTGTTCGACGCCCTCGATGGCGTTGCGATAGAGCATCAGGCGGAACGGGCCGCCGTGAATGCTCTCGAACGGCGTGTCCATGACCCGCTCGACCAGGCGTTCAGTGCGCCGGCGGTAGGCGATCAGGTCGGCGATGGTGCCGATCTTCAGACCGTGAAGCTGGGCGAAGGCGATCAGGTCCGGCATCCGCGCCATGGTGCCGTCGTCGTTCATGATCTCGCAGATCACGCCGGCCGGGGTCAGGCCGGCCATGCGGCTGATATCCACCGCCGCCTCGGTGTGGCCGGTGCGAACCAGCACGCCGCCGTCGCGGGCGACCAGCGGGAAGATGTGACCCGGCGAGACGATGTCCTCGGCCCCCCTGGTCGGATCCGAGGCCACCTGGACCGTACGGGCGCGGTCGGCGGCGCTGATGCCGGTCGTGACGCCTTCCTTCGCCTCGATCGAGACGGTGAAGGCGGTGCCCATGCTCTCACGGTTGTCGGCGGCCATCGGCGGCAGACGCAGCTGTCGGGCGCGCTCCGCCGTCATGGCGAGGCAGATCAGACCGCGGGCGTGCCGGGCCATGAAATTGATCTGATCCGGCGTCGCGAACTGGGCCGGGATGATGACGTCGCCCTCGTTCTCGCGATCCTCGGCGTCGACGAGGATGTAGGGCTTGCCGTTGCGGGCGTCCTCGAGGATGTCCTCGATCGGGCTGATCGGGCTGTCGTTCATGTTGGCCGCCAGTTGCACCACGCCGTCTCCTGCCACCGCGCGAGGTATCGCGCCAGCATGTCGATCTCGAGATTGACCGCGTCGCCGGAATTCAGGCCTCCGAGGGTCGTCGCCGCCCAGGTGTGCGGGATGATGTTGACCTCGAAACGCCGGCCCTCCACCGCGTTGACGGTGAGGGAGACGCCATCGACCGTGATGGAGCCCTTGGGGGCTATGAAACGATGCAGCGGCGCGGGCGCCTCGATGTGAACGCGGTGCGAACCGCCTTCCGGTTCAATGGCGACGACGCGGCCGAGACCGTCCACGTGTCCCGAGACGATATGGCCGCCCATCTCGTCGCCGAGCTTCGCCGCGCGCTCCAGATTGACGCGGCGGCCCTCGGTCCAGTCGCCGAGATTCGTCTTCGACAGGGTCTCGCCCGAGACCTCGACCGCGAACCAGCCGGGCCCCGTCTCCGTCACGGTAAGGCAGCAGCCGGCGTGGCTGATCGAGGCGCCGAGATCGATGCCCGAGGTGTCCCAGGCGGTTTCGATCTCATAGCGCCGGTCACGCTCGGTCTGGCGGACCGAGCGCACCCGGCCGATGTCTGTGACGATGCCTGTGAACATTCAGAGCCTCTCGTAGCGCTCCCACAGGTCGTCACCGCAGGGCTCCACCGCAAGTCGCCGGTATCTCGGAGCGTCGGCGAGAGCGCCCAGCTCCAGCCCGGCGACACAGGGCCGCCCTTCCCCGCCGAGCAGGATCGGGGCGCGGAACCACTCGATGCGGTCGACGAGGCCGCCGCGGAGAAACGAGGCCGCGACCTGGCCGCCGCCTTCGATCAGGACCGAGGCGGCGCCGGCGCGCCGGATGGCCTGCAGGGCGGCTGCGGGCCCAGGCCGACCGTCCGGTGCGTCGACGCGCTCGACGCGAGCCGACCCGATGGGCCGGGGCTCCGCCGCGGTCAGGATCAGGCTGTCACCCTGCGCCACCTTCGCCGTAGACGGCGTCCGCAGACGGCTGTCGAGCACCACCCGGAGCGGCTGGTCGACGGCCCGGCCCGGCAGACGGACCGTCAGCTCCGGGTCATCGGCCAGCACCGTCTCGATCCCGACCAGGATGGCGTCATGCGCCGCCCGAAGCCGGTGCCCCTCGCGCCGGGCCGGTTCGCCGGTGATCCAGCGACTTTCGCCGGACGCCGTCGCGATCCGCCCGTCGAGGGAGGTGGCCAGTTTCAGGGTGACGCGGGGCCGCATCAGCTCCGCTCGTCGTCCAGGCCCTCGTCGCCGAGGAATTTGGCGAAGTCGTTGGTGTGGCGGAAATCCTTGTAGACCGAGGCGTAGCGAACGTAGGCGACCTCATCGACCGACTTCAGCGCCTTCATGATGAAGTCGCCGACGGTCGAGGACGGGATTTCGGTTTCGCCGAGGCTTTCCAGCTGGCGGGTGATGCGGCTCACCAGCTGCTCGATCTGCTCGGGCTGCACCGGGCGCTTGCGCAGGGCCACGGCCAGCGACCGTTCCAGCTTGTCGCGATCGAAGGGCGTGCGGCGGCCGTTGCGTTTGAGGATCATCAGCTCACGCAGCTGGACCCGCTCGAAGGTGGTGAAACGCCCGCTGCACTGCGGACAGGACCGGCGGCGACGGATGGCGGCCCCGTCGTCGGACGGGCGGCTGTCCTTCACCTGGGTGTCCGGATTTCCGCAGAAGGGGCATTTCATCGGCGGATCATCCGTAGATCGGGAAGCGGCGCGTCAGCTCGCGCACCTCGCCGGCGACGCGCTGCGACACGGCGGCGTCGGCTTCGTCCGTGCCCTTCATCGAGTCGATGACGTCGGCGATCCAGTGCCCCACCTGCTGGAACTCGGCGACACCGAAGCCCCGCGTGGTGCCGGCCGGGGCGCCGAGGCGGACGCCCGAGGTCACCGTGAACGGCGCTGTGTCGAACGGCACGCCGTTCTTGTTGCAGGTCATCAGGGCGTGTTCGAGGGCGGCTTCGGTCGCCTTGCCGGTGACGCCCTTGGGCCTGAGGTCGACCAGCATCAGATGGCTGTCGGTGCCGCCCGAGACGATGGCCGCGCCGCGCTCGACCAGCACGGCTGCCAGCGCCTGGGCGTTGGTCACGACCTGACGGGCGTAGACCTTGAACTCGGGCTTGAGCGCCTCGCCGAAGGCCACGGCCTTGGCGGCGATGACATGCTCCAGCGGCCCGCCCTGCAGTCCGGGGAAGACGGCCGAGTTGATCTTCTTGCCCAGCTCGATGTCGTTCGACAGCACCATGCCGCCGCGCGGACCGCGCAGGGTCTTGTGGGTGGTCGTGGTGACGACGTGGGCGTGGGGCAGCGGGTCGGGATAGACGCCGCCGGCGACGAGACCGGCGTAGTGGGCCATGTCGACCATGAGGTAGGCGCCGACGCTGTCGGCGATTTCGCGGAAGCGGGCGAAGTCGATGTGGCGGCTGTAGGCGCTCGCGCCGGCGAGGATCAGCTTCGGCTTCTCCTGCTCCGCCATCCGGGCCACGTGGTCGTAGTCGATCAGGTGATCGTCCTCGCGGACCTTGTAGGTCACCGGCCGGAACCATTTGCCGGACTGGTTGGCCGGCGAGCCGTGGGTCAGGTGGCCGCCGCAGGCCAGGTCCATGCCGAGGAAGGTGTCGCCGGGGGTCAGCAGGGCCTGGAAGACCGCCTGGTTGGCCTGGGCCCCGGAGTGGGGCTGGACGTTGGCGAAGGCGCAGTTGAACAGCTGTTTGGCCCGGCTGCGGGCCAGGTCCTCGGTGACGTCGACGTATTCGCAGCCGCCGTAGTAGCGGCGGCCCGGATAGCCCTCGGCGTATTTGTTGGTCAGGACGGACCCTTGCGCTTCCAGCACCGCCTTTGAGACGATGTTTTCCGACGCGATCAGCTCGATCTGCTCCTGCTGGCGGCGCAGCTCGCCCTGGATGCCGCCGAAGATGTCGGGGTCGGCCTCGGCGAGGGATTTCGAGAAATAGGCGTCGTGGGTGAAGGCGGTCACTGGGGGTCCCCGTCGTATGGTGAAGATCATTTAGGCCCGGCGGCCAGTCACCACAACATCTTGTGGTCAGCGGGCGGCGAGCGCCCGTTTGAGCTTTGCGAGCGCGATGCGCTTGAGGCCTTCGGGCTCGGCGACGGGGCCGAAGGCCGAGACTTCAAGGCCGGTGGCGACGTGGACGGCCGAGCATTTCAGATACGGCCCGTTGCGGGTCAGCTCGAGGATGACCTCGCCCGGAACGGCGTCAGGCGACGTCATCCGATCGGCCGGGGACGGTCGGGCGTGGTCCAGCCCGGCGGGAGAGGTTCGGAATAGCCCGGCGGAATTTTGTAAGCGGAACCGTGACGCATGGCGAACAGGGCGGTGTGGAAGCCGAGGATGTACCAGACCTCCAACAGATAGCCGACGACCCGATCCCGGTCGTCGGTGGCGAAGAGCGCGGCCTCCGCCATGGTCCGGAGCAGGACAGGCCGGACGGAAGCGGCTGAAATCCTCGGCGCTTTCAGAGCCAGCACCCGATCAATCGCGCGGTTGACCATATTGGTCAGCGGTTCGAGGTCTTCCGGGGTATCCGGTCCCATGTATCCAAGGGGCGGGTAGTCATGCGGCTGGAATTTAGGTTCCCGGCGCAGGGCCGACAGCCGAATCCAGGCGGAATCGGCGACATCGATATTTTCGTCTTCGAGGGGTCGGGGGGACGCGCGGGAGCAACCGGGCGCCGCTGCGCCGACCAGAGGGCCCGCGAGAATCAGGCCCAGCAGATCGCGCCGCTGCATCATGCCCTCAGGCCACCGCCGGCAGCCGCGCCACGTTGCAGTGGGTCCAGAGCTTGTCCATGGCGGCGACGAGGTCGTCCATCATGGCGTCGGTGTGGTTGGGCGAGGGGGTGAAGCGCAGGCGCTCGGTGCCCTTGGGCACGGTGGGATAGTTGATCGGCTGGACGTAGACGCCGTGATCCTCGAGCAGCATGTCGGAGATCATCTTGGCGTGGACCGGGTCGCCGACGAAGACCGGCACGATGTGGCTTTCGGACTCCATCACCGGGATGCCGGCGGCGCGGAGGCGGGCCTTGAGGGTGGCGGCGCGCTCCTGATGCGCCTCGCGCAGTTCCGGATGGGCCTTCAGGTGCCGCACCGAG
>NZ_DASWTO010000011.1:0-3847 GCF_036402095.1 Brevundimonas sp. | reverse complement strand
CTGCCCGACGACCTGTTCGAAAGCCTCGTGCTGAGGCCGCATCAGGCCCTGGTGAAGCGGGTCCGGGAGTTGGGGGTGACCACGCCCCTGATCGGCTTCCCCCGCGGCTCGGCGGCGCTGGCCGAGCGCTATGCGGCCGAGTGCGACGTCCAGGCCGTGGCCCTCGACACCGCCTGTCCGCTGGCCGTCGGGCGGCGGGTGCAGGCCATCAAGCCGATCCAGGGCGCGCTTGACCCGCTGCTGCTGCGGGCTGGCGGTCCGTTGCTGGACCGGCGGGTGGACCAGCTGCTCGAGGCCTGGGGACAGGGGCCGTGGATTTTCAACCTCGGGCACGGAATCCTGCCCGACGTCCCGATCGCTCACGTCGAGCAGGTGCTGAAGCGGATCGGGGCCCAATGAGGACCCTCACCGGCCGCCGCATCGCCGTGGTCCTGTTCAATCTGGGCGGGCCGGACGACCAGGCCTCGGTGAAGCCCTTCCTGTTCAATCTGTTCAACGATCCGGCCATCATCGGATTGCCCGGCGTGGTGCGGACGCCGCTGGCGCGGCTGATCTCCGGCCGGCGGGAGAAGCCGGCGCAGGCCAACTACGCCCTGATGGGCGGCGGTTCGCCTCTGTTGCCGGAGACCCGGAAGCAGGCGGCGGCGCTGGAGGCGGCCCTGGCCGCGCGGCTGCCTGAGGATGAGGTGCGGGCCTTCATCGCCATGCGCTACTGGTCGCCGCTGACGGAGGAGAGCGCCGCCGAGGTCGCCGCCTTCGGGCCGGACGAGATCGTGCTGCTGCCGCTGTATCCGCAGTTCTCCACCACCACGACGGAATCCTCCCTGAAGCGCTGGAACGCGGTCTACGCCGGGTCGGGCGAGAGCCGGACCGTCTGTTGCTGGCCCGAAGCCCACGGCTGGATAGATGCCCAGGCGGAGGCCATCGGCCGCAAGCTGGACGAGGCCGGTGACCGTCCGGTGCGGGTGCTGTTCTCCGCCCACGGGATTCCGGAGTCGCTGGTCGAGCGAAAGGGCGATCCCTACCAGGAGCAGGTCGAGAGCACCGTCGCCGCCGTAGTGGCCAAGCTGGAAGCCGCAGGGCGGCCCGTCGACCACGCCCTCTGCTACCAGAGTCGGGTCGGACCGATGAAATGGTTGGGCCCGTCGACGCCGGAGGCGCTGGAGCAGGCCGCCGCCGACGGGGTCGGCGCCGTGGTGGTGCCGATCGCCTTCGTCTCCGAGCACGTCGAAACCCTGGTCGAGCTGGACATCGAATATGGCGAACTGGCCCACCGCCTCGGCGTCGCGCCGTATCTGCGGGTTCCGGCCGTCGGCGAGAACCCCGTCTTCGTGACGGCCCTGGCCGACGCCGTGCTTCACGCCCTGTCGCGGACCGGGGTGGCGCCCTATGGACCGGGCTGCCGGGGCGAGTGGAAGGCCTGCCCCTGTCAGGCGGAGAGCCGGGCGGCATGAGTTTCGAGGCGTTCAACATCGTGCGAGGCCTGCACATCCTGGCGGTGATCGCCTGGATGGCGGGGATGCTGTTCCTGCCCCGCCTCTACGCCTACGACGTCGAACAGGCGGACAAGGCCGAGCCGCTGCGCTCGGAGATGCAGGGCCTGCTGCGGGTCTGGCAGCGCCGTCTGCTGAAGATCATCATCAATCCGGCGATGAACGCCGCCTGGATCTTCGGCGTGTGGCTGATCCTGATCCACGTCTACGGCTTCGGCGAAGGCTGGGGCTTCGTGGCCCAGCCGTGGGTGGCGACCAAGCTCGTGGCGGTGATCGCCCTCAGCGGATGGCACGGCTTCTTGGCCGGCGAGCTGAAGCGCATCCACGCCGGGACCTCGGCCCGCTCCGGCCGCTTCTGGCGCATGACCAACGAGATTCCGTTCTTGATCGCCGTCGTCGCCGTGCTGGCGGTGACGACGGAGGGCGTCTTCGCATGAGCGTCCGGCGCGCTTCTGCGCATTCGGGCGCCGGCCGCGCAAGGAATAAATTCCGCGACGGACGATGCCCGGTGCGCTGCCGCTTGACCTGACCGCCGCAGCGTGGTTTCGCTGGCGGTGAACCGGTCCTGGCCTTCGCCGGACGGTCCCTCTCTCCCAACGATGCCGGCCGACGACACGGGCGGAGTCCATCGTTTCCCCTTCGGCCGCGAGGCCAGACATCGACAGCCGCCCGGACCCCGCAGATTTGCGGGCACCCTTGCGCGCACGCCTGAAGAAGATTCCCATGACCGACGTCCGCGACACCGATCCGACCGCTCCCGAGGCCGAGACCCTCGACGGCGACATGCCCACCAACGAGGTGGCCGCCGCCGACCTGCCGATGGTCGACCAGGAGGCCGACGAGGACGAGGACGACGGCGAACCGATCGTCCCCAACGGCCGCATCACCCTGGCCGAGCTGAACGAGAAGACGCCGGCCGACCTGGTCGCCTTCGCCGAAGGCCTCGAGATCGAGAACGCCTCCAACCTGCGCAAGCAGGACCTGCTGTTCGCCATCCTCAAGGCCTTGGCCGACGAGGAGGTCGAGATCATCGCCGACGGCGTGCTGGAGATCCTGCCGGACGGCTTCGGCTTTCTGCGCAGCCCCGACGCCAACTATCTGCCCGGTCCGGACGACGTCTATGTCTCGCCGTCGCAGATCCGCCGGTTCGGCCTGCGCTCGGGCGACACCATCCACGGCGCCGTGCGCGGCCCGCGCGAGGGCGAGCGCTACTTCGCCCTGCTCAAGGTCGACACGATCAATCTGGAAGACCCGGAGACGGTCAAGACCAAGGTCCTGTTCGACAACCTGACCCCGCTCTATCCCGAAGAGCGGCTGCACATGGAAATCCAGGATCCGACGCTGAAGGACCGCTCGGGCCGGGTCATCGACATCGTCGCTCCGCTCGGCAAGGGCCAGCGCTGTCTGATCGTCGCCCCGCCGCGGGTCGGCAAGACGGTGATGCTGCAGAACATCGCCAAGTCGATCGAGAAGAACCATCCGGAGGTCTTCCTGATCGTGCTGCTGATCGACGAGCGGCCGGAAGAAGTGACCGACATGCAGCGGACGGTGAAGGGCGAGGTCATCGCCTCGACCTTCGACGAGCCGGCCACCCGCCACGTCGCCGTCGCCGAAATGGTCATCGAAAAGGCCAAGCGTCTGGTGGAGCACAAGAAGGACGTGGTCATCCTGCTCGACTCGATCACCCGCCTCGGCCGGGCCTACAACGCCACCGTCCCGTCGTCGGGCAAGGTCCTCACCGGCGGCGTCGACGCCAACGCCCTGCAACGGCCCAAGCGCTTCTTCGGCGCCGCGCGCAACGTGGAGCAGGGCGGGTCGCTGACCATCATCGCCACCGCCCTGATCGACACCGGCTCGCGCATGGACGAGGTGATCTTCGAAGAGTTCAAGGGCACCGGCAACTCGGAGATCGTGCTGGACCGCAAGGTCGCCGACAAGCGCATCTTCCCGGCCATCGACGTGCTCAAGTCCGGCACCCGCAAGGAAGAGCTGACCACGCCGAAGGACCAGCTGGCCAAGACCTATGTCCTGCGCCGCATCCTCAACCCGATGGGGCCGCAGGACGCCATCGAGTTCCTGATCGACAAGCTGCGGCAGTCGAAGAACAATGCCGACTTCTTCCAGTCGATGAACACCTGACGGCGGCAGGGCCGCTGTTTCACGTGAAACAGGAGCGGATCGATGAAGGTCAATGTCGAGATCGACTGCACCCCGGCGGAAGCCCGGGCCTTCCTCGGCCTGCCCGATGTTGCGCCGCTGAACGAGGCGATGGTCGCCGAGATGCAGAAGCGCATGGCCGATAACGTCGCAGCCATGCAGCCCGACGAACTGATGAAGACCTGGACCAGCTTCGG
>NZ_DASWTO010000010.1:0-14570 GCF_036402095.1 Brevundimonas sp. | reverse complement strand
CCCTCGACGCTGACCGTCTCGCCCTCCCAGCTGGACCAGGCGATGGCGCAGCGCTCCCGCTCCGCCCGGTCGTCGCCGATCAGCCGCTTGTAGTAGGCCCCCATCAGGTCGTGCCGCTCGTTCTCGGGGATCGGGGCGAGGAACCGCTCCCAGGCGTCGGGGAACAGGTTCGAGGCCCCGTCCTGATAGAACCAGTGCAGCTCGGGCCGGGTCAGCAGGAAGATGCCGCGCAGCACCAGCGCCCTGGCCCGCTCGGGATGGGTGATGGCGTAGGCCATCGACAGGGTCGAACCCCAGCTGCCGCCGAACACCACCCATTTATCGACGCCCAGCAGCTCGCGCAGCCGCTCGATGTCCTCGATCAGCGTCCAGGTGGTGTTGTCCTCGAGCGAGGCGTTCGGGCGGCTGTTGCCGCAGCCGCGCTGGTCGAACAGGACGATGCGGTATTTCGCCGGGTCGAAATAGCGCCGCATGCCCGGGTTGACTGCGCCGCCCGGTCCGCCGTGCAGCACCACCACCGGCAGGCCCTGCGGATTGCCGCATTCCTCGTAGTAGATTTCGTGGACGCCGTCGGTGGGCATGAAGCCGGTGGCGTAGGGTTCGATCTCGGGAAACAGTTCGCGGCGCGGGATCTCGGGCACGGGGAAGGCCATACGGTTACTCGGTCTCTCTTCGTGGCGTCAGGCGGAGGGAATTTGTGTCCGCAATGCGGCAAAGGCGATCAAAAGCCAAGCCGCGATCATCAGCAGGGCGCCGATCGGAGCGACCGCGCCCATCGCCGGAAGGCTCAGCAGGGCGACCGCGGAAAGCGCGAGGGCGAACACCAGTCCGCCTGCGGCGGCCAGCCAGCCGGCCAGGGTGATCAGCGAGGCCCGGGCAGGCCAGACAGCGCAGACCAGGGCGGCGACGGTGTGAACCAGCTGGTAATGGGCCCCGGTGGTCAGCAGCGTCTTGACCTGCGGACCGGCGCCGTGCGCGGCGAAGGCGCCGAGCGTCACCGCCAGCGCGCCGTTCAGGGCGGCGAACACCGCCAGGCTCCGAGTCACTGTCATGAGCGAACGCTAGCCGACAGAATCCCGTGCGTCTGCTATTCGCCCGCCATGACCGCCGCCCAGCGCATGGCTTTGCAGTATGTGTTGCTCTTCGGCGCCAGTGGCGTGTCCCTGCCGTTTGCAGGCCTGTGGTTTCGCGCCCAGGGGTTGAGCGGGGCCGAAATCGGGACCCTGCTGGCCGCGCCGATGCTGGCCCGCGTCGTCACCGGCCCCCTGCTGGCGGTCTGGGCCGACGGCTTCCGCCGCCGCCGTACGCCGATCGCGCTGCTCGGCCTGGCCATGGCCGCCGGCTACGGCGCGGCCGGCCTGGTCGAGGGCCTGGCCGCCTGGGCCGTCTGCTGGTTCGTGGGCGCGACGGCCGCCGCCGCCCTGATTCCGCTGACCGATGTCCTGACCCTGCGGCTGGCCGCGCGGGACGGATTCAGCTTCTCCCTGCCGCGCGGCTGCGGCTCGGCGGCCTTCGTCGCCGCCAACGTCGGCGTCGGAGCCCTGCTGCTCACCGCGCCGGTCGACGTGATCATCATCTGGACCTGTGTCGCCGCCCTCGGCGCCACGGCCGTGGCGGCCTTCGTCCTGCCGCCGGAGCCGGTGGCCGAAGGCGTGCGCGTGGCCGGACTGGAGCGGTTCCGTGGCCTCGGCCGGCTCATCGCCGACCCGGTGTTCATGATCGCCATCTTCGCCGTCGGCGCCGTCCAGGCCGCCCACGCCTTCCAGTACGGCTTTTCGGCCATCCTGTGGAAAGGTCAGGGGATAAGCGAAGCGGTCACCGGCCAGCTGTGGGCCTTCGGGGTGATCGTCGAGATCGGGCTGATGTGGCTGTTCGAGCCTTGGCGCCGCCGCGCCGGGGTGGGCCCGTGGAGCCTGCTGATGGTCGGTTCGGCCGCCGCCGTGCTGCGCTGGAGCGCCATGGCCTTCGCCCCGCCGCTGTGGCTGCTGTGGCCGCTGCAGGCGCTGCACGCCCTGACCTTCGCCGCCACCTTCCTCGCCGGGGTGCAGATCGTCGAGCGTCTGGCGCCGCGCGACAGCCAGACGGCGGCCCAGACCATGGCGTCGGTGCTGTCGGCGGGCCTGCTGATCGGCCTGGCCACGGCTGCGTCGGGGCCGCTCTACGACCGCTTCGGCGCCGGCGGCTACTGGGCCATGGCCGCCATGGCCGCCGCTGGACTGCTCGCAGGCGCGCCGCTGCGGCGACGCCTGCGGGTTCCGCCTAGCTGAGGTCGCCGATCGCCGCGTCCAGCAGCATGAAGGCCCGCCCGCCGTCCGACGTCAGTCGTCCCAGCACGCCCGGCCCGTCGCCGGCCGCGGCCCGCGCCGCCAGGTCGCGCGAAAAGGTCCGCACATAGGCCTCGGCGTCCGCGCGCAGGTCGGCGTCGGTGAGCACCCTTCGGGAGACGCTGCGCACCGCCGCCGGCGCCACCCGGCGCACGATCTGTCGGGCCCGGTCGGCGTCGCCCGCGCCCACGGCCTGGGCGGCCTCCTCGACGCGCGACCGGGGCAGCAGGGCGTTGGGGTCGACGCCCATGCGGCGGATCGCGGCGGTGATCCGCTCGCCCAGCGCCTCGCCGTCGGACACCGGCATGACCGGAGTGTCGAGGTCCAGCGGCGCCTCGCCCGGCCCGCCCTCGTCGACCAGATCGCTCCAGCCCAGCCGGTCCTTCTCGGGCTGGTTCGGCGTCGCCGCGCCCGGCATGGGTTCCAGCTTCAGCCGCCCGCGCAGGCCGAAGCCGCGTGGTTCCTCGCGTTCGGGCCGCGGCCGCGCCGGCGCTTCCGGCTCCGGCGGCGGGCTGGCCGCGAGTGTGTCCCGGCGCCGGGCGGCGGTCGGGCTGTCGCCGGACACCACCCCCATCAGCCGCACGGCCTCGGTCAGCATGTCGTAGTTGCGCCGCACCCGCTCCTGGAAGCCCGCGTCCAGCGCCTCGGTGTCGGCGGCGGCCTTCTGCGAGGCGGCGGACAGGGCGGCGAGGCCTTCCTCGACCGAGGCCCGCACGGCCTCGACCCGCTTCTGCGCCTCCTCGGGCAGGCGCGCCGCCCGCTCGTCGAGGTCGGCCATGGCGTCGTCGATGCGCGAGAGGGCGGCGTTCATGCGCTCGACGGTGCTCTCCAGCTGCTCCAACGCATGCTGCCCCGCCTCGTCGACCAGGCTGCTGGTCTCGCTGACGATGCGCCGGGCGCTGTCCACCCGCGCGTCCGCGGCCTGATCGGCCTTCTGCGCCGCCTCGAACAGGGCCTCGCCCAGCCGGTCGGCGCGGACCTGGGCCTGTTCGGCCGCTTCCTCTGCCGCGAGCCGGGAGTCCTCGGCCGTGGCCTGCAGCGCGGCCAGCGCACGGCGGGTCTCCTCGACGAGGGCGTCGCGGGCCTCCGCGGCCAGCGCCTCGAACCGGTCAAGGGCCAGCTTGGTGGCGCTGTCGAAGCCGTCGGCCTCGCGCTGGGACATCTCGACGAGGGCGCGGAACTGGTCCGTCGCCGCCTCGACCAGGTCCTTGATGCTCTCGGTGGTGCGCAGCGAGGTCTGGCCCAGCTCGTCGGTGACGGCGCGGGTGGCGGACAGCTGCTCGGTCAGCTGGGCCCGCTGGCTCTCGACCTGGGCCGAGAAATCCTCCTGATCGGTGCGCAGGGCGTAGGCGGCCGTGACCAGGGCGGCGCGCTGCTGGCCCAGGCCCTCCTCGACCGACTGGATCTGCTCGGCGACGCCCGAGCCGGCGTTCTCCAGCCGCAGGGTCTGCCGGGCCAGGTCGTCGGCGGCGACGCGCGCCGCGTCCTGGGCCTCGCCGGCGGCGGCGGCGAGATCCGCGGCGCGGGCGGCGAGGGCGGCCTCGGCCTCGCGCAGCTGGGTCTGGGCGAGGTCGGAGGCGTCCACGACCATGCGCGACTGGCGTTCGACCGCGTCGATCACCCCGGTCGCCTGGCTGTCCAGCTGCACGCCGAGCGTCTGCATCTGGTCGCGCTCGTGGCCGAGCTGTTCGGCCAGCCGGCGGGCGGTGCGTCCGGCCGTCTCGGCGGCCTCGTTCAGACGCGCCGTCTCCTGCGCCAGCGCCTCGCGCAGCAGGGTCATGTCGTGCCGCGCGCGTTCGGCGGCCAGCGAAGCCTGGTCGATGTCGTTGCGCAGCGAATGCAGCACCTCCCCGGTCTGCTGGGCCGCCAGAGCCGTCGGCGCGATCAGCGCCTCGGACAGGCTGCGCGCCCGCCGCGTCTCGGCGGCCAGGCCCGCGCCCTGCCGAACGGCATGGGCCAGCATGATGGCCAGACCCGCGGGCGCGAGGGCGATCAGGGCGTAGACGGCCAGCCGCAGGGGCTCCAGTTCGGCGGCGCCCGAACCGATCTCGAAGGCCAGCCAGGCCGCGACGCCGCCGATCCACAGGGCGGCCGACACGCCGGCCAGCAGATAGGCGTGCCGCCCCGATGGGGCCGGGTCCGCCTGCCGCTGGAGCGGGGCGGGGGCCGGCGGCGCCTCATAGGCCACCGGCGGCGCGTCGGCGGACCGGGCCAGCTCCGGCGCGACGGCCGGGGCCTGGGCGGCCTCTTCGCGCCGGGCCGCCTCCGCGGCCCTCTGCTCGGCCTGGCGGCGCTCCTCGGCGAGGCGTCGGCGGCGGCGTTCGGACATCGGACGTTCGATCGCCGGTTCGGGAGCGGGTTCGGACGGAAGCTCCGGCGCGGCTTCGAACCCCGCCAGGGCGGCCTCCGGATCGGGGTCGGTCAGATTGAGCGGCGGCCGTTGGCGGGGCGACTTCATAAGGCGGCGATCTCGTCAGGATGCGACGTCGCGCAGCCGGGGCGCGCGACCCGTCAGAACCCTAGCGGCTCAATCGCGGCGCGCAAAGGCGAGAGCCGACGAATCCGGCGCGGGGTCAGCAGTCCTGCTTGCCTTCGGTGGCGGCGAGGATGGCCGTAGCCGGCTTGTCGCCGCAGTCGCCGACGCGGTGAACCTCGCGTTCGGGCTTCTCCGGGGCGCCGAGCTGCAGGCCGAACTGCGACAGGGCCGCCGCGGCCAGCATGGCGATGAAGCCGATGATCATTTCGATCAGCGCTTGCATCGCCGACCTCCCCCGTCCGGATTGACAGCCTCTTATGCCCTGAAAACGCCGTTCCGACAATCCGCCCCCCGATCGGAGCCTCCGGAGCGGCCGGCGGCGCCGGGCATGGAACGGAACGGCCCGGCATGCGTCCTGTAGAGCTTGGGCGCGCGCCGCCGTCATGCGAATCGGGCAGGCTGCCTCCATGAGCCTTTCGGCGGACGAACATAACCAGCCCTGGCTGGACCCCGGGCGGAACTGCTGGCGGGTCGAGACCGCCGGACGCTTCGCCGTGTTGATGGAGAACGCGGCCTATTTCGAGGCGCTGCGCTCGGCGCTCGACAAGGCGCGGCGGTCAGTCGTCATGCTGGGCTGGCAGTTCGATCCGCGCACGCGGCTGGACCCGGAAACCCTGCCCGACGATCATCATGCGCAGATCGGCCATCAGCTGCGCATGATGGTCAAGGCCCGGCCCGAGCTCGACGTCCGGCTGCTGATCTGGAAATCGCCGCTGGTCATCGCCGCCTCCCAGGGATTCTTCCCGCATCGGGCGCAGGGCTGGTTCCGCAAGCGCTTCGTGGAATTCCGGCTCGACCGCCCGGGGCCGCCCGGCGCCTGCCACCACCAGAAGGTGGTCATCATCGACGACGCGGTGGCCTTCTGCGGCGGCGGCGACGTCGCCACGGACCGGTGGGACTCGGAGGAGCACCTCGACGGCGATCCGCGCCGCTGCCAGCCCTCCGGCCTGATCCCGTCGCCCCGGCACGAGGTCATGTGCGTCATGGACGGTCCGGCCGCGCGCGCACTTGGCGACCTGGCCCGCGAGCGCTGGTTCCGCGCCACCTCCGAGCGGACCGTGGCCGACGAGGTCGCGGAGGACCCGTGGCCGGACGGCGTCGAGCCGGATCTCCACGACACTCCCGTCGGCATCGCCCGGACGGAGCCGGCCTGGGCCGCCCGGGCCGAGGTGCGCGAGAACGAGCACCTTCACCTCGACGCCATCCGCCGGGCGCGGCGGCTGATCTATTTCGAGAACCAGTATTTCACCTCGCCGAAGATCGCGGCCGCCCTGGCGGAACGACTGGCCGAACCCGATGGGCCGGAGGTCGTGCTGGTCTCCACCGGCGGCAGCCCCAGCTGGTTCGACCAGATGACCATGGATACGGCCCGGTCCGAGGTGCTGTTCCGGCTGGAGCAGGCCGATCGCAACAACCGCTTCTTCGCCTTCGCGCCCCACACCCGTGGCGGCGAACGGATCATCGTCCACGCCAAGGTGTCGGTCTACGACGACGAGGTGCTGCGGATCGGCTCGACCAATCTGAACAATCGCTCGTTCGGCTTTGACACCGAGTGCGATGTCGCCGCCGCGCCCGCGACAGAGGCCGGACGCGCCGCCATCCGCCGGTTCCGTCACCGCACCATCGGCCACTGGATCGGCGAAAGCGCCGAGGAGTTCGCGGCGGCAGAGGCGCTGGTGGGCTCGGTAGGCGAGGCCATCCAGCGCTTCGACACCGGCCGGATGCAGTCGCTGGGCGCCGCGCCGCCGTCGGCGCTCGAACGCTTCATCGCGGAGTTCCAGCTGGGCGATCCGACCTCGCCCGCCGACGCCTTCCGGCCGTGGAAGCGGCGCAGCCCTTCGCAGCGCAATCAGCCCCGGATCAGCGGCTGATCTCGAAGTCCACGACCAGCGGCAGATGGTCCGAGGCCATCCGGGCGAGGGGCGAGAAGGGGGCCGTGACCCCGGTCACCACCAGCTCCGGACTGGTGAAGCAGTGGTCGATGCGGATGGCCGGGAAGCTGGACGGGAAGGTCTTCACCGATGGTCGCAGCCCCAACGCGCGCTGGCAGTCTGACAGCCGCCGCGCCAGCGCCTGGTAGGGCCGGGTGATGGAGGTGGCGTTGAAGTCGCCGGTCAGCAGCGTCGGGCCGACGCAGGACGGATGCCCCAGCCAGCCTTCGCCCAGCAGGGCGGCGGCCTGAAGCCGCTGTTCGCGCGGCACCAGGCCCAGGTGGGTGTTGATGACGTTGAGGTTCACCCCGTCGAAGTCGATCGCGGCCCACAGCGCGCCGCGCGGCTCCAGGCCCGGCACGCCGCGGATCGTCGGCAGCGCCCCCGACTTGACCAGCCGTTCGGGCCGCAGCGTCAGGATGGCGTCGCCATACTGTTCGGCCTCGACCTTCATGGCCGCGTGGAAGTGAAAGGTCATCGCCAGACGATCGGCGATGGCGCTCGCCTGATCCACCAGTCCGGTGCGGGCGCGGCCGACGTCGAGCTCCTGCAGGCAGACGATGTCCGGCTCGTGTTCGGCGATGACCGCCGCGATCCGACCGACATCCAGCCGGCGATCGACGCCGACGCAGCGATGCACATTGTAGGTCAGCAGGCGGGGCATGAGGTCCTGGGAGGGGGCCGAAGCGCTCTGAGGCGGCCGGGCTAGGCCATTTCAATCAGGAATGCGACCCCCGTGCGACGCGTTCCGGCGGCGGTTCAGATCACGACCAGGCGGTCCGGGACCTCGTTGGGATTGGCGGGGTGCGGCGGGAAATGCGCCGCCAGAACCTCGCCGCACAGGCCGATGGCGGCCTCAAAGCCCGCCGCCGGATCGCCGCGCTTCAGGCCCGCGGACAGCGCCTCGGCCGCGTCCCCCCACACCGCGTGGTCGACCCGGTCGTAGATTCCCTTGTCGGCGACGACCTCCACCTGATGGTCGGACAGGCCGGCGAAGATCAGCACCCCCGTCCGCGCCTCGGTCACATGCAGGCCGTGGGCGAGGAACTGCCGCACGGCAGCGTCCCGCACCCGGGCCCGCCGGATGGCGCGCGGGGTCACCCAGCGCGTGACCGTCGGCAGCCGGGTGACCAGATAGGTGAGCAGGAAGACGACCGCCTGGATCACGGCGTAGGCGCCGAGGGCCTGACCGATCGACACCTCCCGCGAGGCGAGGTGGGCCGCTTCCCAGCCGTCGGCCATGCCCGGGATCCACGAAGTGTCGAAGCCGAGCGGGATCAGGCCCAGCGGCAGCACCAGCGCCGCCGCCGCGGCCCAGGCCAGCGAGACGTCGCGATAGGATGACACCCGCCGGGCCAGCACGCAGAAGATTTCGCCCGAGGTGCGGCTCTCCGCCGCCGCGATGGCTGCGGCGATCCGGTCGTGGGCCTCGGTCGTGAGTTTGATCACCATCCTCCGGACGCGCCCCCGCCGCCAAAGCCGCCGCCGCCGCCGCCGAACCCGCCGCCGCCGCCGAACCCTCCACCGCCGCCGAAGCCGCCGCCGCGGCCGCTGTTGCGCATCGCTTCTGACGCCGCCCAGATCAGGATCGGGGCCACGCCGGACCCGCGCCGGCGCCGCCCGCCCCGCGTCAGTCCGCCGATCATGCCGGTGAACATCAGGAACAGGATCACGCTGATCATGATCATCGGGCCGACCGGCACGCCCGCCTTGGGCCGGGCGGTCGCGGCCGCGGCGGCCCGGGCCTGCGCTTCCGCCGGATCGAGGCGCAGCTGCCGGTCGATCGCGTCGACGCCGCGTTCGATGCCGCGTTCGAACGAGCCCTCGCGGAACGAGGGCAGGATTTCATTCTGGATGATCAGCGCCGACAGGGCGTCGGTGAGCACGCCTTCCAGCCCGTAGCCGACCTCGATGCGGACCTTGCGCTCCTCCGGGGCCACCAGCAGCAGGACGCCATTGTCCTCGTCGGTCTGGCCGATCCCCCAGGCCCGCCCCAGCCGGTAGCCATAGTCCTCGATCTCAAGGCCCTGCAGGCCGTCGAGGGTGACCACCACAAGCTGGTCGGAGGTGTCCCGCTCCAGCGCTTCCAGCTTCGTCGTCAGCGCCGCCTCCGTCTCCGGGGACAGCAGGTTCGCCTGATCGACGACCCGGCCGGTCAGGGCCGGGAAGGCCGGATCCTTCGCTTGGGCCGCGGCCGCCGACGCGCAGGCCAGCCAGAAGCCGGCCAGCAGGGCGACCAGCAGCGCCGGCAGACGGCCTGTCCCGCGGATCGGGGCTGAACTCACTGCGCGGGCGGGGCCGCGCCGGGCGTCACAGGCGCGGCGCCGCCGCCGGGCTGGGCCGCGCTACCCGGCCGGGCGGGGTTGAGGGCGTCGAAATTGACCGTCGGCGCGGTCTGGGCCTGCTCCGTCGCCGTGAACAGCTGCATTGGCTCCGAGCCCCCGTGGATGGTTTTGGCCCAGATCACCGTCGGGAAGGTCCGCAGCGAGGTGTTGTAGTCGCGCACCGCCTCGTTGTAGTCGCGCCGCGCCACGGCGATGCGGTTCTCGGTGCCTTCCAGCTGCGATTGCAGGGCGATGAAATTCTGGTTCGACCTGACCTCCGGATAGCGCTCGACGACCAGCATCAGGCGCGACAGGGCCTGCGACAGCTCTCCCTGGGCGGCTTGGTAGCGCTGGAAGGCGGCGGGATCGGTCAGGGTCTCGGGCGTCACCGTCACGCCGGTGGCGCGGGCGCGGGCCTCGATCACCTGGGTCAGGGTCGTGCGTTCGGCGATGGCCGCGCCCTGCACCGTGGCGACCAGGTTCGGAATCAGGTCCGACCGCCGCTGGTACTGCGACTGCACATCGGCCCAGCGCGCCTTGGCGGCCTCTTCCTTGGTCGGGATCGTATTGATGCCGCAACCTGTCACGGCGGGGGCCAGCACCACGACCGCGGCGATGGCCGCCGTCCGGGAGTTCAAGGCAATCATCGTCGTCTCCTGAAAGGCTGCAGGCCCGGATGAACGACTATCGGAGGTTAGGGTTCGCCGTTCAAGCGTCCAGCGACTCCGGCGCCACGCCGGCGGCGCGGCAGGCGGCCGTATAGGTGTTGGCCAGCAGGCAGGCGATGGTCATCGGGCCCACCCCGCCCGGGACCGGGGTGATCCGCCCGGCCACCGCCGCGGCCTCGTCGAAGGCCACGTCGCCGACGACCCGGGTCTTGCCCTGCGCCGCCTTCATCGGGTCGCGCGAGGGGACCCGGTTGATGCCGACGTCGATCACCGTCGCGCCGGGGCGGATCCAGTCGCCGCGGATCATCTCCGGCCGGCCGACGGCGGCCACGAGGATATCCGCCGTGCGGCACAGGTCCGGCAGGTCGCGCGTCCTCGAATGGGCGATGGTCACCGTGCAGCTCTCGCCCAGCAGCAGCTGGGCCATCGGCTTGCCGACGATGTTGGAGCGGCCGACGATCACTGCGTTCAGCCCCGCCAGCTCGCCCAGCTCGTGCTTCAGCAGCATCAGGCAGCCCAGCGGCGTGCACGGCACCAGACCCGGCAGGCCGACGGCCAGCCGCCCGGCGTTGACCACGTGGAATCCGTCAACGTCCTTGTCCGGGTCGATCGCGCCCAGAACGGCCGCCGCATCGATGTGGCGGGGCAGGGGCAGCTGCACGAGGATGCCGTGCACGCCCGCGTCGGCGTTCAGCGCCGCGATCAGTTCCAGCAGCGTCTCCTGATCCGTCTCGACCGGCAGCCGGTGCGTGTCGGAGCGCATCCCGGCCCGCAGTGTGGTCTCGCCCTTGTTGCGGACATAGATCTGGCTGGCCGGATCGTCGCCGACGATGACCACCGCCAGACCGGGCTTGACCCGGTGCGCCGCCTCCAGCCTCGCCGAGGCGGCGGCGACGCGCTCCACCAGGCCGGCGGCGAAGGCCTTGCCGTCGATCAGGGTCGCGCGGGCGGGATCGGCCGTCATGGTCTCGGCTCCGGTCGTCAGGAATCGTGCGGTGAGCGCGATTTACAGACGGCGCGGTTCGGCGTCTATGATCAGGGCCGTATTCAGGGGGACCGCATGCGCCGTCAGACCATTCTCGCCGCCGTCAGCTGTCTGGCCCTCGTCCTGGCCGCCGGCCCCGTGCTGGCGCAGTCCGTCGAGCCGCTGGCCGTGGGCGCTTCGGTCGAGGGAGAGATTCGTGAGGGGGATTTCACGGCCGACGATGACGCCTGGCGCTACGACGACTACGCCGTCACGGCGCGGGCGGGCCAGCGGCTGGAGGCCGTGCTGCGCTCGGCCGAGTTCGACGCCTATCTGGAAATCTTCGCCGAAGGCGGCGCCGCCGAACCCCTGGCGTCCGACGACGACGGTCTTGGCGACGGCACCCACTCCCGCCTGCGCTTCACCGCCCCCGCCGCCGGGACCTACATCCTGCGCGCCCGGCCGCTGTCGGGGCTGGAGGGCGGCGACTACAGCCTCAGCCTGACGGAACGGCCGGCCCCGCCGCGCGCGCCGCGCCCCTCCGCCATCCGCCTCGGCCAGACCGTCAACGGCGACCTGTCGAGCCGCGATCCGGAAACGGAGGACGGACTGGCCTACGACGCCTTCAGCTTCCGGGCCCGGCGCGGCGACCGCTTCGCGCTGTCGCTGGACAGCGAGGCCTTCGATCCCCTGCTGCGCGTCGGCCGTATGCAGGGCGGAGATTTCGTCGAACTGGCCCAGAACGATGACGGCCCCGACAGCGGCCTCAATTCGCGCCTGGTCTTCGCCGCGCCCGAGGACGGCGAGTATCTGATCCGGGTCACGCCGCTGACCGCGGCCGACACCGGCGCCTATTCCCTCCGCCTGCAGGAGGGCCCGCCCCCCGTCGCTGCCCAGTCCATCGCCATCGGCGACAGCATCGAGGGCCAGCTGACCGAGACCGACGGCAAGAGCGACAGCGACATCCCGGCCGACGCCTACCGGTTCGAAGGCCGCGAGGGCCAGCGCATCCGCATCGAAATGAGCTCCGACGACTTCGACACCTATCTGGAGCTGTTCGACGACAACCGCGTCAGCCTCGAGCAGGACGACGACGGCGGCGCCGAGGGCACCAACTCCCGCCTTGTCTTCACTCTGCCGCGCACCGGGCCCTACATCGTCGAGGCCCGGGCCTTCTCAGCGGCCACGGGCGACTACAGCCTGTCGATCTCCGAGGTCGAGCCGGACCGCGCGCCCGAGCCCATCGCCTTCGGCGCCACCCTGCAGGGCGAAATCGGCGAGAGCGACCCGCGCGACGACGAGGATCGCGGCTACGACGCCTTCACCTTCTCCGGGCGCGAGGGCCAGCGCATCCAGGCCATCATGCGCTCGGGCGACTTCGACACCTATCTGCAGCTCGGCAAGGCCGAAGGCGACTTCAGCGCCATCGCGTCGGACGACGACGGCCTGATGGAGGGCACCGACTCGCGCCTCAGCTTCACCCTGCCGGACGACGGCGACTACGTCCTGCGCGCCCTGCCGCTCGGGTCCGATGCCGACGGCCTCTACGCCCTCGAACTGATCGACCGCGGCCCGCAGCCGTTGCCCGGCAGCGTTCTGGTCGGCTCAACGGCCTGGGGCGCCCTGACCGAGGAGGACGCCACCACCGACAGCAACAGCTTCTACGACGCCTATCGCGTCACCGTGCGCGAGGACGAGAAGCTGCTGATCACCATGGTGTCCAACGACGTGGACAGCTTCGTCGCCATCGGGCGCGAGGAGGCCGGCAAGTTCGAAATTCTCGGCTCCGATGACGACGGTCTCACCGACACCCACGCCAGGCTGGAGTGGACGGCGCCCGAGGACGGGACGTTCGAGATCCGGGCGGGGGCCTATCAGCAGGGCCAGACGGGCGTCTACGCCCTGACGGTCGAGAAACAGCCCTGAACCACCGCGACCGGCGGAGTAAGCGTTTGACCGACATCACCGCCCGCAAGGACCAGCATCTCGACGTGATCCTGGCGGGGAAGGCGCGGCACGGCCTCGATACCGGCTTCGCCGCCGTCCGCTTCGTGCACGAGGCGCTGCCCGATCTCGACCACGGCAAGATCGACCTCGGGGCAGACTTCCTCGGCCGCCGGTTGAAGGCGCCCCTGCTGATCAGTTCGATGACCGGCGGTCCCAGCCGGGCCGAGGCCATCAACGCCCGGCTGGCCGAGGCGGCCCAGCACCTCGGCATCGCCCTCGCCGTCGGCTCCCAGCGCGCGGCCCTCGCGGCGGACGGGCCCACGCCGGGGCTCGACATGGCCCTGCGGCTCAAGGCCCCCGACACTCCGATCCTCGCCAATATCGGGGCCGCACAGCTGACCCGCGGCTTCGGTGTCGACGAGGCGCGGCGGGTGCTGGACATGGTCGCGGCCGACGCCCTGATTGTGCACCTCAACCCGCTCCAGGAAGCCTGCCAGCCCGAGGGCGACCGCGACTGGTGGGGCGTGGGCGCGGCGCTGCAGGCGCTGGTCAAGGCGCTGGACGCCCCGGTGCTGGTCAAGGAGACCGGCGCCGGCATCTCGGCCGCCACCGCGAAACGGCTGGTCGAGATGGGCGTCGCGGGCATCGACGTGGCGGGCGCCGGCGGCTCCAACTGGGCCACGGTCGAGGGCGAGCGCGCCACGGACGCCGGCGACAAGGCCCACGCCGCCGCCTTCGCCGACTGGGGCATCCCGACCGCCCGCGCCATCGCCGAGGTCCGCGCCGCCTGCCCCAGGGCGATGATCATCGGCTCGGGCGGCGTGGCCGACGGCGTCGACGCGGCCCGCGCCATCCGCCTCGGGGCCGACATGGTCGGTCAGGCCGCCGGCGTGCTGGCCGCCGCCACGGTCTCGACCGAGGCGGTGATCGAGCATTTCCAGACCGTGATCCGCCAGCTCCGCACCGTCTGCTTCTGCACCGGCTCGGCCAACCTGACCGCCCTGCGCAAGGCGCCGCTGCAGGCCTAGGCCGAGGGCAGCAGGTCGCCCGCGAACGTCCGGTACCGCCCCGCCCGCACCCCGTCGGTCGCCCGGGCGATGTCCGGCGCGAAATAGTGGTCCGAACCATAGGCGGCGGCCGCCTCGCGCACGATGTCGAACACCTGCTCCAGCGTCGGCGAGGTCGTCAGCGGCCGGTGGAATTCGATCCCCTGCGCCGCCGCCAGCAACTCGATGGCCACCACCGTGGCGGTGTTCTCGGCCATGTCGAGCAGCCGCCGCGCGCCGTGCGTGGCCATGGACACGTGGTCTTCCTGGTTGGCGCTGGTCGGCACGGTGTCGACGCTGCACGGATGGGCCACCATCCGGTTCTCGGCCACCAGCGCCGCCGCCGTCACCTGGGCGATCATGAAGCCGGAGTTCAGCCCGCTCTCCTTCACGAGGAAGGCGGGCAGGTCGCTCATCTTCGGATCCACCAGAATCGACGTCCGCCGCTCGGAGATATTGCCGATCTCGCACAGCGCCATGGCGATCTGATCTGCAGCGAAAGCAACAGGTTCGGCGTGGAAGTTGCCGCCCGAGATCACATCGCCCTCGTCGATGAAGACCAGTGGGTTGTCGGTCACCGCATTGGCTTCGCGCGCCAGGGTGGCGGCGGCGTTGCGCAGAACGTCCAGCACCGCGCCCATGACCTGCGGCTGGCAGCGCAGGGAGTAGGGGTCCTGCACCTTGGCGCAGCCCTCGCGGTGGCTCTCGCGGATGGCGCTGCCCGCCATCAGCCCCCGCAGGCGGGCGGCGACGTCGATCTGGCCCGGCTGGCCGCGCAGGGCGTGGATGCGCGGATCGAACGGCGCGTCCGAACCCTTCAGCGCATCGAC
>NZ_DASWTO010000009.1:0-19270 GCF_036402095.1 Brevundimonas sp. | reverse complement strand
CCAGGTCGACCGCGTCACGGCGCTCGCCACGCTGAACCTCAGACGGCACGAGCACATGTTCCAGTTCGTGGCCCTGGTCTACATCAGCGTGCCGGTGACCATCCTTCTCGGTCTCGCCGAGGTGATGCCGGACGGCCTGGTCGGGTTCTTCCAGGGCCATCAGATGCTGGTCTGGCAACTTGCCGTGGCCATGAGCCTTGCCGTGGGTCTCTATCTGATCGGCGTGTGGCGCGCGCGCCAGTTGATCGCGGTGATTGAACTCTGGCGGATTGAGCGCATTGCTTCGATGTGATGCGAGGAGATGGCGGCAAGGTACGCAAGTGGTGTGGAAATCCTGCTATCGGCGGTCATCCCACAGATCGAGTTTCGCATAATATATCTTAGGCGAACAACGGATCCGGCTCTGGTGCTCGCCATTCGCCCTCCCTCGCGCTACCAATCCCCGGGCACAAGGAGCGACCATGGCGGGCCTGAAGGACAAGCGCGGCTTCATCGACAAGGACCGGCTCGACCTGTCGGAGCGGCAGGCCGTCGAATATTGGATGAAGCGCTGGGGCGTGACCCGCGACCAGATCGTCACCGCCCACCGCAAGGCCGGCCGCATGGTCAAGGACATCGCCGCCGAGCTCGGCAAGAAGCGCTAGGACTCGGGCGGCCGGGGTTCCAGCCCGGAATCCCTACAGGTGCAGCACCCTCTGGTAGGCGTCCAGCGAGGCCTCGTGCATGGCTTCGGACATGGTCGGGTGCGGATAGACGATGCCGTGGATGTCCTCTTCGGTCGCCTCCATGGCGATGGCGGTGACAAAGCCCTGGATCATCTCGGTGACTTCGGCTCCGATCAGGTGGGCCCCGATCAGGGCGCCGGTCTTCGCGTCGAAGATGGTCTTGACGAAGCCCTCGATCTCGCCGGCGGCGACGGCCTTGCCGTTCACCCGGAACGGGAAGCGGCCGATCTTCACCTCGCGCTTCGCCTCGCGGGCGCCCTGCTCCGTTATCCCGACCGAGGCGACCTGCGGCTGGGCGTAGGTGCAGCCGGCGATGGGCGAATGGACGTTCGGCGTCTTGTATCCGGCGATGTGCTCGGCGGCGTGGATGCCCTCGTGCGAGGCCTTGTGCGCCAGCCACGGCGCGCCGGCGCAGTCGCCGATGGCGTACAGCCCCTTCACATTGGTCTGGCAGTGACCGTCGATGGTGATGTGGCCGCGGTCCATGGCCACCCCCAGCGCTTCCAGGCCGATGCCGTCGGTGTTGGCGGTGATGCCGACCGCCGAGATGCACACCTCGGCCTCCAGCGTCTCCGCCTTGCCGCCGGCCTCGATGGCGACCTGTACGCCCTTCCCACCCTTGGACACCTTCGTGACCTTGCAGCCGGTGCGGAACTTCATGCCGCGCTTCTCGAAGGCCTTCTGGGCGGCTTTCGAGACCTCTTCGTCCTCGACCGGCATGATCCGGTCGACCGCTTCCACGATGGTGACTTCCACGCCCAAGGCCCTGTAGAAGCTTCCGAATTCCACGCCGATGGCGCCGGAACCGATGACCACGATCGACGCCGGCATCTTCTTCGGGGCCATGGCCTCGCGATAGGCCCAGATGCGGTCGCCGTCGGCTTCCAGACCGATCTGCGGGATGGCCTTGGCGCGGGCCCCGACCGCCAGCATGACGGTCTTGGCCTCGACCGTGCGCGAACCGCCGGCCTTGAGGGCGATGACCACCTTCGGCGCCGCCGCGCCCTTTTCCAGCTTCGCCGTGCCCTCGATCACCTCGATCTTGTGCTTCTTCATCAGGAAGGCCACGCCCTTGTTCATCTGGGCGGCCACCCCGCGCGAGCGCTGGATGATGGCGTCGAAGTCGAACCCGACCTTCTCGGCCGAGAGGCCGTAGTCCTTCAGGTGCGACAGGCTCTCGTACTTCTCGCCGGACTTGAGCAGCGCCTTGGTCGGGATGCAGCCCCAGTTGAGGCAGATGCCGCCCAGCGCCTCGCGCTCGACGATGGCCGTCCTCAGGCCCAGCTGCGAGGCGCGGATGGCGGCCACATAGCCGCCGGGACCCGAGCCGATGACGATGAGGTCGAATTCAGCCACGGTCTCTTCCTTACGCCAGCATCGTCACAGGATCTTCGATCATCGCCTTGAAGACCTGCAGGAATTTCGCGCCGATGGCGCCGTCGACGACGCGGTGATCGCAGGTCAGGGTCACGGTCATGACCGTGGCGACCGCCAGTTGGCCGCCCTTCACGACCGGCCGCTGCTCCCCTGCCCCGACGCTCATGATCGCGCCCTGCGGCTCGTTGATGATCGAGGCGAAGGCCTTGATGCCGAACATGCCGAGGTTCGACACGCTGAAAGTGCCGCCCTGGAACTCCTCCGGCTTAAGCTTGCGGTCGCGGGCGCGTTTGGCCAGATCCTTCGACTCCGTGGCGATCTGCGACAGGGTCTTGGTCTCGGCCTTGCGGATGATCGGGGTGATCAGGCCGCCGTCGATCGCCACCGCCATCGCCACGTCGGCGTTGTGGTGCAGGGCGATGCCCTCGGGCGAATAGCTGGCGTTGGCCTCCGGCACGGCCTTCAGGGCCATGGCGCTGGCCTTGATGACGAAGTCGTTGACCGAGACCTTGATCCCGTCCTTCTCCAGCATCGCATTGACCCGGGCGCGGGCGGCCAGCAGGCCGTCGATCTCGCAATCGATGGTCAGCGGGAAATGCGGCACGTCGCGGAAGCTGTCGGTCAGGCGCCGGGCGATGGCCTTGCGCATGCCGTCCAGCGGCACAAGGTCGTAGCTGCCGTCCGGGATGCCCATCTGGGCCAGCGACAGGACCTTGCGGGCTTCCCCGGCCGGCGCCGAAGCCGCAGCGGCCGACGGCTGGGCGCCGCCCTTGCCGGCGCTCTCGACGTCGCGCCTGACGATGCGGCCGTGCGGACCGGTGCCCTTGACGGATTTCAGGTCCACGCCGGTCTGTGCGGCGAGGCGGCGGGCCAGCGGGGAGGCGAAAACGCGCTCGCCGTCAGCTTTCGCCGGGGTGGATTTGGGCGTCGCCGCGGGCGCCGGAGAGGCCTCGGCCTTCGCCGGCTCCGCCCTGGCGGTCTCCGCCGGCGCCGCAGCGGCCGCCTTCGGCGCCGGAGCGGCCGCGCCGCCCTCATCCTTGAGCCGGGCGATCGGCGTATTGACCTTCACGCCCTCCGAGCCCTCGGCCACGAGGATGTCGGTGACCTCGCCCTCGTCGACGGCCTCGACCTCCATGGTCGCCTTGTCGGTCTCGATCTCGGCGATGACGTCGCCGGCCTTGACCACGTCGCCGACCTTGACGTGCCATTTGGCCAGCACGCCCTCCTCCATCGTGGGCGACAGGGCGGGCATCAGGATGTCGGTCATTGCGCGCTCCCTGGCTGGTCCTCGACGACCGTCGCGACGGCGGGGCCGTTCAGCACGTCAGAAATGCCCGCGAGGATCTTGTTGTAGGCCTGTTTCTCGTCCTGCCCGTGCCGCACCTCATAGGCGTGGGCCATGTGGCGGGCCGCCAGCGCCAGCACCTGGCCGAAACGCCGCGGGTCGTTGAACGCGGGTTTGACCGACATGACCGGCTCGTTCTTCGACCACCAGACGCGGATGATCTCGACGGCTTCCGCGTCGGCGGCGACGCTGGCCGGCGTCTTCAGCTGGTGCTCCTCGGCCTCGCTCATGCCATCACCTGCTTCACGGCGGCGACGATCTTGTCGACGCCCGGCAGCGACAGGGCTTCCAGATTGGCGGCGTAGGGCAGCGGCACGTCTTCCTGATGCACCCGCAGCGGCGGGGCGTCGAGATAGTCGAAGGCATGCTCGATGACCCGGGCCACCACCTCGGCGCCGACGCCCATCGGGCCCCAGCCTTCCTCGGCCGAGACCAGGCGGCTGGTCTTCTTCACGCTCTCGACGACGGTCTCGTGGTCGAGCGGACGCAGGGTGCGCAGGTCGACCACCTCGCACGAGATCCCCTCCCCCGCCAGCTGTTCGGCGGCCTGCAGGGCGAAGCCGACCATGCGGCTGTGGGCGGTGATGGTGACGTCGGTTCCCTCGCGTCGGACCTTGGCCTGGCCGATCGGCACGACGTAGTCCTCGAGTTCGGGGACGTCGAACTCGAGCCCGTACATCATCTCGTGCTCGAGGAAGACCACCGGGTTCGGATCGCGGATGGCGGCTTTCAGCAGCCCCTTGGCGTCGGCCGCGTCATAGGGGGCGATGACCTTCAGGCCGGGCACCTGGGCGTACCAGGCGGAATAGTCCTGGCTGTGCTGGGCGCCGACGCGGCTGGCGGCGCCGTTGGGCCCGCGGAAGACGATGCTGGCGCGGATCTGGCCGCCCGACATGTACAGCGTCTTGGCCGCCGAATTGATGATGTGGTCGATCGCCTGCATGGCGAAGTTGAAGGTCATGAACTCGACGATCGGCTTCAGGCCGGCCATGGCCGCCCCGACGCCGAGGCCGGCGAAGCCGTGCTCGGTGATCGGCGTGTCGACTACGCGCTTGTCGCCGAACTCCTGCAGCAGCTCGCGGCTGACCTTGTACGCGCCCTGGTACTGGGCGACTTCCTCGCCGATCAGGAAGACGCCCTCGTCGCGGCGCATCTCCTCGGCCATGGCGTCGCGCAGGGCGTCGCGGATGGTGGTCTTGACCAGCTTGGCGTCGGCCGGGATTTCCGGATCCCGCAGTTCGACCTTCGGGCCGGCGGCGGTGACGTCCTTCTTTTCGGGCTCGCCGGACTTGTCGGAAGCCGGCTCGGGCGAGGGCGAGGGCGCGGGCCCGGCCGTCTTCGGCGCCGGAGCGGCCGCCCCGTCGTCACCCGCCAGACGGGCGATCGGGGTGTTGACCTTCACGTTCTCCGACCCTTCGGGCACGAGGATTTCCAGCACCTCGCCCTCGTCGACGGCTTCGACCTCCATGGTCGCCTTGTCGGTCTCGATCTCGGCGATCACCTGGCCGGCCGACACGGTGTCGCCCGCCTTGATGTGCCACTTGGTCAGCGTGCCCTCTTCCATCGTGGGCGACAGCGCCGGCATGAGAATGTCGGTCACGAGTCAGGCCTCCACGTAGACGTCGGTGTAGAGCTCGGACGGATCCGGCTCCGGGCTTTCCTGGGCGAACTGCACCGCCTCGGCGACGATGGCTTTCACCTCGTTGTCGATGGCCTTGAGCTCGTCCTCGGTCGCCTTCGCGGCGGCCAGCAGGGTCTTGATGTGATCGATCGGGTCGCGCGTCGTCTTGACCTGGTCGACCTCCTCCTTGGTACGGTATTTGGCCGGATCCGACATGGAGTGGCCGCGGTAGCGGTAGGTCTTCATCTCGAGGATGAAGGGACCGCCCCCTTCCCTCGCCCGCTTCACCGCCCGGGCCACGGCGTCGCGCACCGCCAGCACGTCCATGCCGTCGACCTGCTCGCCGGGAATGCCGAAGCTGGCCCCGCGCTCGCTGAGCTGCGTCGTGGACGACGAGCGCTCGATGCTCGTGCCCATGGCGTACTGGTTGTTCTCGATGATGTAGATGGCCGGCAGCTTCCACAGCTGGGCCATGTTGAAGCTCTCGTAGACCTGACCCTGGTTGGCCGCGCCGTCGCCGAAATAGACGAAGGCGACCGAGTCATCGCCGCGATACCGGCCGGCGAAGGCCAGGCCCGTGCCGAGCGCCACCTGCGCGCCCACGATGCCGTGGCCGCCGTAGAAGCCGGTGGCGGTGTCGAACATGTGCATCGACCCGCCCTTGCCCTTGGACGAGCCGCCGATGCGGCCGGTCAGCTCGGCCATGACCTCTTTCGGGTCCATGCCGGCGCACAGCATGTGGCCGTGGTCGCGGTAGCCGGTGATGATCTTGTCGTGGCCCTGGCGCACGCTTTCCTGCACGCCCACGGCGACGGCTTCCTGACCGATGTACAGGTGGCAGAAGCCGCCGATCAGGCCCATGCCGTACAGCTGGCCTGCACGCTCCTCGAAACGGCGGATCAGCACCATCTCGCGATAGAAGCGCAGCAGGTCCTCCTTCGAGGCCGTCGGCGTATTGGGCAACTTGGTCGCCTTGCTGGAATCAGCTTTGGCGGCGGGGGCTTTCGCCATCCGTCATCTCCCGGCTGGGCCGCGGTCTCGGGGCCTCTTGTCGTTACGGAAAGGGGCTTTAGCAGCCTTCGTTCCCGAAACGCAAAGCGCGCCGGTGAAGCTGTAACGAAAGTTCACGCCCGCGGGGCTGGAGCCGCTTCGGAGGCGGGCGCGGAGACCCGGATGACGTAGTCGCGCGGATCGGCGAAGCCCAGCACGGCGCGCGCCCGTTCCTCGAGCAGATCGCGCGACAGGCTGTCGGTGCGCAGGTAGCGGACGCGGATTTCGAGATCGCGACGCTGCTCCAGGATCCCGGCCAGCTGGGCCTCGCGGCGCAGCAGCATGGCGTCGCGTTCGCCGCCGCTCAGCAGGCCGCGTTCCCCCGTCAGGGCCTGAACGCCCAGATAGGCGATCAGCAGCAGAAGCATGGCTGACGGGAAATACGGCTTCATCCGCTCGGGCACTGACGGACGCTCCTTCTGAGCGTGAACTCGTGATTGACGAGTCCTGACCGAAAATGCCTAACGAACCGTAGCTTGACCGTGGCCGCTGAACCTACTTCAGCAGCATGCCGTCGCCGTAGTAGGCGCCCTGGTCGCCCAGCATCTCCTCGATGCGGAGCAGCTGGTTGTATTTGGCCGTACGGTCCGAGCGGGCCAGGGAGCCGGTCTTGATCTGCCCGCAGTTGGTGGCGACCGCGAGGTCGGCGATGGTCGAATCCTCGGTCTCGCCCGAACGGTGGCTCATCACCGCCGTGTAGCCGGCGCGGTGCGCCATATCCACGGCGTCCAGGGTCTCGGACAGGGTGCCGATCTGATTGACCTTGATCAGGATGGAGTTGGCGAGGCCCTCGCCGATGCCGGCGGCCAGACGGGCCGGATTGGTGACGAACAGGTCGTCGCCGACGATCTGGACGCGGTCGCCGAGACGGTCGGTCAGCAGCTTCCAGCCGTCGAAGTCGTCCTCGGCGCAGCCGTCCTCGATCGAGACGATCGGGAAGCGTTCGCACAGGTCGGCGAGGTAGGAGACCATGGCGTCGGCCTCGAGCGTCTTGCCCTCCCCGGCCATGACGTATTTGCCGTCCTTGAAGAATTCCGTCGCCGCCACATCGAGACCGAGGTGGAAGTCCTCGCCGGCCAGATAGCCGGCCGCCTGCCCCGCCCGGGTGATGAAGCTCAGCGCCTCCTCGGCCGAGGCCAGGTTCGGCGCGAAGCCGCCCTCGTCGCCGACGTTGGTGTTGTGGCCGGCGTCCTTCAGCTGCTTGCGCAGGGCGTGGAAGATCTCGGACCCCATGCGCAGGCCCTCGGAGAAGCTGTCCGCGCCGGTCGGCAGGATCATGAACTCCTGGATGTCGATCGGATTGTCGGCGTGCGCCCCGCCGTTGATGATGTTCATCATCGGGGTCGGCAGGATGCGGGCCGAGACGCCGCCGAGATAGCGGTACAGCGGCAGGCCCGAGGAGATGGCGCTGGCCTTGGCGCAGGCGAGGCTGACGCCGAGGATGGCGTTGGCGCCCAGCCGGCTCTTGTTGGCCGTGCCGTCGAGGCCGATCAGGGCCTCGTCGATGCGGCGCTGGTCCTCGGCGTCCATGCCCGAGAGAGCGTCGAAGATCTCGCCGTTGACGGCGTCGACCGCCTTGCCGACGCCCTTGCCGCCCCACAGATCCTTGTCGCCGTCCCGCAGCTCGACCGCCTCGTGCGCGCCTGTCGAGGCGCCGGACGGCACGGCCGCCCGTCCGAAGCTGCCGTCGTCGAGGATGACGTCGACCTCCACCGTCGGAGTGCCGCGGCTGTCGAGAATCTGGCGGGCGACGATGTCGGCGATGTCGGTCATGGGACGGCTCTGTCAGGGAGAAAGATCGGAAGGCGGGGGTTTAGCCCAACGCCTTCCGAATCGCCAACCGCGCCCGCGGCTTCAGGCGCAGCCCTCGACGTACTGGATGCTGGGGCCGCCGCCGGCGATGGATTCCACCCGCCCGTCCTGTCCAATCTCGTAGGTCAGGCCCCGCGCAGCCGGGCTCTGGTGATCGGCGGTGGACCAGACGGTGATGTATTCCGCAGGGGCCGGTGCGTATTTGTGCGGGACGACCTCGGCCGCCGCGCCGTAAACCCGTTTCACCTCGGCCGCCGGGTCGCCGATGTTCAGCGCCCGGTCCGTCTCGACGGCGGTGTTGCGGCTGAGCCAGACGCTGGTCAGGACGCCGTCCTCGACCATGACCAGAAGGCCCTCGGGCGCGCGGGCCGGACGGAACATGTCGCAGGATTCGGGGTCAGGTCCGCCCACCGCCCCGGGGTCGGAGTCGGGACCAAGCGCCGCCTCGACCTCGGCCCTCGTCATGCCGATGCGCAGCGGGCCAAAGCCTTGCGCGGTCAGTTTTTCAGCCGCTGAAACGGCCGCTCCCGGTTCCATCGGACTGGTCGGGGCGGCCGGCCCGGAGGGCGCGTCGGCGGGCTCCGGCGGCGGGGCGTTGCAGGCTGCGAGCGACAGGACAGCGGCGGAACCGAGGGCGACAAGGCGGATCATGGCGGTCTCCAGCGTTGCGATGCCGGATACAAGGCACGAAAACGGCGCGCGAGGCTACTCGCGCGCCGTCAAAGCTTCGTCGGGCCGGGCCCGGACCGGTCGAAAGACCTAGTCTTCCTTCGGCGTCAGGACCTGACGGCCGCGGTAGGTGCCGGTCTTCAGGTCGATGTGGTGCGAGCGGCGCAGCTCGCCCGTGTCCTTGTCCTCGGTGTAGGCGTTCGTGCCCAGCGAGTCGTGGGCGCGGCGCATGTTGCGACGCGAGGGCGATACTTTGCGCTTCGGAACGGCCATGTCCGTCTCAATCTTCTTAAGGTCGGGCGCCCGGGGTCCGCAGACCGAAAGCGCGAAAACAATTGCGGCGGCCCCCGGAAGAGCCGCCACGTGAGCGCGGGCTTATGCCTCAACCCGCCGGGGAGTTCAAGTCTGCAGACGCGCGCTCCAGTCCGCGCGTGAAAGGCCATAGTACAGGCTGTTCTTCCACTCGCCGCCGACGTGCCAGGTGCGTTCGGCGAAGCCGGTCTTCACCCAGCCGAGCCGCTCAAGCAGGCGAATCGACGCCGCGTTGTCGGGGTCGACGTCGGCGGTCAGGTCGTCGATGTCGCGGGTGGCGAAGACATGATCGATCGCCGCCGTGACCGCCTCGCCCGCGAGGCCCTGCCCCCAGTGGTCCGCATGCAGGATGTAGCCGACCTCGGGCAGCTTCCAGAAGCCCGCCTTGCCGATCACGCGTCCGTCGCGCTCGATGACGAAATCCGGGTGATCCGGGCCGTTGGCGATCATGCTGTGCAGCCAGGCGGCGGTCTGTTCGAGGCTCTCGTGCGGCGGCGTGGACCACCAGCGTGTCGTCCGCGGGTCCGACAGGACGGCGTGCAGGTCCTGCAGGTCGTCTGCACGGGCGGAGCGCAAGGTCAGCCGGGGCGTGTGAAGTTCCATGTCCAGCGAGTGGGGCTTGCCGCGGAAACGGTCAAGCCAGCGCCCGCTCCATGACGATGAAATGCAGATCGTCCCGGAGCGGCAGGCCGAACCGCGGCTCGTCATAGGGAAACGGCAGGGTCTCGCCGGTGGGCTCATAACCGAGCCGCCGGTACCAGGCGATAAGCGTCTCGCGCTGCGGAAAGACCGAGATGCGCGCGCGGCGGGCCCCGAAGCGCGCGGCCAGGCTCTCGTGCGCCGCCTCGACCAGCCGGCGGCCCAATCCCCCGCTCTGCAGCGTCGGGTTGACGGCCAGCATGCCGAAGTAGCCCGTCCCGCCGCCGCGATCGGCGATCAGCACGCAACCGACCAGTTCGCCGTCCCGCCAGGCGGTCAGCATCGCCTGCGCCGGATCAGCGAGGATCGCCGCCAGATCGTCCGGATCGGTGCGCTGGCCGCCGAGCAGCTCAGCCTCCGTCGTCCACCCCGCGCGCGAGGCGGGGCCGCGGTAGGCGCTCTCGATCAGGCGATGCAGGACGGGAATGTCCGTCGCCGTCGCGTCGCGGAAAACGATGTCAGTCATGGCGCAGCCTTTCGGCGACGGCCTCGCCGATGGCCAGGGAACTGGTCAGCCCCGGGCTCTCGATTCCGAACAGCGCCGCCAGCCCGTCGATGCCATGGTCATCCCGGCCGCGCAGCTGGAAATCGGGCTGCGGTTCGCCTGGGCCGTGCAGCTTGGGCCGGATGCCGGCGTAGTCGGGCGTCAGCGCGCCTTCCGGCAGCCCGGGCCAGAAACGGCGGATGTAGCGCTCGAACCCGGCCGCCCCCGCCGGATCCACCGAATAGTCCTCGGCTTCGACCCAGGCGAGATCCGGCCCGAACACCGCCTGGCCGCCCAGATCCCTGCGATAGTGGGTGCCGAGCGCCCCCGGGATCGGCGGCGGATAGATCAGCCGCTCGAACGGCGCCCTGCCCGTCAGCCGGAAATAGACGCCCTTGCCGAAATGCCCCCGCGGAATCTGGTCGGCGGGATAGCCGCCGATGCGGCCGGCGACATCCTGCGCCGCGAGACCGGCCGCGGCGACGAGCAGCCGGGTAGTCAGGGTCGCCCCACCCTCCCCGCCCGCCGTGACCGTAAAGCCGCCGCCCGGCAGCGGCTCGGCCCGTTCGAACGGCGTGGAGACCACCACCGACCCGCCGGCGTCCTCGATCTCGCCCTGCAGGGCCAGCATGTAGCCGTGGCTGTCGAACACGCCGCTCTCGGGCGACAGGAGGGCGGCGTGAGCGTTCAACCCGGGCTCCAGCGCCCGGGCCTGCTCACCCGACAGGTGTTCCAGGCCTTCGACCTCGTTGGCGGCGGCCTGCTGGAAGATGGCCTCGATGCGCGGGATTTCGGCCGCCTCGGTGGCCACGACCAGCTTGCCGCATTTGCGGTAGTCGACCTTGTGGCTGTCGAGGAAGGCGTACAGCGCCCTCCGGCCCTCGACGCACAGCCGCGCCTTCAGCGAACCGGTCGGATAGTAGAGGCCGCCGTGGATGACCTCGCTGTTGCGCGACGACACGCCCTGGCCGATGTGCGCCTCCTTCTCGAGCACCAGCACCGACAGCCCGCGCTTCGTCAAGGCGCGTCCGCAGGCCAGGCCGACCGCCCCGGCCCCGACGACCACGGCGTCGAAGTCGAAGCTCACGGTTTCGGACCGTACAGATGCGCCGCCCGGGCCTCGAAACAATGCATCAGCTTGCCGACCGCGCGGTCGAAATTGGCCTGCAGCATCATGTCGAGCAGCCGCGACTTGAAGGCGAAGTCAATGAAGAATTCGACCCGCGTGCCCTGCGGGTGCGGGAAGAATTCCCAGCGGTTGCGCAGGTGATGGAACGGGCCGCGCAGCAGGCCGACCTCGACCTTGGGCGCCTGACGGTCATGCCGGACCCAGGTCGAGAACCGCTCCTTGAGGAAGGAGAAGCCGACCGCCGCCTCGGCGTCGATCAGCGTCACGCCCGGCGCCTCCTCCCGCTCGCCCCAGGCCCGCATCGACGACACCCACGGCACGAACTCCGGATAGGCGCGCACGTCGGCGACCAGGGCCGCGAGCTGGTCGGGCTGGTAGGGCAGGATTTTGGTGACGCGGTGGACGGCCAAAGGCGGCTCAGCGGCCCGTCTGCGCCAGCCGCGCCGCCTTCAGCCGGGCGAAGTCCTCGCCGGCGTGGTGCGAGCTGCGGGTCAGGGGCGACGACGACACCATCAGGAACCCTTTGGCCCGGGCGATCGCCTCATAGGCCTTGAATTCGTCCGGCGTGACGAAGCGTTCGATGGCGGCGTGCTTGCGGGTCGGCTGCAGGTACTGGCCGATGGTGATGAAGTCGACGCCGGCCGAGCGCATGTCGTCCATCACCTGCATGACCTCTTCGCGGGTTTCTCCAAGGCCGACCATGATGCCGGACTTGGTGAACTGGTTGGGGTCGCGCTCCTTGACCATCTGCAGCAGGCGCAGGCTGTGGAAGTAACGGGCCCCCGGCCGGATCTTCAGATACAGCCGCGGCACGGTCTCGAGGTTGTGGTTGAAGACGTCGGGGGTGGAGTCGATCACCACCTCGGCCGCGCCGTCCTTGCGCAGGAAGTCGGGCGTCAGGATCTCGATGGGCGTGCCCGGGGCCTGCAGGCGGATCTGGCGCACCACCTCGGCGAAGTGGGCCGCGCCGCCGTCCGACAGGTCCTCGCGGTCCACCGAGGTGATGACCACGTGGTTCAGGCCCATCTGCTGCACCGCCAGCCCGACCTTGGCGGGCTCTTCGGCGTCCAGGGCGTCAGGCAGGCCGGTCTTGACGTTGCAGAAGGCGCAGGCCCGCGTGCAGGTGTCGCCCATGATCATCAGGGTGGCGTGCTTCTGGCTCCAGCACTCGCCGATGTTCGGGCAGGCCGCTTCCTCGCAGACCGTGTGGAGGCCCTTCTCCTTCACGATCGCGCGGGTGGCGTTGTACTGGCCCGAGCCGGGCGCCTTGACGCGCAGCCAGTCGGGCTTCTTCAGCACGGCGCTTTCGGGCCGGTTCTGCTTTTCCGGGTGACGCAACTCGGCCGGCGTCTTCGTCAGGGTGTCGATCAGCGTGACCAAGGCGTCGCGGGCTCCGGGGCGTTGCGAGACCGCTATGTCGTCTTTCCGGGTGGCGAAGGCAAGGCGCTGCCCGGCCTCACGCCCGGTAACACATCTTTTCAACCCTGCAGCGCCGCTCTAGTTTGAGCGTTCGGACAAGGCGCGGCCACCGCGCCACGGAGGATGTCTTTGCGCGTACCCCTGGACCCCAAGGCCGTCGAGGAAACCGTCTTCGACGCCCTGATCGCGGCCCGCGACACCTACGGCGACAAGGAAATCCTGGAGGACCAGGATCGCAAGCCCCTCACCTACACCGGCCTGATCCGCGCCGCCTTCGTGCTCGGCCGCAAGATCGCCGCCCTGACCGGGGTCGGAGAACGCGTCGGCATCCTGCTGCCGTCCAGCAGGGGGGTGGTGGTCACCTATTACGGCCTGCACGCTCACGGCCGGGTGCCGGTGATGCTGAATTTCACCTCGGGCGAGCGCAACGTGAAGGCCGCCATCAAGGCCGCCGGCGTGAGCAAGGTGCTGACCGCGCAGCGCTTCATTCAGCAGGCGAAGCTCGAGGAGCTGATCGGCCATATCGGGAGCGTCGCCGAGGTGGTCTGGCTCGATGACGTGCGCAAGTCGATCGGCCTGCCGGACAAGCTCTACGGCCTGATGGCCGGCCTGATGCCGAAGCGTTTCCGGGTGAAGACCGAGCCCTCCTCGCCGGGGGTGGTGCTGTTCACCTCGGGCAGCTTCGGGGCGCCCAAGGGCGTCGTGCTGAGCCAGTCGAACCTCGTCGCCAACTGCCGTCAGGTGGCCCAGCACATCGAACTGAAGCCCGAGTGGGTGATGTTCAACCCGCTTCCGACCTTTCACTGTTTCGGCCTGACAGGCGGGGTGCTGCTGCCGCTGCTGCAGGGGATGAAGGCGTTCCAGTATCCCTCGCCGCTGCACGCCAAGCAGATCGTCGAGCTTCTGCCGCAGGTGAAGGCCTCGATCCTGTTCGCCACCGACACCTTCCTCAACCAGTATGCCCGGGTCGCCGGTCCCGACGACTTCGCCACGCTGGAATTTGTCGTGGCGGGCGCCGAGCGCGTGCGCGACGAGACCCACCACCTGTTCAACACGCGCTTCCGCGGCCTCAAGCTGCTGGAGGGCTATGGCGCCACCGAGGCGGCGCCCGTCGTCGCCGTCAACCATCCGGACCGGAACCGTCCGGGAACGGTCGGCCAGATGCTGCCGGGCATGGAGTGGCGGCTGGAGCCTGTCCCCGGCATCGACGAGGGCGGCCGCCTCTATCTGCGCGGCCCGAATGTCATGGAGGGCTATCTGTCTGCGGACGATCCGATGGAGATCGAGCCGCTCGAGGGCGGCTGGCACGACACGGGCGACATCGTCGCGATCGACGACGACGGCTATGTCTGCATCCTCGGACGGGTGAAGCGGTTCGCCAAGATCGGCGGCGAGATGGTGTCGCTGACCGCGGTCGAGGGTCTGGCCAGCGCGGTCTGGCCCGAGGCGCGCCACGCCGTCGTCTCCGTGCCCGACAGCCGCAAGGGCGAGAAGCTGGTTCTGGTCACCGACCGCAAGGACGCCGACGTCGCACGCCTCGCCGAATGGGCCCGCAGCCACGGCGCGCCGGAACTGGCGGTGCCCAAGAAGATCATGCGCGTCGGCGAGGTCCCGGTCCTCGGCACCGGCAAGACCGACTATGTCGCCATCCAGCAGATGGTCGAGCTCGACAAGGCCGCCTAGGGTCCGGCCGCGGACATTTTGTTGTAACTGACACCGACTCCGTTGCAGAATAGCCGCCCCACCCAGGGAGGTTTCCATGTTCGACCGGTTTTCCGCCTACCAGCCGCAGCTCCTCAGCCTGTTGCGCATCGTCACCGGCCTCTTGTTCGTCAGCCACGGCGTGGCCAAGGTGCTGGGCTTTCCGCCCATGGACGGCCTGCCCCCACCGGGCCTCAGCATCGCCGGCCTGTCCGGCCCGCTTGAACTGGTGCTCGGGACCCTGTTCCTGATCGGCCTGTTCACCCGGCCCGTCGCCTTCCTGGCCTCGGGCTTCTGCGCCGTCGGCTACTGGTATGCGCACGGTCTGCAGAGCCCGTACCCGATCGTGAACGGCGGCGAGACCATCGTCCTCTACTGCTTCGTCTTCCTGTATTTCGTGGCCGCCGGTCCCGGGCCGTGGAGCGTCGACGCCATGCGGCGCCGGTCCTAGCCGATCCGCACGCCCGTCATCGAGATCGATCCGCCCTCGATGACGTCGTTGAAGAAGCTGACGTCGTCGCCCGGCAGGCGCTGGGCGGCGACGTAGAGAAGCGGCAGGAAATGCTCGTCGGTCGGCACGCTCAGCTGGGCGTCCCCGGCCAGGCCGACCCAGTCGACCAGGGCGTCGTCGTCACCGCGCAGCAGCGCCGCCTTGACCGCCTCGTTGAACTGCGTCGCCCAGTCGTACGGGTCTCCGCCCGACCGCTTCCAGGTGCGGAGATTGTGCACGAAGTCGCCGGATCCGGCGATCATCACCCCCTCGTCGCGCAGGGGCGTCAGCCGCCGGGCCAGATCGAAATGGCCCCGGGCGTCCAGCCGGCGGTCCAGCGACAGCTGCACCACGGGCACGTCGGCTTCGGGCCAGACGTGGGCCAGGACCGACCAGGTTCCGTGGTCGAGGCCCCACTGGTCCGTGGGCGTCGCCCCACTCAGGGCCGAGACCCGCGCCGCGAGTTCGGGCGACCCCGGCGCCGGATACTGCATTGCATGCAATTCCGCAGGAAAGCCTCCGAAATCATGGATGGTTTCTGGCCAGGACTGCGCCGTGACGCCGGGACCGTCGGTCTCCCAGTGGGCGGAAACCATCACCACGCCCTTCGGCTTGCCGAGCGCGCGGCCCAGCGTCCGCCAGGCGTCGGCATACGGTCCGCCAAGGGCGTTCATGGGCGAGCCGTGCCCGAAGAAGATCGCGGGCTGGCGTTCCGGGAGGGGTGACATGAATCGGCCTGTCTATCTGTAACAATCGCAGTGCCGGATATGGGGCCCGGGCCGGTCGCCGCAAGTCCGGCTTCAGATCTTGATCCGCGGACCCAGCGGACACACCCGGTCGTAGAAGTCCGCGTCCGCCGGGGCCGATCCGCCGCGGACCAGCCGGAAGCGGTGCTCCACCACCATGGCCTGCTGCTCGATATTCAGGTCGCCCCAGGCGCAGTCCATGCCCACCGGGTATTCGTACGAGCCCGGCCGATCGCCGGCCTTCAGCTTTCCGGTCAGCATGTTCACCCCCTGCTGCGCCTGCCAGACGTGGGTCAGCTCGTGAATGAGCACCGCCTGGGTCCGAAGCGGGGCGTCCGCGAGGTCGGCCGGAAGGGTGCGGCGCGGCCAGACGATCCATTCCCGCCCGAACCAGCGGCCCGGCACGAAGGCGCGGTCGAACGGCCAGGGCGCGGGCAGGAAGCGGACGGTGTCGGTTCGCAGGTGCTCGCCGAAGGCCTCCCGCGCGAGCCCGGCCTCTCCGGGGGTCAACGGCCGGATCATGGCGCCGCCGCGGTCACCGCATAGTCGCCGGTCGGGCTGACCCACTCCCAGTGCCACGGTTCATAGACATAGGGCACGAAACCGAAACGCCCGGCGTTGCGCACCAGCCAGCGGTAGGTCGCGCTGCGGGTCATGTGCAGCCGGCTCGCGGGCGAGGTGTTGTCGACCCCGAGACCGGCCATCTGGCCGACGTACAGGTCCACCGCCGTGCCGGTGCGGTGCGGCGAACAGACGGCGCGGCGCAGGCCGTCGCAATTGCCCTGGGCGGCGCAGCGGGCGGCGTCCGCCTCGGGGTCCCTGAAACCCGAAAAGATCTGCAGCAGTTCGGGGTCCGCCGCGACCTCGGGCACCTCCTCGCGCGCCGCGGCCACGAGTCGCCTGTAGGCGTCCAGCACGTCGCGGCGCAGCAGGCGGGTCAGGCGGTCGGCGTGTTCCTCCGCCTCGACCAGATAGCCGAGCTGATACAGCGGCGGCGGCTCAGGACAGGGCTCATCGCGGACCCGGGCCATGATGAAGGGCCGGCGCTCCTGCCAGACGCCGCGGAACACCTGGAACGTCGCCGGGTCGAACCAGCCGGTGGCCGGCAGGGCGTGGGCGAACTGAAACTCGGCGAGGGCGCGGGCGAAGACCGGCGAGCCGGGCGCGCAATCGGTGCCGAGCTCCTTCTGGATCAGCGGCAGATAGGTCTCCCAGCCCCATTCGGTCGCCCCGAACGGCGTCCATTCGAGCGAATAGTGGGAGATGGCGTTGGCCAGGGCGGGCGCGCCCCATTCGAGGGCCCCGGCGTCGCAGACCTCGGCGGGACCCGGCCGGCCCTGGGCGCGCGCCTCGCCCGCCCCCGCAACGGCCCCGAGCAGGAGCGGCAGGGCGGCCAGCATCGACAGGAGGACGCGCTTCGACATCTTCCGATGGTGACCCCAGCGATATGGCGACCGCAAGGCCCTTCGCGCATCGGCCCTCATGGCGCGGGACGGCTCGCGCGCGAGGCTCAAAGTCGGCATGGTGACGCTGCGGGCGACTCATCCGCCGCGCTCCCGGACCCGTCCATGACAGACGCCCCTGCCCCGCCCTCTCGTGCGCCGCTGGCGCCGGTCCGGCGCTCCAACGCGACCCTGGCCGCCTTCGCCGCCAGCTGCCTGCCCTATGCCGCGCTCGGCCTGCCCGTCTACGTCACCCTGCCCGAGTTCTACGCCAGCCACGTCGGCGTGCCGCTGGCCGCGGTCAGCCTGATCTTCCTGATCGTGCGGCTGGCCGACATCGTGGTCGATCCGTTCCTCGGCATGGTCATCGACCGGACCTCGACGAAATGGGGTCGCTACCGGGTGTGGATGGCCATCGGCGCGCCGATCCTGATGGGCTCGGTGGCCATGCTGTTCTTCGTCGGCCGGGGAGCCGGCGCCACCCACCTCGCGGTGTGGCTGGTCGTCATGTACCTGGGCTATTCCATCAGCCTGCTGAGCCAGATGAGCTGGGCCTCGGTGCTGTCGCCGGACTACGACCAGCGCTCCCGCATCTACGGCTTCTGGCAGGTCGCCAACATCATCGGCGTGCTGGCGGTGCTGCTGATCCCGGTCGGGGCGCAGGCCATGGGTTACACCTATGTCGAGGCCGTGCGGATGCAGGGCGGCTTCATCGTCGCTCTTCTGCCCATCGCCCTGTTGATCACCTTCGTCTTCACGCCCGAGCCGAAGAACGTCACCCCGCCGCCGCACGGCGGTCTGGGCGCCACGCTGGCGCTGATCGCCAAGCCGGTGCTGCGCCGCCTGCTGCTGTCGGACCTGATGCTGGGCGCCGCGCGCGGCCTGATCGGCGTGCTGTTCTTCTACTTCTTCGAGCAGGCCCGGGGCTTCGAGCGCCCGCAGACCTCCATCCTGCTCTTGGTCTATTTCGTCGCCGGCCTGGTCGGCGCGCCCTTCTGGGCCTGGCTGGCCACCCGCATGGGCAAGCACCGCGCCCTGGCCGTCGGCAGCGTCTATTTCGCCGTCAGCTTCGCCGCCGCCACCCTGCTGGTCCCGGCCGGGAATTTCCCCGCCGCTATCGGCGCGATGTTCGGCGCGGGCCTCGCCTTCGGGGCGGCGGACCTGCTGCTGCGCGCCATGATGGCCGACGCCTCGGACGCCATCCGGCTCGATGTCGGCGCGGACCGGACCGGCCTGCTGTTCTCGATCCTCAACGCCACCTCGAAGCTGGGCTACGCCGTCTCGGTCGGCGCCTTCGCCGTGCTGGAGTGGATCGGCTTCGACGCCGCCCCCGGCGCGGTCAACGATCCAGACGTGATCCTCGGCCTGCAGTGGCTGTTCATCGCCGCCCCCGTGGTGCTGCTGCTGATCTCGGCCCTGGTGCTGCGCATCTACCCGCTGACCCCGGAGAAGCACGCCGACATCCGGGCGCAACTGGCCGCGCGCGACGGAGAGGCCGTGTGAGTCCTGTCGATCGGCTCAACGCCATCATGGCCCGGCTGCGCGACCCGGTCGGCGGCTGCCCGTGGGATGTCGAACAGACCTTCCAGACCATCGCCCCCTACACGCTGGAGGAGGCCTATGAGGTCTCGGACGCCATCGAACGCGGCGACTGGGACGAGCTGACGTCGGAACTGGGCGACCTGCTGTTCCAGGTCGTCTTCCACGCCCGCATGGCCGAGGAGCAGGGCCTGTTCGCCTTCGATGACGTGGCGAACGCCATCGCCGACAAGCTGGAGCGCCGCCACCCGCACGTCTTCGGGGACGAGGCGGCCAAGCGCGACGGCGCCGCCCAGAAGGCCCGCTGGGAGGACATCAAGGCCGACGAGCGCACGGCGAAGGCGCAGCACGGCGTGCTGGACGACGTCCCCGTCGGCCTGCCCGCCCTCGCCCGCGCCGCCAAGCTGACGAAGCGGGCCGCCCGCGTCGGCTTCGACTGGCCCTCGACCGACGAGGTGTTCGACAAATTCGTCGAGGAGGTGGCGGAGCTTCGCGCCGAACTCGCAGCCGGCGAGGTAGAGAAGGCCCGGGAGGAGATTGGCGACCTGCTCTTCGTCATGGCCAATCTCGCCCGCACGCTGGGCGGCGAGCCCGAGGACGCCCTGCGCGGAACCACCGCCAACTTCGTCCGCCGCTTCGCCTTCATCGAGGCGGAGCTGGCGAAGGACGGGCGGACGCCAGAACAGAGCGATCTCGCCGAGATGGACGCG
>NZ_DASWTO010000008.1:0-27749 GCF_036402095.1 Brevundimonas sp. | reverse complement strand
CCTGCCGCTGCTGGTCATCCGGGCGGCGCTGGGCGGCGGCGAGCTCTGGAACCGCGGTGGCGGCCGCGGCCATCAGCAGGACGGCGGTGAGCAGGGAACGGCGCATTGGGAGGTCGTCCAAAGAAGAAAGGGCGGGCGCCGACATCGGCTCCGCGATCGTCCCCTACTAATGGTTCTCGAATGCGGCTGCAACGCGGCTGGAGTTCGCGGCCCCGAGCCCTTACCTTGCGCGGCATGTTGCAAGACCCCCGCCCCCGCCGCCCGCTGAAGGTGCTGCTGGCCACCCCCCGCGGCTTCTGCGCCGGGGTCGACCGCGCCATCCAGATCGTCGAGCGGGCGATCGAGAAGTATGGCGCGCCGGTCTATGTGCGCCATGAGATCGTGCACAATCGCCACGTGGTCGACCGGCTCAAGGCCATGGGCGCGGTCTTCGTGCGCGAACTCGACGAATGTCCCGACGACCGGCCGGTGGTCTTCTCGGCCCACGGCGTGCCCAGGTCGGTGCCCGCCGGGGCGCAGGCGCGCCGGATGCTCTATCTCGACGCCACCTGCCCTCTGGTCTCCAAGGTCCATGTCGAGGCCGAACGCCACCACGCCGCCGGCCGGCACATCATCCTGATCGGCCACGCCGGCCATCCCGAGGTCGTCGGCACCATGGGCCAACTGCCGTCCGGCGCCATAAGCCTGGTCGAGACGGTCGCGGACGCCGAGGCCTTCCAGCGCCCGGGCGACGCGCCGCTGGCCTACGCCACCCAGACCACGCTGTCGGTCGACGACACCAGCGAAATTCTCGCCGTGCTCAAGCGCCGCTTCCCGGAACTGCCCGACCCGCACAAGGAAGACATCTGCTACGCCACCACCAACCGGCAGGAGGCGGTCAAACGGCTCGGCGCCGGCTGCGAGCTGGTGCTGGTGGTCGGGTCGAAGAACTCGTCCAACTCCGTTCGTCTGGTCGAGGTGGCGCTGCGGGCCGGCGCCCGCGACGCGCGGCTCGTCGACGACGCCTCCCAGGTCGACTGGTCGTGGCTGGACGGGGTCTCCACCCTTGGCGTCACGGCCGGGGCCTCGGCGCCCGAACCGCTGATCGAGGCGCTGGTCGAGGCCGTGCGCGCCCGCTTCGACGCCGAGGTGATCGAGGACGCCGGCGCCCGCGAGACCGTGACCTTCAAGCTGCCGCGGGTGCTGACGGCCTGAGGACCGGGCTTGCGCCGGCGGAGCCTTTGCCGTTGGCTGGCGTTAGGCTTCGCGACCAGCCCGGGGATGACCATGCGTTTTCGCACCGCCTTCGCCGCCCTCTCGATCGCCGCATTTGCGGCCGCCTGCACCCAGGAGGCCGAGGCCCCGCCGCAGCCGGTGGAGCCCTCGCCCGCGCCGGCCACGCCGCCCGCCCCGCCGATCAGCTACGCCTGCGAGAGCGGCCAGTCGGTCACCGTCGCCTATCCCGACACCGCCACCGCCCAGCTCACCTACCGCGGTCAGACCTATTCGCTGCGCACCGTCCAGTCCGCCTCCGGCGCCCGTTATTCCGGCTCGGATCTCGAATGGGCCACGGTCAACCGCGAAGGTCAGGAGAGCGCCACGCTCAGCCGGCTGGGCCCCAACGACGATGTCGGCATCGCCGTGCTGGAACGTTGCAGCCGTCCCAGCGTCAGCGCGGTCCCGACCGGACCCGCTCCGGCGCCCCAGCCGGTTCCCGGCGGCGCGCTGCCCTCCGCCGCGCCCTGCAAGGGGCCGCAACTCAAGCTGTCGAATGAAGGGGGCGACGCCGGGGCGGGCAACCGCGTCGTGAATATCGGCGTCCAGAATATCGGCGCCGCGGCCTGCAGCCTGACCGGCTACCCCGGCGTGGCGCTTCAGGACCGGCAGGGGCGGGCCCTGACGGCGATCCGCAGCGAGCAGAGCCTGGGCAGCTATTTCACCCAGGGCCAGCCGATCGTCCCGGTGACCCTCGCGCCGCAGGCGAAGGCCGCCTTCGAGCTGGCGTGGAGTGTCGTGCCCAATGAAGCCATGGGCGAGAAGACCTGCCCGTCGGCGGCCCGGCTGCGCATGACAGCCCCCGGCGACACCTCGCCGGTCACGCTGGGCATGACGTTCACACCCTGCGGCGGCCGGGTCCGGGTCAGCCCGATCCGTCCGCTGACCGGGGCCGCTCAGCCGGCGCCGGCCCCCGCCGTCTAGGGGCTTCAAACCACGCCCAAAACGGCGTAGCGGAGCGCGCATGACAGCCAGCTTCTACGACCGCGTGCGCGCGGACCTCGCCGACATCGACGCCCAGGGCCTGACCAAGCCCGAGCGGGTCATCGCCTCCCGTCAGGGCCCGGTGATCAGGGTCGGCGGCCGCGATGTGCTCAATTTCTGCGCCAACAACTATCTCGGCCTCGCCGGCGACGAGCGGGTCGTACAGGCCGGGATCAGGGCCCAGCAGGACTGGGGCGCGGGCACCGCCTCGGTGCGCTTCATCTGCGGCACCCTCGAGATTCACAAGGCGCTGGAGCGGGCCATCGCCGGCTACCTCGGCTTCGAGGACACGATCCTGTTCGCCGCCGCCTTCGACGCCAACGGCGGTATCTTCGAGCCCCTGTTCGGGGCCGACGACGCCATCGTCTCGGACAGCCTCAACCACGCCTCGATCATCGACGGCGTGCGCCTGTGCAAGGCCAAACGATACCGCTTCGCCAATTCCGACATGGACGACCTCGAGGCCCAGCTGAAACAGGCCCGGGCCGACGGCGCGCGCGAGATCGTCATCGCCACCGACGGCGCCTTCTCGATGGACGGCTATATCGCGAAGCTGAAGGACATCCGGGCCTTGGCCGACAAATACTCGGCCCTGATCATGGTCGACGACTGCCACGCCACCGGCTTCCTCGGCCCGCAGGGCCGCGGCTCCTACGCCCACCACGGCGTCGAGGTCGACTTCGTCACCGGCACCTTCGGCAAGGCGCTGGGCGGGGCCATGGGCGGCTTCATCTGCGCGAAGTCGGACGTCGTGGCCCTGCTCAAGCAGCGGGCCCGGCCCTACCTGTTCTCCAACGCCCTCAGCCCCGCCGTCTGCGGCTCGTCGCTGGAGGCCATCCGCATCGCCGGCGGCGAGGAGGGCGACGCCCTGCGCACCCAGCTGTTCGCCAACGCCGCCCGCTACCGCGCCGCCATGACCCAGGTCGGCTTCAACCTGCTGCCCGGCGAGCACCCGATCATCCCGGTCATGCTCGGCGACGCCAGGCTGGCCCAGGACATGGCCGCGCGCATGCTGGAGCTCGGCGTCTACGTCATCGGCTTCAGCTTCCCGGTGGTGCCCCGCGGCCAGGCCCGCATCCGCACCCAGATGTCGGCGGCCCACACCTTCGAACAGATTGATCAAACGGTCGCGGCGTTCACGACGGCCGGCAAGGAATTGGGAGTCATCGCGTGACCGACACCATGAAGGCCCTGGCCAAGACCCGGCCCGAGGTCGGCCTCGAATTGATCGACGCCCCGATCCCGGTGGCCGGGCCCGAGGACGTGCTGATCAAGGTGCACAGGACCGCCGTCTGCGGCACAGACATCCACATATGGAACTGGGACGAGTGGAGCCAGAAGAACGTCCCCGTGCCGATGATCACCGGCCACGAGTTCGCCGGCGAGATCGTCGCCATCGGCAAGGACGTCGACCGCCGCCTCAAGGTCGGCCAGCGCGTCTCGGCCGAAGGCCACGTCATCGACCTGAACTCGGAGGCGGCCCGCGCCGGCCATTTCCATCTCGACCCGGACACCCGCGGCATCGGCGTCAACCGCCAGGGGGCCTTCGCCGAATACGTGGTGGCCCCCGCGTTCAACGTCATCGAGCTGCCGGATGACGTGCCCTACGAGATCGGCTCGATCCTCGACCCGTTCGGGAACGCCGTGCACACCGCCCAGCAATTCGACCTGCTCGGCGAGGACGTGCTGGTCACCGGCGCCGGGCCGATCGGCATGATGGCCGCCGCCGTCGCCCGGCACGCCGGCGCCCGCACCGTGGTCCTGACCGACATCAACGACTTCCGTCTCGAGCTGGCGCGGAAGGTCGCGCCCGGCGTCCGCACCGTGAACACCACGAAGGAAGACCTTCGCGACGTCATGCACGAACTCGGCCTCAAGGTCGGCTTCGACGTGGCGCTGGAGATGTCCGGCTCGCCGATCGCCTTCAAACAGTGCGTCGACACCCTGATCATGGGCGGCGGCATGGCGCTGCTTGGCATTCCGTCGAAGCCGATGGAGACCGACTGGGGCCAGATCATCCTCAAGGCCCTGACCATCAAGGGCGTCTACGGCCGCGAGATGTTCACCACCTGGCGCAAGATGCTGGGCCTGCTCAAGGCCGGCCTCGACCTGACCCCGCTGATCACCCACCAGATGTCCTACGAGAATTACCGCGAGGGCTTCGAGGCCATGCGCTCCGGCCAGTCCGGCAAGGTCGTGCTCGACTGGGACAAGGCGGCGTAGGGGCGAACCGCAGCATGGCGTCGAGGCCTGTCCTGGCCTTTCTGGAAGGCGAGGGGCCGGACGCGCGCGGGCGGACGCTGTTCGACGTGCTCGGCTTCGACGACGCGGCGCTGGAGCTGACCCACGACTTCATCCAGTGGCTGTTTCCGCTGCCGGAGCCGTCGGGCGCCGTGCCGGACGCTCCGGTGCTGACCGCCGACGACATGCAGGCGATCCACGACTCGATCCTCGCCCAGTGCGCCCTGGCCGCGGCGACGGACCGGATGGAGGCCTTCTACCGCGCGACCTCGAGCTGGCTGCGGCTGCACGACCACAACCACCTGCGGATCACCCGCATCATCCGCTCGCTGCGGCTGCTCCGCGGAGACGAGGAGGCGGACGCCTTCCGCGCCGCCGTCCTGTCCATGGTCGAGGCGGCGCGGGCGCCGGTCAGCGCCCGCAGCCGCGGCTACTGGTCGACGGCCTGATCAGGCGGCGGCCGGCTCCTTCTTCATCGTCGCCATGAAGACGATGATGACGAACAGCAGCATCGACAGGACCAGCATGATCTCGGACGCGATCATCGCCGGCATGAACAGCGGCTTCTCGAGGATCAGCAGCGTGAGCGACGGCATCAGGATCAGGAAACCGAGCACCGACAGGGCGAAATGCACCATCGGCAACCAGCCGCGCGCCGCCGCCGGGAACGAGCGGTAGAACAGGCCGAACAGCATCATGGAGGCGAAGCCCAGCAGGTTGATGTGGGCGTGCACCGGCCTGAGGACGAAGTCCTGGTTCGCGCCCATCCAGACGCCCAGCGACATGCCCACCAGGGCCGACAGCACGCCGAGGCGCAGGAAGTTGTTCGATACCGACATTGTCTTGGTCCCTCCGACAAACGGCGGTCCGTAAAGCGCCGTTCTCCCAAGCGATCAAGTTACATCTGATTCAGTCTGAGGGCGCAAACCGGTCAGGACGCCCGGCGCCACTGTTCCGGCCGGTCGAACGACCCGTTCCAGGCCCCCGCGCCTCCCGCCTCGGCCGCGAGCTCCTCATCGACGTAGTCCCGGCTGTAGCGCCGGTAGGCCAGCGCCAGACCCCCGGCCACCAGCGCCTCCGCCACATCGACTCCCTCGCGTTCGCAGCGGCTGACCTTGCGGCCGTAGCGGTCGGTGTCGAGGACCTCGCACGCCAGCCTCCGTCCTTCAGCGCGCGATTTCAGCGCGCGCGTCGCGGCGGCTCCGCAGGCCCAGGGTCCTTGCGGCCGGTCGCACATCTGGTCGCGTTCGAAGGCGTCGATGCCGTGCAGCCGGACCCGGACGCCGCCCACATCCAGGGTGTCCCCGTCGATGACGCGGGCCACGCCTTCCAGCCGCTCGGCGCCGGCGTCCGCAACCGCCTCAGCCCTGGCCGGCTCGGCTTCGGCGTGGGCGGTGTCGGCGCCGGGTCGAAGGATCACCGTCACCGCCAGCACCATGACCGCCAGCACCAGCCCCTCGGTCAGCATCCCGACCCGGCTGCGCGTGCGCGTCCACGGGCCCGTCGTGCGGCGGGGGTCCCGGCGTCCTGCCATCATTGCACCTGTCGAGCCATGCCCGGCAGGGTGGGCGGTCAACCTTTCCCGATCGTTGCCGTCAGCCCCTCAGCGCCTTCGCCAGCGCCCGCTCGAACGTCGCCGCCTCCGGCCCCGGCAGGGCCTCGCCCAGCCGGCCCTGCTCGAACAGTTCGAACACCCTGGGGTGGACGTAGGAGCTCCGGCACACCGTCGGCGTATTGCCCAGCAGCCCCGCCACCGCCTTGACGCAGACGGTGATCTTGCGCTTCGCCTCGGTCGGCGAGGCCGGGGGCTCTATCTCGCGCAGCGCCCGCGCCGCCGACACCGTCCCGGCCCAGGTGCGGAAGTCCTTGGCCGAGAACTGCTCGCCCATGGCCTCGCGGATATAGGCGTTGACGTCGTTCGAGGTCACCGCGCACAGGTCGCCGTTCGCGTCGCGGTATTTGAACAGCTGCTGGCCCGGCAGTTCGCGCAGGCTGCGCACCACCGTCGCCAGCCGCCGGTCGCGCACCTGCACCTCATGCTCCACCCCGCTCTTGCCCTTGAAGGCGAAGGTCAGCGCTGCGCCGTCGACCTCGAGATGCCGCTTGTTCAGCGTGGTCAGGCCGTAGGACCGGTTCTGCCTGGCGTACTGGGCGTTGCCGACCCGGATCAGGGTCAGCTCCAGCAGCCGCACGGCGGTCGCCAGCACCTTCTCCCGCGAAACGCCGCGGCGGCCCAGGTCCGCCTCCACCCGCCGCCTCAGCTTCGGCAGCGCCCGCGCGAAGTCGGGCAGGCGCTCGAACTTGGTCTCGGCGGCGTGGGCGCTCCAGTCGGGATGGTAGCGGTACTGCTTCCGCCCCTTCACGTCCCGCCCGATGGCCTGGATGTGCCCGGACGCCCGCGGACAGATCCACACCTCCGTCCACGCCGGCGGGATGGCCAGCGCCCGGATGCGCTCCAGCACCTTCTCGTCGGTGATCCGCCGGCCCTGCGGGTCGTGATAGTGGAAGCCGTCGCCGGCCGCGGTCCGCCGGATGCCCGGCCGTTCGTCGCTGCACCAGGTCAGACCCTCGGGGATGGCGGCGGCGTCGGCGAGCGTCACCCCTGGGCCTCGCGCAGCCGGGCGCGCAGGCCCTCGATCCAGTCGCGCCCCGCGTCCCCGCCCCACAGCTGCCAGGCGATGTAGCCCGCCGAGGGCTTCGCCCGGTTGCTCCAGTCGCGCCCGTGCTTGTCGACCGCGTGACGGGCGAAATAGCTGTACATCGACTTGATGTCCCGATCGCTGACCGTCTCCCGTTCCATCAGCTGTTCGGCCCGGCGCACGCCCACCTCGGTGCCGCCCCGGCCGTGTTCCTCGCGCAGGTCGAGGCCGCGCCGGGCGGCGTCGGCCACGGCCCGCGGCGGGGTGCGGTCCTCGTCGGACAGGGCGGGGTGATCGATCACGGGCGGCTCCGGCGGAATGGGGCAACGACGGGAACCGGGGACGGTTCCTCTTGACCCGGACGGTACGGAAGACGAGGGCAGGCGGATGAACTATCGCCACAGCTTCCACGCGGGGAATTTCGCCGACCTCGTCAAACACGCCCTGGTGCTGTGGCTGCTCGAGCGGCGTCAGGCGGCGGGGCCGGTGACGGTGCTCGACACCCACGCCGGCGCCGGCGTCTACGACCTGACCGGCGACGCCGCCCGCTCGAAGGAGGCCGAGGCCGGCATCGCCCGGCTGATGGCCGCCGCCGACCGCCCGCCCCTGATCGAGGCCCTGGCCCGGGAGGTCGGACGGCTCAACCCGCACGGCGGCGCCGGTCTCTACCCCGGCTCGCCGCTGCTGATCTCCGCCCGCCTGCGGCCCGCCGACCGCTACATCGGCTTCGAGCTCAACCCGCCGGTGCTGGATCTGCTGCAACAGGCGCTGGAGCCCTTCCCCCGGGCGGCGGCGCGCGGGGGCGACGGCTACGACCAGGCCCGGGCCGAAGCCGCCCACGCCCGCGGCGCCTTCGTGCTGATCGATCCGCCGTTCGAGCGGCCCGACGACTATCTGCGCGCCGCCGACACCGGGGCGGCCATCGCCCGCGCCGACCCCCGCGCCACCGTCGCCATCTGGACCCCGCTCAAGGATCTGGAGACCTTCGACGGCTTCCTGCGCCGCCTCGACCAGGCCGGGGTCAAGCGGGCGCTGGTGGCCGAGGCGCGGCTGCGGCCCCTCGCCAACCCCATGAAGATGAACGGCTGCGCGGTGGTGGTGATCAACCCGCCCGCCGGCGCCGGGGCCGCCGCGGCCGAGGTCTGTGGCTGGGTCGCCGGCCGGCTCGGCGAGGCCGGCGCCAGGGCCGAGGTCTGGATGACCGGCGAGGGCGCCGCCGCATGAGCCGCATCGCCATCCTCGAGACCGGCGCCCCGCCGCCGGCCCTGGCCGGGCGCCACGGCGACTATCCCGCCATGTTCCGGGCGCTGCTCGGCGACGGCTGCGAGAGCGAGGTGTTCCGCTCGCAGGCCGGCGAATGGCCCGACGCCGCCGCCTTCGACGCCGCCGTCATCACCGGCTCGTCCGCCGGGGTCTATGAGCCGCTCCCCTGGATCGGCGATCTGCTCGACTGGATCCGGGCGGCGAAAGGACACACGGGCCTGGTCGGCGTCTGCTTCGGGCATCAGGCCATGGCCCAGGCGCTGGGCGGCCGCGTCGAGAAGTCGGAGCGCGGCTGGGGCGTCGGCCTCCACCGCTACGACGTCCGCTCGGTCGAGCCGTGGATGGAGCCGCCCCTCCGCACCGTCGCCATCCCCGTGTCGCATCAGGATCAGGTGGTCGAGCCGCCGCCCGGGGCCCGTGTCATTCTCGGCAGCCCCTTCACCCCCTTCGCCGGCCTGGCCTGGGACGACGACGCCGTCAGCCTGCAGGGCCATCCCGAGTTCACGCCGGCCTACGCCGCCGATCTGACCGCCGGCCGGCGCGAGCGGATCGGCGCGGCGCTGGTGGACGAGGCGCTGGACAGCCTGACCCTTCCGGACGACCGCCGTTCCGTCGGCGCCTGGCTGAGGCGGTTCATCGAGGCCCGCGCCGCCCGCTAAACCTTGCGCAACCTATCTGTGCGAGGACCGGAGGGTCACGCCGGAAACCTCATGTCGCTTTCCCGTATCCTCGCGGCGAGTTTCGTTCTGCTCGTCGTCCTCGCTGCGGCTCCCCGCGGGCTGGCCCAGCCGCCGGTCGCCGCCGCCGCCGGCTCCGATGCGCTGAGCCTCGCGCGGTTCGTGGAGCGGCGGGCGGGCTCGACCAATTTCGCCGCGCTCGAGGCCTTCGGCGAGGCGGCGGCCCGGCGCGGCGACCGCGAGGGACTGAACCGCCTCTATCACGTCACCTGGACGATCCTGAACCAGGGCGAATTCCAGCGCGCCGCAGTCTGGAACCGACGCCTGGCCGAATCCGCGCGCCGTCAGAAGGACGCCCGCTACATCGACATCGCCCATCTGAACGACCTCACCGCCCGCTACGATCAGGGCGAGGTCGCCGTCGCCGCCGGGATGATGCGGTTCGCACGGTCCGGGCGCGACTGGTTCGTGCGCGCGCACGCCGCCCGGCTGGCCGCCCTGGCCCTGGTCGACGAGGGCCGCATCGGCGAGGGCCTCGAGCTGCTGGCCGAAGCCCAGGCGGATATTCCGGTGGCGGACCCGTTCGCCGCCACCGCCCAGTCCGGCATCTGGGAAGTCGCCGGCATGGCCCTGAAGGATCTGAACGACGTCGACGGCGCGGCCGACGCCTTCCGCAAGTTCGAGATCGACTATTCCAACCCGGCCTATCCCCGCCCGGATTTCGACAGCCTCTACAACCTGACGGTGATGGCGGTGAAGGTCGGCGATCTGGCGGGGGCGGCCGAATACTATGCGGCTCACCATCGGCTGGCCGCCCGGTCCGACCTGGCGACGCTCGGCATCTACGACGCCAGCCTCTGCGCCACCGTCGCCGACGCCCGCAATGCGCCGCGGGACGTTCTGGCCTGCCTTCAGCCCTATGGCGAAAGCCTCGGCGCGGCGGCCTTCCTGGCCAGCGACGTCCTGCCCCTGCGGGCCGTCGCCCGCGCGCGGACCGGCCAGACCCGGGCGGCGCGGCGCGATCTTGAGGCGCTGCGGGCGCTCGAAGCCGAGGGGGTCGGCGGGGATGTCGGTCGCGTCGAGGCCGAGGTGCTGTTCGCCGAAGGCCGGACGGCCGAGGCCTTCCGGATGCTCCGCGAGCATATGTTGCAAGGCGAGCTGGCGGCGGCCCGCAACTTCAGCGCCGGCATCCACCAGGTCACCGGCGACATGCAGGAGCAGCTCGCCGAGCGCCGCAGCCAGCTGGAGACCGCGCGGGCCAACACCAACCTGCAACGGGCGGTCATCGCCATCGGCGTGGTCTTCCTGCTGTTCGCCATAGCCACCGTGGTCTGGCAGTCGCGTCAGGCCGACCGGCTGCGGCTGGCGCAGCGGCGGGCCGAGGACGCCAACCGGGCCAAGAGCGAATTCCTCGCCAATATGAGCCACGAAATCCGCACGCCGCTGAATGGCGTGGTGTCCATGGCCGACGCCCTGACGCGGCGGCCGCTGGGCCCCCAGGAACGGGAGATGGTCGAGCTCATCCGCTCGTCCGGCGTGACGCTGGAGCGGCTGCTGTCCGACATCCTCGACAGCGCCAGGATCGAATCCGGCCAGGTCGCCATCGAGCCGGCGCCCTTCGACCTCGAACAGGCCGTCGCCGACATCGGGGCCCTGTGGCGGGTCAAGGCGGAGGAGAAGGGCGTGGCGCTGGAGGTCGAGTTCGACCCGGCGCTCTCCGGCCTTGTCGAGGGCGACGCGGTCCGGCTGCGCCAGGTGCTGACCAACCTCGTCAACAACGCTCTCAAATTCACCAGCGAGGGGTCGGTCCGGCTGATCGTCGCCGCGGCTGCGGACGACCGGATCGCCTTCCGCGTCAGCGACACCGGCGTCGGCTTCGACCGGGAGCAGCGCAGCCGCATCTTCCGGCGCTTCCAGCAGGCGGACGGTTCGATCACGCGCCGCTACGGCGGCACCGGCCTCGGCCTGGCCATCTCGACCGCCCTCGTCGATCTGATGGGCGGCGAACTGGATTGCGAGAGCACGCCCGGCGAGGGCTCCAGCTTCTGGTTCGAGATTCCGCTGCCGCGGGTCCAGCGGAGCGGGGACGCCGCCCGGGCGCCGGCCGCGCCCGCCGCCGATGTGACGGCGGCGCCGCTGCGCATCCTTCTGGCCGACGACCATCCCGCCAATCGCAAGGTCGTCGAGATCATGCTTGGCGCGACCGAAATGGAGCTGGTCGCCGTCGAGGACGGCCTTCAGGCGATCGAGGCCTTCAGGGCCGGCGGCTTCGACCTGGTGCTGATGGACATGCAGATGCCGGTCATGGACGGGCTCAGCGCCACCGCCGCCATCCGCCGGCACGAGGCCGACAACGGCCTGGCCCGAACCCCGGTGATCATGCTGACCGCCAACGCCATGGCCGAGCATGTTGAGGCCGGACGCGCCGCCGGGGCCGACGCCCACCTGACCAAGCCGGTGACCATGACCAGCCTGTTCGCCGCCATCGGCGCCGCGCTGGAGCCGGTCGGCGAGCCCGAGGCGGCGTAACCCCCCCCGTCACCCTCGGGCTTGACCCGAGGGCCAGATCATCCGGTGCTCCGTCGATGATCGTCCGGCCGCAATCGCGGGGCCGCCTCGAACGCACAGCGTCGCCCCGCCTCTGATCCTCGGGTCAAGCCCGAGGATGACGGTCTACGGCCACTTCACCACCGGCGGCATCGAGCTGAGGATGGACTCGACGTTGCCGCCGGTCTTCAGCCCGAACATCGTCCCGCGGTCGTACAGCAGGTTGAACTCGACGTAGCGGCCCCGGCGGACCAGCTGCTCCTCGCGCTCCTCCGCCGTCCACGGCTCGACCATGCGCCGGGCGACGATCTCCGGATAGACTTTCAGGAAGGCCTCGCCGACGTCCCGGGTGAACGCGAAGTCCCGGCCGCGGTCGCCGCTGTCCAGATGGTCGTAGAAGATGCCGCCGGTGCCGCGCGGCTCCTTGCGGTGCGGCAGGAAGAAATACTCGTCGCACCAGGCCTTGAACCTCGCATGCCATTCCGGGTCGTGGGCGTCGCACGCGGCCTTCATCGCGGCGTGGAAGGCCACGGTGTCCGGATGATCCTGGCGCCGGTCCGCGTCCAGCACCGGCGTCAGGTCGCCGCCCCCGCCGAACCAGCCTTTGGTGGTGGCGATGAAGCGGGTGTTCATATGCACCGCCGGAACACGGGGGCTGACCGGATGGGCGATCAGGCTGATGCCCGTGGCGAAGAAGCGCGGGTCATCCGCCGCCCCCGGCACGCCCTTCGCATAGTCGGCCGGAAAGGTCCCGTGCACCGTCGAGACATGGACCCCGACCTTCTCGAACAGCCGGCAGTGCATCATCCCCATGACCCCGCCGCCGCCCTCGGCCCGCTCCCACGGCGTGCGCACGAAGCGGCCCGGCTCGCCCGGGAACAGACCGGCGGGCGCCGCGTCCTCCAGCGCCTCGAAGGCCGCGTGGATGCGGTCGCGCAGAGCCTCGAACCAGGCGCGGGCTTCGGTCTTCTGCTGGGAGAGAGGATCGGCGACGTCGGTCATGGCGCGCTACCTATCCCTTCTCCCCTCGCGGGAGAAGGCGGCCGGCCCCGTCGAAGGGCGGGAGATGTCGGATGAGGTCTCTCTGGCCGGGGAATTGGCGGTGGAACCGTCTCGCTGATGTCGCCGCCGAGGCGAGCCCCCGAAGACGCGCCGCCCGCCGCCGGCCGGTTCGTCTCCAGGACCAGTCCCGGCTCCCCGAAGGCATGACGCTGTGCTGGCAATCCGCGGAATTATAGTCGGATAGCGCGCAAGAGCGGCCGCCTTTTCAGGCACATCCGCTTTTCTCGAAGCGATTTTCCAGCCGGAGAAGCGCGCGGGCCCATACTTGTGTCCTTTCGCCGGCCCCGGTCTTTGACAATCGAACCCCCCGCCGCGCCGCCGAGGCGCGTCAACGCCGCACGCCATCGGGCGCGATGCCGACTCTGCCGACTCTGCCCCGGCGGTTTTCGCCCTGGCCGATGCCGACTCTGCCGACCGTGCCATCGCGTCTTTTGATTTTACCCGGGTGAAACCCGCCGGCGGACACCGGTTGACGCCCCGCCTCCCTCTGCCACTGTCCCGCATCGCCTCGAGGGAGCCCCGTCCATGATCCGCGCCGTCCTGCTGTCCACCGCCGCCCTGATCGCGGCGGGCACGCCCGCCCTGGCCCAGGACGAGGCCGCGGCCCGGCGCATCCTCGAGCGGACCCCGCTGATCGACGGCCACAACGATCTGCCCTGGGCCTTGCGCCAGCAGCACGGAAACGATCCGCACGCCGTCGACCTGGCCACCAACCTCGACGCCTCCACCGCCCTGCATACCGACATCCCGCGCCTGCGCGCCGGGGGCGTCGGCGGCCAGTTCTGGTCGGTCTACGTCCCCGCCAGCCTCCCCCCGGTCGAGGCCGCCAAGGCCACCTTCGAGCAGATCGACACGGTCAAGCGCATCGTCGCCGCCCACCCCGAGGTGTTCGAGCTGGCGACCACCGCCGACGACATCCAGCGCATCCACCGCCGCGGCCGGATCGCCTCCCTGATCGGCATGGAGGGCGGCTACTCCATCGACGATTCGCTGGGCCTGCTGCGGGAATTCCACGACGCCGGCGCGCGCTACATGACGCTGACCCACTCGACCACCACGACCTGGGCCGACAGCGCCACGGACGCGCCGAAATGGGGCGGGCTCAGCCCCTTCGGCGAGGAGGTCGTGCGCGAGATGAACCGCCTCGGCATGATGGTCGATCTCAGCCACGTGTCCGAGGAGACCATGCTCGACGCCATGCGGGTCAGCGAGGCTCCGGTGATCTTCTCCCACTCGTCGGCGCGCGCCGTCACCGCCCATCCGCGCAACGTGCCCGACAGCGTGCTGCGCCTGCTGCCCGAGGACGGCGGCGTGGTCATGGTCACCTTCGTGCCCGGCTTCATCAACGAGCAGGTGCGGGCCTGGAGCGCCGCCCGCGCGGCCGAGGACGCCCGCCTCAAGTCTCTGAGCCCCGGCGATCCCGCCGCCGCCGCCGCCGCCCTGCAGGCCTGGATCGCCGCCAATCCGGTTCCGCGCGCCGGCGTCGCCGACGTCGTGGCCCACATCCAGCACGTCCGCGACGTCGCGGGCATCGACCCTGTCGGCCTCGGCGGCGACTTCGATGGCGTGTCCGCCCTGCCGGACGGCGTCGAGGGCGTCGACGCCTATCCCCGCATCCTCGCCGCCCTGATGGCCAATGGCTGGACCGAGGCCGACATCCGCAAACTGGCCGGCGAGAACGTCCTGCGCGTCATGCGCCGCGTCGAGGCGGTGGCGGCGAGCAAGCGCGGCGAGCGGCCCAACCTGGCGCGGCTCCCGGAGGCCGGGGCGCCGGACTAGGCCCTCAGCGGAGGGACCTCGTCTGCCGCAGCCCCTCCCACAGCGCGATCCCGGCGCTGACCGACAGGTTCAGCGACCGCGCCTCAGGCCGGATCGGGATCACCACCCGCGCGTCGGCGGCCTCGTGCACGAAGTCGGGCGCGCCGGAGGATTCGCTGCCGAACAGCAGGGTGTCCCCAGGCTCGAAGCTGAATTCGTCCAGCGGCGTCGCCCCCTTCGTCGTGAACAGCACCAGCCGCCCGGGCCCCCGGTCGCGCTGGAAATCCTCCCAGCCGGCGTGCCGGATCATGTGGCCCAGCGGCCCGTAGTCCAGCGCGGCGCGCTTCATCGCCCGGTCGTCCAGGCGGAAGCCGGTGGGCTCGATCACGTGCAGTTCCACCCCGAAACAGGCGCCCAGACGGATGCAGGCGCCCACGTTCTGCGGAATGGCCGGTTGAAAAAGGGCGAGACGCATTCTAAGGCCCTCATACGCGCGGCCCGGGGGCTTGTCGCGGCTCGAATTGCGAGCGCTTCTCACGAAGCGCCAGCATCTTGCGGCGATGCGCCGCAAAGCCGGGCCGGGCCAGCCATTCGGGATTTCGCTAAAGGAACGACTGCGTTGAGACGGCGCGCCGCAGGGCGACGCCGCCAACGGCTCAGGAGACGAATCGGTGGCTGCAGACCAGGGCGATCCGAACCATCAGGATCCCAATCGTAGAGACTTCATCCACATCGCGGCCGGAGCGGCGGCGGTGGGAGCCGGGGCCATGGCCGCCTGGCCGCTGATCAATTCGATGAACCCGGCCGCCGACACCCTGGCGCTGTCGACCATCGAGTTCGACCTGACCAAGGTCCAGGAAGGCCAGCAGGTCGTAATCAAGTGGCAGGGCAAGCCGGTGTTCGTGCGCTACCGCACCCCGGCCGAGATCGAGCGCGCCCGCGCCGACGACCGCGCCGGCCTCAAGGACCCGCAGGCCGACGCCGACCGGGTCAAGGAAGGCCACCAGCAGTATCTCGTGGTGATCGGCTCCTGCACCCACCTGGGCTGCGTGCCGACCTTCGGCGCCGGCGACTACGGCGGCTGGTTCTGCCCCTGCCACGGCTCGCACTACGACACCTCGGGCCGCATCCGCAAAGGACCGGCGCCCGCGAACCTGGTCGTGCCGACCTACGAATATGTGTCCGACACCCGCGTGAAAATCGGCTGAGGACGGGCGAGAGAACGATGAGCGATCACGAATCCACCTACGTCCCCAAGACCGGCATCGAGAAGTGGTTTGACAGCCGCCTGCCGATCATCCGCTTCGGCGCCGACTACATGTCGCTGCCGACCCCGAAGAACCTGAACTACTGGTGGACCTTCGGCGGCATCCTGGCCCTCTGCCTGGTCATCCAGATCGCCACCGGCGTGATCCTGGCCATGCACTATGTGCCGAACACCGAGCTGGCCTTCGCCTCGGTCGAGCGCATCATGCGCGACGTCAATGGCGGCGACATCATCCGCTACACCCACGCCAACGGCGCCTCGATGTTCTTCATCGCGGTCTACCTGCACATGCTGCGCGGGCTGTACTACGGCTCCTACAAGGCGCCGCGCGAGATGATCTGGATCGTCGGCTGCGTGATCTTCTTCCTGATGATCGCCACCGCCTTCCTCGGCTACGTCCTGCCGTGGGGCCAGATGTCCTTCTGGGGCGCCGAGGTGATCACCAATCTGATCGGCGCCATCCCGGTCGTCGGCGAGCCGGTCCTGATCTGGCTGCGCGGCGGCCCGGCCATCGACAACGCCACGCTGAACCGCTTCTTCTCGCTGCACTACCTGCTGCCGTTCGTCATCGCCGGCTGCGTGGTCCTGCACCTCTGGGCCCTGCACCACGCCGGCCAGAACAACCCCGTCGGCATCCTGATCCCCAAGGACCGGATGAAGAAGGACACCGTGCCGTTCCACCCGTACTTCACGGTCAAGGACGGTTTCGCGATCGTGCTGTTCCTGATCCTGTTCGCGGTGTTCGTCTTCTATATGCCGAACGCCCTGGGCCACGCCGACAACTACATCCCGGCCAACCCGCTGCAGACCCCGGCGCACATCGTGCCCGAATGGTACATGCTGCCCTTCTACGCCATCCTGCGCGCCATCCCCGACAAGTTCGGCGGCGTGCTGGCGATGTTCGGCGCCATCGGCGTGCTGTTCATCCTGCCGTGGCTGGATACGTCCAAGGTGCGTTCGATGCGCTACCGCCCGGCGATGCGGACCTTCTTCATCATCTTCGTGCTGGTCGGCATGGGGCTGGGCTGGTGCGGGGCGCAACTGCCCGACGCCCCGGTCATCCCGGGCATGCCCAGCTTCATCCTCTTCGACGGCGCGCTGAACAGCTACCTGTGGCTGACCCGCCTGCTGACGGCCTACTACTTCCTGTTCTTCCTGGTCCTGATGCCGCTGGTCGGCCTGCGCGAGACCCCGAGGCCGATCCCGGCGACCATCTCCGAGCCGGTTCTGCCGGGCGGGGACGCCATGACCGCCGCCGCGCCGGCCTCGCCCGAGAAGAAGGGCTGAGATCGACCATGACCCTCGAGACTTCCATGCGTTCGATGAAAAAGACCCTGGTCCTGATCGCCCTCGCGGCCGGCCTCGCCGCGGCGGCCCAGCCCGCCATGGCGGCCGGCGGCGCCAAGCACCCGCGCAGCGGCGGCTTCTCCTTCGAGGGCCCGTTCGGGACCTTCGACCAGGGCCAGCTGCAACGTGGCTACAAGGTCTATCGCGAGGTCTGCGCCTCCTGCCACGGCATGGAGCTGATGTATTTCCGCACCCTGGCCGAGCCGGGCGGCCCCTTCTATGACGAGCATCAGGTCAATCCGGCCGAGAACCGCTTCGTCAAGGTGCTGGCCGCCGAGGTCCAGGTGCCGGACATCGACAGCGAAACCGGCGAGCCGGTGATGCGCGACGCCGTCCCCGCCGACCGCTTCCCCAGCCCCTATCCGAACGCCACGGCCGCCGCCGCGGGCAACGGCGGCGCCGCACCGCCGGACCTGTCCGTCATGGCCAAGGCCCGCCACGACGGCGCCAACTACATCTACTCGCTGCTGTCCGGCTACCGGAACGCCCCGGCCGGCCTCGATATCCGCCCGGGCCAGTACTACAACCCGTACATGGCCGGCGACCTGACGCCGTTCTGGAAGGGCGAGGGCCACGCGCCGAAGGGCGGTTTCATCGCCATGCCGCCGCCGCTGATGGACGGCCAGGTGACCTACGACGACGGCTCCTCGGAGACGGTCGACCAGTACTCCAAGGACGTCGCCGCCTTCATCGCCTGGGCTTCGGATCCCAAGCAGGTGCAGCGCAAGCAGTCCGGCCTCGGGGTGCTGATCTTCCTGCTGCTGTTCGCCGGCGTCACCTACGTCAGCTACCGCCGCATCTGGAAGGGCGTCGCGCACTAGCGACCCGCTTCCGCCGAACGACCAACCCGCCGGGGCCCAGCCCCGGCGGGTTTTTCGTCTTCGTCCCGGCTCGCCGAACAAGGGGTTCCGAAGCGCTGTCAAGTCCTTTACAATCCAAAGTCAATGGGAGACGCCGTCATGAAGTCCATGCCCCTGTTGCTGTCCGCCGCCGCCGCCATCCTCCTCGCCCCACCGGTCACGGCCCTGGCCCAGGTCCCCGTTCAGCCGGCCGGATCGGCCGTCCAGCGCGAGGCCGTGGGCGCGCTGGACTTCCTTGACGGGGAGTGGCGCGGACAGGCGGTGGTGCACGGCCCGGGCGGAACCGAGACCCTGACCCAGACCGAGCGGGTGGGCTCGTTGCTGGGCGGCTCGATCAAGGTCATCGAGGGCCGGGGCTACGCCGCGGACGGCTCCACGGTGTTCAACGCCATGGCCGTCCTCTCGTGGGACGAACGCGAGGGCCGCTATCGCTTCCGCTCGTGGGCCAATGGCTTCTCCGGCGACTATCGCTTCGAGCGCACCGCGGACGGCTTCCGCTGGGAGACGCCCGCCGGCCCGAACGCCCGGATCGAATACGTCGCCGTCATCCGCGACGGGACCTGGCACGAGGTCGGAACCTATGTCGCCGAAGGCCAGCCGCCGCGTCCCATGATCGAAATGCGCCTCACCCGGATCGGCGACACCGAGTGGCCGGCGGATGGGGCCGTGCCGCCGCGATAGGGGCGCCGACACATCGACAGCCCCGGAAGGACGCCCTAGGCTCCGGCCCCGGTTCAAAGGCTGAGGGTCCCCCGTCCATGCGTCCGTTTGCTTCCGTCGCCGCGCTCGCCGTCGGCCTCCTGCTGTCCGCCTGCGCCACCATGGGCGACGCCCCGGTCACGCCGGCCGCCTTCGACGCCGCCCGCCTGTCGGAGCATGCGCGGGTGCTCTCGGATGACAGCTTCCAGGGACGCGGCATCGGCACGCCGGCCGAGGACATGGTGGTCCGCTATCTGAGCGAGCAATACGCCGCCGCGGGCTTCCAGCCGGGCGGTGAGAACGGCGGCTGGACGCAGGATGTGACGCTGAACCGCTTCACCGCCTCGAACGTTCGCGCCGGTCTGAAGGTCGCAGGCGAGACCATTCCCCTGGCCCAGGGCCAGCAGATTGTGGTCTCCACCCGACTGCCGGGCCGTCAGGTCATGCTGGCCGACGCGCCGCTCGTCTTCGTCGGCTACGGCATCAAGGCGCCCGAGCGGAACTGGGACGACTTCAAGGACGTCGACGTGCGCGGCAAGGTTATCGTCGTGCTGGTCAATGACGCTGACTTCGAACAGCCGGAACTGAACACCTTCAACGGCCGGGCCATGACCTACTACGGCCGCTGGACCTACAAGTACGAGGAGGCGGCCCGGCAGGGCGCCGCCGGCGTCATCATCGTCCACGAGACGGCGCCCGCCTCCTACGGCTGGGCCACGGTGACCAACAGCTGGTCGGGCCCGCAGTTCGACATCGTGCGCGAGAACGCGGCGGCCGAGCGGGTCAGGATGGAGAGCTGGATCCAGCGCGACGTCGCCGTCGACCTGTTCCGCCGGGCCGGGCTCGACTTCGAGGCGCTGAAGACCCAGGCCCGCAGTCGCGATTTCCGACCGGTCGAACTGCCGGGCGCGACCTTCAGTGGGATGTTCGACGTCGCCACCAGCCAGATCGTGACGAAGAACGTCATCGCCCGCATGCCGGGGACGACCCATCCGGACGAGACCATCCTGTACACGGCCCACTGGGACCACATCGGCGTCGGCGAGCCGGACGCCAGCGGCGACGCCATCTTCAACGGCGCCGTCGACAACGCCACTGGCACCGCCGGCCTGCTGGAGCTGGCGCGAGTCTGGGGCGCGGGGCCGCGGCCGGAGCGGTCGATCGTGATGATCAGCTTCACCGCCGAGGAGAGCGGCCTGCTGGGGTCGGAATACTACGCCGCCAATCCGGTCTGGCCGCTTGAGAAGACCGTGGCCGGGTTCAACATGGACGCCATGAACGTCTACGGCCGTGTCGCCGACCTCGGCGTGATCGGTTACGGCCAGTCGGACCTGGACGAGCGGCTCGCCGCGGCCGCCGCCCGGCAGGGACGTACCGTGGCGCCGGACTCCAACCCGGCCGCAGGCAGCTATTTCCGCAGCGACCACTTCCCGCTGGCCAAGCGCGGCGTGCCGATGGCCTACGCCGAGGGCGGGGGCGAGTTCCGCGACGAGCCGCGGGCCGCCCGTGAGGCCGCGCGCGACGAATACGGCGCCCGCCGCTATCACCAGGCCGACGACGAATGGTCTGCGGACTGGGACCTCGCGGGCCAGATCGAGGATCTGGAGGTCGCGTACTGGATCGGCCGGGATCTGGCTGACAGCCGCGACTGGCCGGGCTGGAAGGCGGGGTCCGAATTCGGTCCGGCGCGGGCTGCGAGCGCCGCAGCCCGCCGCTGATCGGCGCCGTCCGTCCGCCTGCGGACATGACGAAAACTTAACGAGCGGTCCGTCCGGGCCGCCCTAGAGTGCGCTCCAACAATCCGGGGATGGAGTTTCCCACATGCTTCGCAAGATGATGGGCGGCGTCGCCGTCGCGGCCGTTCTGCTGTCCGCCGGACTGGCGTGCGCCCAGGACTTCTCGGCCGAGCGGATCAGCAATGATATCCGCACCATCAGCGCCGACGAATTCCAGGGTCGCTATCCGGGGACGGAGGGCGAGCGCATGACGCTGGCCTGGCTGCAGGCGCAGTACGAGGCCATGGGCCTCCAGCCCGGCGGTCCGGACGGCCAGTGGCTGCAGCCGGTGCACCTGAAGCGCTTCACCCCGGTCGAGGGCGCGGCCAGCGCCAGCTGGACCGGCCCGGACGGGGTCGTCCATCCGCTGGCCGTCGGAACCGACGTCGTGCTTCGCGCGGCGACCAACGACGGCCGCGCCTCGATCCGGAGCGCCCCCCTCGTCTTCGCCGGCTACGGAATCACCGCGCCGGAGCGGAATTGGGACGACTATGGCGACATTGACGTGCGCGGAAAGGTCGTCGTCGTGATGGGCGGCGAGCCCGAGGGCGACCTGTTCAACGGCGAGTATGACACCAACTATCAGTCGGGCGCCTACAAGGCCGACGAGGCCTTCCGCCGCGGCGCGATCGGGGTCGTCACCCTGGTGCCCCAGCCGGCAGATTCGCAGATGTGGCGCCGGGCGACGCAGTTCGGAAACCGCACGCGGACCCTGACGCCGGGCGCGGCCGATCTCGAATTCTCCATGGCCATCAACCACGACGTGGCGCAGCAATGGGCTGCGGCCGCCGGTCTCGACATGGCCCGGCTGGGCAGCATCGGCTCGGGCGCCTTCAAGGCGGTGCCGCTGAACGGCGTCACCCTGTCAGCCGAAGCGCAGGAGACCAGCGAGACGCTGGTCACCCACAACCTGCTGGCCCGTATCCCGGGCGCCGAGCGCCCGAACGAGACCATCATCTACTCGGCCCACTGGGATCACGTCGGCGGGGAGTCCCAGCATCCGGAGACCCCCGGCGACGACAAGATCTTCAACGGCGCCTGGGACAACGCCTCGGGCACCGTCGGCGTCGTCGAGATGGCCCGTCAGATCAGCCGGGCGCCGCGGCCGGAACGCTCGATCGTCTTCGCTCACATGGCCGCCGAGGAAATGGGGCTGATGGGCTCGTTCGGCTACGCCGCGAATCCCGTCTATCCGCTCGAAACCACGGTCGCGGACATCAATATCGACATGCTGCCCTTGTCGGGCCCGACGCGCGATGTGCCGATCTTCGGCAAGGGCCAGAACGATCTTGAGGATCGGCTGCAGGCTCTGGCCGAGCCGCTGGGCCGCTACGTTTCGGACGACGGCATGCCGGAGCAGGGCTTCTACTACCGCTCCGACCACTTCCCCTTCGCCCGCATGGGCGTGCCGGCGATCATGCCCTGGCATGGCTGGGACTGGGTCGAGGGCGGCCGTGAGGCCGGCGAGGCCGCGTGGCGAGCCAAGTTCGGGGCCGACTACCACAAGCCCTCCGACGAATGGTCGGCCGACTGGAACCTGACCTCCGCGACCGAGAACCTGACCCTGCTGTACCACCTGGGACTCGACCTCGCGAACAGCGAGGACTGGCCGGGCTGGAAGCCGACCTCGGAGTTCGCCCAGGTGCGCGCTCGCTCGGACGCCGCCCGCCAGTGAGCGCAACGATACGGCCCCTGACCGGCGCCGGCTCGCCGCCGGTCGAGGGTTCGTATCCGCAGGCGGTCGAGGTGACGGGGCCGGGTCGCTGGCTCTACCTGTCCGGTCAGATCCCGGTCGCCCCAGACGGCTCCCTGGCCGCCAGTTTCACCGGCCAGTGTGAGCAGGTCTGGGACAATATCGAGACCCAGCTGACGGCCGCCGGGATGACGCTGGACAACCTCGTCAAGGTCACCACCTTCCTCTCGGACCGGCGCTACGCCCTTGAGAACCGCGAGGTGCGGATGCGGCGGCTGGCCGGTCGGCAACCGGCCCTGACGGTGATCGTCACCGGCATCTTCGATGAGGCCTGGCTGGTCGAGATCGAGGCCGTGGCGGCGGCGTAAGGTCGCCTTGCCGGGGCGGACTGACCGTCGCACTCTGACATCATGAATGCGTCGAACGCATGAGCCGCTGGTCGCCCCGGGACGCGCAGGGCGAACCCCAAGGGCTGGTCCTTTTCGACGGCGTATGCGGGTTCTGCTCGCGCTGGGTGCGGTTCGTGATCAATCGTGATCCGGAGGCCCGCTTCAGTTTCCTCCCCATCCAGTCGGAGCGTGGACGGGAATTGGCGGCGCGATTCGGGATCGATCCGGAGGCGCCGCAAACCAATGCGGTCATCTGGAACGGGCGCATCTACTTCAAGTCGGACGCGGCGCTGACGGTGCTCGGGCAACTGCCGGCGACGCGGCCTTTGGCACTCCTCAAATCGGCTCCCCGGATCATCCGCGATCCCGCCTACGATCTGATCGCGCGCAACCGCTACAGACTCTTCGGACGGACCGAGACCTGCATGGTCCCGTCCGCGAACGAACGGGCGCGCCTTCCCGACTAGGCCCGCTTCCTCACGAACACTGTGCCCGCAGAATAGCCTGCCCCGAAGCTGCAGATCAGCCCCGTCTCGCCCGGCTGGAAACCGCCGTGGTGCAGATGAAAGGCGATGATCGATCCGGCCGAGGAGGTGTTGGCGTAGTCGTCGAGGATGATGACGTTCTCTTCCGGCGTCGGCTCCCGGCCGAGCACCTTGCGGCCGATGAACTGGTTCATATTGATGTTGGCCTGGTGCAGCCAAAGTCGTTTCAAGCCGGTCGGGTCGACGCCCAGTTCGGCGGCATGATCGACGATCATGTCCGAAACCATCGGCACCACGTCCTTGAACACCTTGCGGCCCTGCTGGACGAACATCTTGTCGCTCAGGCCAGTCGGCGAGACCGCCTCGACCTCACCCGTGGGCAGGGCGGCCTTGTTCAGGAAGCCGAAATTGTTGCGGATGTTGTTGGACATCACGGTCTTCAGCCGCGTCCCGAGTATCTCCCAGCCGTCGATCGCCTGGTCCTCCGCCTCGATGATCACGGCGGTGGCGACGTCGCCGAAGATGAAGTGGCTGTCGCGGTCCCTGAAGTTCAGGTGGGCCGAGCAGATCTCGGGATTGACCATAAGCACGGCCTTGACCGAGCCGGAGGCGATGAAGTCGGCGGCCGTCTTGATGCCGAAAGTCGCGGAACTGCAGGCCACGTTCATGTCGAAGGCGAAGCCATCGATGCCCAAGGCCTGCTGCACCTCGATGGCCATGGCCGGATAGGGACGCTGCATATTGGAGGCGGCGCACAGGACGGCGCCGATCTCGCTGGCCGGCTTGCCCCAGGCGGCGATGGCGTCGCGCGCGGCCTTCACCGCCATTTCGGCCAGCACCGACAGTTGGTCGTTGGACCGCTCGGGGATGTTCGGCGCCATGCGGGCGGGGTCGAGGACCCCCGCCTTGTCGAGCACAAAGCGCGACTTGATGCCCGACGCCTTCTCGATGAACTCGACGGAGGAGGGGGTCAGCGCTTCGAGATCCCCGGCCGCGATGCCTGCCGCATGCTGTTCGTTGAAGCGCGCGGCGAAGGCATTGTAGGCCGTGACCAGTTCCTCGTTGGAGATCGACTGTTCCGGCGTGAACAGGCCGGTGGCGACGATGACGGCTTTGGTCATTGCGAGAGTGCCCTGTCGCTGACGGCGCGGCCGCTCGCTGCCCGAGGACCGGCTCAGTTCTGTTTCTGGACGGACTAGATAGGCCGGTCCCGGCGCGGCGTCGAGGCGGCGGCGTGCCGCGTCAGCAGGCGATGGGCGGCGTCGAGGTGCAGCCGCTCGACCATGCGGTAGCCGACCCGGATCGCACCCTTGCCCGCGGCGTCGGCGGCGGCGAAGGCGGCGACGACCTCCCGGGCCCGCGAGACCTCATCCGGCGAGGGCGAGAAGGCGGCGTTGGCGGCGGCGATCTGGGCCGGGTGGATCAGGCTCTTGCCGTCGAAGCCGAAGGCGCGGCCCTGGCGGCACTCGGCCTCGAGCCGGGCGGCGTCGTCCGTTGCGTTGACCACGCCGTCGATGGCCAGCAGGCCGTGCCCGCGCGCCGCGGCGACGACGGCCGCCAACCACGGCTTCAGCGGCTCGCGGTCCGGACCGAGCACAAGGTTCATCCGCTCGCCAAAATCGTTGATGCCGAGCATCAGGGCCGCAAGAGGCGCGCCTGCGCCGGCGATCTGGTCGAGCCGCAGCACCGACAGCGGGGTCTCGACCATGATCCACAGGGCGGCGCCGCCGGGCATCCGGGCGGCGACCTCGCGCACCGCTTCCGGGCTCTCGATCTTCGGGGCGACCACGAAGTCCGGCTTGAGACCCGTCAGGGCCGCCAGGTCGTCCGCGCCCCACGCGCTGTCGAGGCCGTTGACCCGGACGCCGACCTGGGCTCCGAAGCCCCCGGCCGCGAGCGCCGCGACCGCCGCTTGCCGGGCCTCGGCCTTGGCGTCCGGCGCGACGGCGTCCTCGAGGTCGAGGATCACGGCGTCGCAGTCGAGGCCGCGCGCCTTCTCGATCGCCCGGGGATTGCTGGCCGGCAGGTAGAGGACCGAGCGGAACAGCTGCATCAGACCCGACCCGTCACCGGAACAAGGGCGCCCGTGATCGCCCGGCTCTCCGGCGAAGCCAGGAACAGCATGACCTGCGCGAGATCCGACGGCTGCACCCACTTCGCCGGGTCGGCGTCGGGCATGTCCGCCCGGTTCTGGGCCGTATCGAGGATCGACGGCAGGACGGCGTTGACCGTCACCGAGGTCGACTTCAGCTCCTCGGCCAGGCTTTCGGTCAGGCGGTGAACACCGGCTTTGGAAGCGGCGTAGGCGCCCATGCCGGCGGCGCTCTTCAGGGCGGCGTTGGCTCCGACATTGACGATCCGGCCCTCGGCCGACCTCTTGAGGTGGGGCAGGGCGGCGCGGGTGGCGTTGAGCGCCGTCGTCAGGTTCAGGGCGAACATCCGCGCCCAGGCCGGCTCCGCGTCGTCCACGGTCTGCCAGACGAAGCCTCCGGCGATGTTGAGCAGGGCGTCGAGATGGCCGAACCGCCCGATCACCGCCGCCATGGCGTCTTCCGCCGCCGTCGCATCGGTCAGGTCGACGCCGCCGAGATTCAGCACGCCCCCGGGCGCCGCCCCGTGAGCCGCGTGGTCGATGACCGCCACGTTCAGGCCCCTGTCCACGGCGGCTGCGGCGACGGCCTGGCCCAGGACCCCATGGCCTCCGGTGATGGCGATGGTGCGCGTCATGGGGCGGTCTCCTGATGAGAGGATGCAGAGGCGAGGGGCCACAGCCGCGCGGCGCCGCGCACGCCCGAGGAATCGCCCCAGCGGGCGGGTGCGATAACGCCCTTCCAGGCGTCGGTGAAGGCGTAACGCTCAACGATCGGCGGCAGGGCGGCGTACAGCTCCCCGACATTGGACAGGCCGCCCCCGATCACGAAGGCGTCCGGGTCGATCAGATTGACCACCATGGCGATCGCCCGGCCGAGCCGGTCGGCGCACAGGTCCAGCGACAGGCGGGCCGCGGCCTCGCCCGCGCGGGCGGCGGCGACGATCTCCTCGCCGGTCAGCGCCTGTCCGGTGCGCTGCAGATGGTCCCGCCGCAGCCCTGTGCCCGAGACCCAGGTCTCAAGGCATCCGTGAAGACCGCACCAGCAGGCGGGACCCGGTGCTTCCGCAGCCGACGGCCAGGGCAAGGAGGTGTGGCCCCACTCGCCGGCGACGCCGTTGGCGCCTTCGACGATCGCTCCGTCCACAGCCACGCCGCCGCCGCAGCCGGTGCCGACGATCACGGCGAAGACGACGTTCTTGCCCGCCCCGGCTCCGTCCACCGCCTCCGACAGGGCGAGGCAATTGGCGTCGTTCGCCAATCTCACGGGCCGGTTCAGCGCCCGCTCCAGGTCCTGCGGAAAGGCCCGGCCATTGAGCCAGGTCGAGTTGGCGTTGCGCATCAGGCCGCTGGTCGGCGACACCGACCCCGGGGCGGCCACGCCGACAGGCCCGCTCGCGCCGGTCTCCGCCTCAACGGCGGCGATCAGCCGGGCCACCGTCCGGATCGCCGAATCATAGTCTCCGGGATTGGGCTCGCGTCGCCGGGCGAGAAAGGCGCCGTCGTCGCCGACGACCGCCGCCTCGATCTTGGTGCCGCCGAAGTCCACGCCGATCCGCATGGGCGAGGCTTAGCAGATGATCAGGCGGCGAACACCCGGCCCAGCAACCGCTCGAGCGCCTCGGCGTCGACGGCGTCGAAGGCGGCCACCTCGGTCGCGTCGACGTCGAAGACCGCGATCAGCCGGCCGGCGCCGTCGAACACCGGCACGACGATCTCGCTGGCCGAGCGGCTGTCGCAGGCGATGTGTCCGGGGAAGGCGTGGACGTCCGCGACGATCTGCGTGGTTCGCTCCCGGGCCGCCGCCCCGCAGACGCCGCGGCCGAAGGCGATGCGCAGGCAGCCAAGCGTGCCTTGGTAGGGCCCGACCACCAGTTCGTCGGTCTTGTCCGGGTCGACGACGTAGAAGCCTGTCCAGAAGAAGACGGGGAAGGCGTCGGCCAGCATGGAGGCGACCGTCGCCATCCGCGCCGTCAGGTTGGGTTCACCGTCCAGAACCGCGAGAATTTCACCCTCGAGTTCTGCGTAGCGGGCGGCCTTGTCGGCGGGGCGGTCGTCGCGGGCGACGTAGGACATCGGGGACTCCGGAGGGGACTGCGCAGCCATATAGGCGCGGTCGCCGCGGCGCGCGAGGGGGCCGGATTCGCCTCTCAGGAGAAATCCCAACCCGCTGATTCCCGTGGACAACTCGGCCCGAGTCACAAAATGGCCCTGATGCGGCAACGCTTTGTCGCGAAACGGCGTTAACCTTGACAGACAGTTAACTGGACCGGACTGTCCCGGTCACGCAAAGCTTAACGGGCGAGCCGGGGGACGCCCGCTCCAGTGGTGCGAGGATTTATGGGCGAGGGCGAGGCGAACAAGACCGACCGCGGCCGGTTTGGCCGGTCGCGCGGCCCCGTCGCCATCGCGGCGATCGCGGGCGTGCTCGCCCTTACCGCCTTCGGCATGGTCTCTTGCGGCGACCGGAGCAGCGGCGTCCGCTTCTGGCAGCGCGGCGACGCGAGTTCCAACGCCTGCCCACGCCCGGCCTCGCTCACGGGGTCAGAGTTCAACGCCCAGGAGACCGGACTGCGCGCGCTGCGCCGCGCCGCCTTCCGCGGCGACTTCTTCGCCCAGCTGGAGCTCGGATCGCGCTACGCCGCCATCCGGGCCACGGACAAGAACATCGAGGATCCGATCGAGAGCGCCACCTGGTACGCCATGGCGCTGGCCAATGA
>NZ_DASWTO010000007.1:0-15499 GCF_036402095.1 Brevundimonas sp. | reverse complement strand
ATCGGCCGCCCCCCGTGTGAACGGAGGGCGGCCGCCAGGGTCAGGAGTCCCTAGAAGGTGTAACGCAGGCCAAGCTGAAGACTGCGCGTGGGCAGGAACTGCGTGCGCGGATCGCCGTATTCGGCCGAGCACAGGCACTGTTCGAAGCCCGAGAAGTTGTCGAAGCCGAGCACGTTGATGGCGTCGACGATAAGCTCCAGGCGCTGGCCCGGGATGAACTCGAACTCCTTGGTCAGCCGCAGGTCGAGCTGGCGGTAGGCCCAGGCGTCGGGGATGATGAAGTCATGCTTCGCGGGCCGTCCGCCGTTCCAGCAGACGTCCGGGTTCGAGGGATCCGGCCGCGGCGCGGTCGGACAGGCCCACTGGTGGAAGGGCAGCCCCGAGCCGAGCGTCAGGATCCCCGACAGCCGGAAGTCCATCGGCAGGGCGACGATGCCGGACGCCACGATCCGGTGCCGCTCGTCCTGGGCGGTCGGGAAGGTCACCGAGGCGCCGGGCGTGTTGTAGTCGAAGTCGAAGCCGCCGATGCCGGTGTCGCGGCTGCCGTTCCGCTCGGCGTCCGAGAGGGTGTAGCTGAACGACATGCCCCAGCGGTCGGCCGCGTTGTAGGGCTTGTCGACCGTCAGGTAGAGCGCCCGGAACCGCTGCTCGGCATCGTGGTTCGAGAAGAAGATGAGGTTCCGGAACTCCGGGAAGCCGACCGAGCTCGGGGTCGGTCCCGCGAAGCGGCCGCCCGTCTCGGACGCGGCGTTGGCGATGTACCAGGCGAACAGGTTCTCGGTCTTGCCGTAGGCCAGCGTCACGGCCGCCTGGAAGTCGCCGAACTTCTGGCGGACGCCCAGGTTGAACTGGTCCGTGCGCGGCGGCTCGGCGTCGTTCTTGACCAGGAAGACCTCGCCTGCGCCCGGGGCCGCGGCCAGCAGCGGATCCAGGCCGGCGGGGGTCAGGTAGATCGGATCCCACGCCACCGTGTTGACGCCGCCGCGCATGCCGCCGGCCACCGAGAAGAAGATCTCCTTGTTGAACTGGGTCGGCTTGAAGCGCTCGTCGAAGGCGAAGTTGAAGCCGATCCGGTCGTAGTAGCGACCGGCGCCGCCGAAGATCACGGTCCGCTCGTCGCCGAACACGTCGTAGCTGAAGCCGATCCGCGGCTGGAAGGCGCCGGTGAAGGCGTCGCGGCCGTCGGTGACGTAGTCGTCCGGGTTGAAATACGACGGGAAGTCGTAGCCCGGCAGGTTCTGGATCGCCGTCAGCATGTCGCGGATGTTCTGCGGCGTCTCATACTCGTTGTTGACCGCGTTGTCCTCGTAGTCCCAGCGGATGCCGAGGTTCAGCTCCAGCTTGTCGGTGACCTGCCAGTCGTCCTGGACGTACAGGCCGATGACGTTGTTGGTCACGTCGGCCGGGTCCACCAGGGCGCCGAGCTCGACCCGAACCGGGATGTCGATGCTGCCGTTGATCTCCGGGCGTCCGTCGACGTCGAAGATGAACTGCGGGTTCCGCCCAAAGCGCTTGTCGACGAAATAATTCTGGTTCGAGTATTTCACGCCCATCTTCAGCGTGTGCATGCCGTTCCACTCGATGTCGTGGAACGTCAGGTCGTCCTTGAACGTCCAGTTGGTCTGACGGATGTTCTGGTTGTTGCTCTGCCCGCCGGTGTTGAACACCGTGTCCTCGCGGTTGAACACATTGTACTGGAAGCCCGGCGCCGCGCTGTCGTCGCGGAAGATCACATACGACCGGCCGTAGTCGCTGAAGTTCAGCGCCGTCGGATTGTAGGTGTACTCGTAGAAGTCGATCTGGGCCTCGTTCAGGAAGCCTTCGCCCTGGAACTGGTGCCGGCCGACGACCGAGATGGTCTCGACGTTGACGGCGTTGGCGCGCGAATAGGCGTTGATGCCGCCGAAGTCGCGGATGTCCTGCTCGGTGCGGTAGGTGGCGCTGATATCCAGCCGCTGGCGGTCGTCGATCGACCACGACAGCTTGCCGAAGAACAGGTCTTCCTCGAACGGCGCATCGAAGGTGCCGGTGTCGGCCCCGAACAGCGGCGCGTAGGCGGCGCGGTTCAGCACCACCGTGTTGCGGCGCGTCTCGTCCTTGCGCTCATAGGCGCCGAAGAAGTGCAGCCGGTCCTCGATGATCGGGCCGCCCAGCGAGGCCCCGTATTGCAGGCGCTCGACGCCGACCTCGCGGCCGAAGGCGTCTTCCTCGGTCCAGCCCGCGTCCTGGTAGGTGACGAAGGCGTCGCCGTGGAACTCGTTGGTGCCCGAGCGCGTCACCGAGGTGATGATCGAGGACGAGGCCTGTTCGTACTCGGCCTTGAAGTTCTGGGAGATGACCCGGAACTCCTGGATGGCCACCTGCGGGAACGGGTTGCCGCGGCTGTCGTCCTGACCGCCGACGCCGCCGTCGATGATCGTCGACTTCTGGTTCTGGCCGTCGATGAAGACGTTGATCGCGGAGGCGCCCTGGCCGCCGGCCGAGATGGTCCGCTCGGTCTCGCCCTCGGTCACCCGCACGCCGGGCGCCAGCGCCGCGAAGTTGAGGAAGTTGCGGCTGATCTGCGGCAGGTTGTTGATCTGGGTCTGGCTGACGTTGGTGGCGACCTCCGAGGTCCGCACCTCGAAGATGCGGCGGCCGGTGACGATGACGTCGCCGACCTGGGTCGTCTCGACCGTCGAACCGGCGGCCACGTCGAGGTCCAGGGTAGCCACCTGGCCGAGCGAGACCGTGACGGTGTCTTCGGTGGACTGGCCGTCGGCGGTGGTTACCGAGATCTGGTAGGTGCCGGGACGCAGGCCCGGGATCACATAGCCGCCGTCGGCGCCGATGCGGCCCCGGCTGACGTAGCCGGTCGAGATCTCGGTGGCCGTGACCGTGCCGCCGGTCTCGACCGCCTGGCCTTCGTAGACGGTGCCCCGAAGGGTCGAGGTGGCGACCTGGGCGGATGCGCCGCCGGCCGCGGCCAGAGAGATGGCGACGGCGAGGGCCGATGCGGCTCCCAGATACAGTTTGGACTTACGGGTCATTGCGGGTTCTCCCCCTCCAGAGGTGATGTGCTGGCGGCTGCGCGGGCGCGATCGCCGGTTGTGGCTCGGGTCTGTGTCGCCGGGTTGCTGGATGGGCGTACGACCAGTTCGGGCCGGACGACCTCGCAGGCGGTGTCGGCGACGGCTTCGCCCGCTGCGTTGATCAGGCGGACGAGGCGCTCCAGCGCGCTCCGCCCGGTTTCCGCGATATTGATCCTCAGGGTGGTCAGCGCCGGACGCATCAGGCCGGCGATCGGCACGTCGTCGAAGCCGACGAGGGCCACGTCCTCGGGCACGCCGAGGCCCGCGTCCTGCAGGGCCAGCATGGCGCCGACGGCCATCATGTCGTTGCCGGCGAAGATCGCGTCCGGCCGCTCGGCCCGGCCCGCCAGGTCGGCGCCGGCCCGATGCCCCGACGCCTGGTCGAAGGCGCCCTCCACCACGGTCGTCGGCAGATGCGCCCGGGCCATGGCCTCCAGATAGCCGGCGAGGCGCGTCTCGGCCTCGAGGTTGCCGGTCGGGCCGGAGATGTGGGCGATGCGCCGCCGTCCGGTGGCGATCAGATGCTCGACCGCCTGGACCGCCCCGCCGTGGTTGTCGACGACGATCGAGGGCCGCCCGGCCCCCGCCCCGCCGTTCATCAGCAGGATCGGAAGCCGTCCGGCCAGGCTTGTGGCCAGGTTGGCCGCGTCGAGATGGGGCGACAGCACGATCAGTCCGTCGACCCGGCCGCGCATCGAGCGGATCGCAGCCGACGCCTCCTCGGCGTCGTCATGCGAGCTTGAGACGATCAGGTGATAGCCGAGCGCTCGGGCCGCCAGATCCATGCCGCGGATCAGTTCGGAGAAGAACTCCCCGTACAGGTCCGGCAGGATGACGCCGATCGTCTGGGTCTTGCTGGTCGACAGGCTGCGCGCGCCGGAATGCGGCACGTATTGCAGGGCCTCGACCGCCGCCATGACCTTCTTGCGGGTGGCGTCGGTGACGGGGCCGGCGCCCGTCAGCACGCGCGACACCGACGCCACGGACACGTCCGCCCGTTCCGCCACGTCACGGATCGTGGCGGCCTTCATGCCGCCCGCTCCGCGCGGGTTTCCGGGATCGCTCCAGGCGTCAAAGTCGTCCTCCCTGACCGGTCGGCGATCCCGGCCCGCTTTCCGCGGGTCCGTTCGACAATTCCGTGTAACCGATTACATGACACACTAGCAATGAACCCCGCAAGTGCCCTAGTTTGGTCACAGGCAGGTTGTGCTCACGGTGCTACACGCGTACGCGCCGTCGCGCCTCCGCCTCTTTCAGTTGCTCCCCATCGCGTCTCACGAGCCTTTCACATGACCACGGAAAACACCGGCAACTATCTGTTTCCAGAAGGTTTCCTGTGGGGCGCGGCGACCGCCGCCTATCAGATCGAAGGCTCGTCGATGGCCGACGGCGCGGGCGCCTCGATCTGGGACCGATTCAGCCACACCCCGGGCAATATGAAGGACGGCGACACCGGCGACGTGGCCTGCGACCACTACAACCGGTGGCGCGAGGACATCCAGCTGATGCGGCGGCTGAACCTCCAGGCCTACCGATTCTCGGTCAGCTGGAGCCGGGTGATGCCCGAGGGCCGCGGCCGCATCAACGACAAGGGGCTCGCCTTCTATGACCGCCTCGTCGACGGCCTGCTTGAGGCCGGAATCGAGCCGCTGTGCACCCTCTACCACTGGGACCTGCCTGCGGCGCTCGACGACCGCGGCGGCTGGCTTAATCCGGACATCGCCGACTGGTTCGCCGACTACGGCCAGGTCCTGTTCGAGAAGTTCAAGGGCCGGGTGAAGACCTGGGGCACCATCAACGAGCCGTGGGTGATCGTCGACGGCGGTTATCTGCACGGCGCCCTCGCGCCCGGCCACCGTTCGGCCTTCGAGGCCGTGATCGCCGGCCACAACGTGCTTCGGGCTCACGGGGCGGCGGTGAAGCGCTTCCGTCAGGTCGGCGAGGGCCAGATCGGCATTGTCCTCAACATCGAGCCGAAATACCCCGCCTCCGACAGGCCGGAGGACGAGGCCGCGCGCCGCCGCGCAGAGGCCCAGATGAACCGCTGGTTCCTCGACCCCCTGATGGGCCGCGGCTATCCGGAGGAGCTCAAGGACGTCTACGGCGAAGCCTGGCGCGAGTTTCCGCAAGAAGACTTCGACCTGATCGCCCAGCCGACCGACTGGATGGGGCTGAACTGGTACACCCGCTCGGTGCCGGAGAACGCGCCCGACGCCTGGCCGGTCCGCGCCCGCCCGGTCAAGCAGGTCCAGCACGCCCACACCGAGACCGGCTGGGAGGTCTATCCCCCCGCCCTGACCGACACCCTCGTCTGGCTGCACGAGCAGACCGGCGGCAAGCTGCCGCTGATGATCACCGAGAACGGCTCGGCCTGGTACGACCCGCCCCACGCCATCGACGGCCGCATCCCCGATCCGATGCGGGTCGAGTATCTGAAAAACCACCTCAAGGCGGCGCATGACGCCATTGGCAAGGGCGTCGATCTGCGCGGCTACATGGCCTGGTCGCTGCTCGACAATCTCGAATGGTCGCTGGGCTATTCGAAACGCTTCGGCATCACCCACGTGAACTTCCTGACGCAGGAGCGGACCATCAAGGATTCCGGCCTGCTCTACGCCGAGGTGATCAAATCCAACGGCGGCGTGCTCTGAAGCATCACCGCACCCGTGCGTGGTAGGCCTCGATCAGGTCAAGGCGCGCGCCGAACGGGACCGGCTTCGCCACCGGTCCATCATTGGTGAACTCCAGCAGCGTATCCGGCGCGCTGCCGAACTGCGGCCACGCCGGCCGACCGCCGCCGTTCGGATCGCCCTTCGCCGCGAAGGCGGTCCAGTAGCCGGCCATGGCGTCCGCCGCCCGCTGGTCCATCGCCGTCGTCGGCCAGGGCGAAGCCGTCAGATTGTCGAACACATACTGCCGCTCCGACGCATGGGTCGCCCCCGCGTGCGGCTCCGGCATCGCCGCCGACACCACGTCGAACCGGTACAGATACGTGGGATGGCCGTTCCGTGCGTGCAACCGCGCCAGATGACGCGCCGGCTCGTTGAACACCAGATCGCTGAGAACGAACTGGTCGTACCCCTCCTGCCCGCCATAGGCCGCGAGAAACGCCGCCCGCTCCGCCTCCGTCATGGCGTCGTCAATCGCGCCATAGGGGCTGAGCTCCGACGGCTTCATCCACCAGAACTCGGCGCTGTTCGTGCCGATGATGAGCGGCACGGGCGCCTCGCGGCCCGCGGCGAAGGCGGCCTCGACGTCCTCCGTGACCAGGACGCCGTCCCGCACCAGCAGGTCGCCGCCATAGAAGCTTGGCGCCGGGCTCAGGAAGCTCCGCCCCGGTAGATTGCGCAGTTGATCGGCGGTGGCGACGGCCGGGCCTCCCGAAACGGCCAACGCCGCTCCCCGCTCCTGCAACGAAGCGCCGCCATCGGCGCGCGGGCGATCCAGCGGCGTACCCTGCTCCCGCCCCAGACCCGACTGCACCACCGCCCGGTGGAACAGCCCGCGCGCGGCGTCGGAGATCATCAACCGCGTCACCAGCGCCCCGCCGGACGACTCTCCAAACACGGTGACGTTCTCCGGGTCGCCGCCGAACGCCGCGGCGTTGTCGCGCACCCAGGTCAGGGCCGCGATCACATCCATCAGTCCGTAGTTGGCCGCCGGCTCGCCCGGTCCCCGTTCCGCCGCCAGCGCCGGATGATCGAAGAACCCCAGCCGGCCGAGGCGGTAGTTGATCGTCACCACCACCACGCCGCGCTTCGCCAGCCTGGTTCCGTCGTACAGCGCCGCCGTGCCCGAACCGTTGTTCAGCCCGCCGCCGTGAATCCACACCATCACCGGCGACGGCGCGGTCTCGTCCCTCGCGCGATCCGCCGGCGCCCAGACGTTCAGCGTCAGGCAGTCCTCGCTCATTGGCGGCGGCCCGACGCCGTTGTCGCCGTTGGCGGGCGGCTGGATGCAGATCGCGCCGACCTGCCCGGCGTCGCGTTCGCCGTCCCACGGTGCGGCCGGCCGCGGCGCCCGCCAGCGCAGCTCGCCGACCGGCGGCCGGGCGTAGGGCACGCCCTTGAAGCTGCGCACCTCGTCCGCCGCCCGGCCGACCAGCACGCCCTGCTCCACGGCCGCGCGAGGCATGGGGTCCGTGGGACCAGCCGGTGAGATCATCAGAACCGCCGCAGCCAGAAACGAAACCATCGACATGACGGCAGACTAGCGGCGCCCGTGGTTCGCACCCAACTGCAAAAAGACACGGGCGCGCTTTCGGGTGAAACCGATGCGCACTCAGGGCGTTACAGCGTCCGGGCACGGCGGGGACGGGTTTGAAGGAACTGGCGAAATCGGGCGGCGCGGCCGTCGATCTGGCGAGCGCGTTCGACGCCTCGCCCAATCCCTATGTGCTGTTAACGCCGGACCTCAGGATCGCCGGCGTCAACGAGGCTTATCTGGACGTTACCAACAGCACCCGCGATGCGATCATCGGGCGGCCCCTGTTCTCCGCCTTCGACTCGGGCCCCGGCGAGGAGGCGCCCGAGAACATTCGCCAGGTCCAGGCCTCGATCGAACGCGCCCGTGACACGCGCCAGCGCGACCACCTGCCGCTGGTCAAATTTCCGATGGCGCGGCGGCTCGACGACGGGCGCAAGGTGTTCGAGGACCGCTACTGGAGCGCCACCCACACGCCGATGCTCAGCGAGGACGGTGAAGTGGCCTTCATCCTCCAGCACACCACCGACATCACCGAACTGCAGCGGCTGCGTGACCGCCGCGTCCGCCCGGAACGCGCCAGCGCCCTCGACATCATGCTCGGAGGCGCGGTCCTGGGTCGCGCCGAGCAGGTCCAGGAAGACAACCGCCGCCTCGAGGGCGAGCGCAACCGCCTGATCGACATGTTCATGCAGGCCCCCGGCTTCGTCGCCGTCCTGACCGGGCCCGACCACGTGTTCCAGATGCACAACGCGGCCTACGCCCAGCTGATCGGGCACCGCGACATCGCCGGCAAGCCGATCCGCGAGGCCCTGCCGGAAGTCGTCGGTCAGGGCTATTACGAGTTCCTCGACAGCGTCTACGCCACGGGGGAGCCCCACGAGGGCCGGGCCAGCCTCGTCCAGCTGCAGCGCTCGCCCGGCGCGCCGCTGGAAACCGTCTATCTCAACTTCATCTACCAGCCGATCCGCGACGCCTCGGGCGCCGTCGTCGGCATCTTCGTCCAGGGGCACGACGTCACCGACGCCGTCCGTTCCGCCGAACGGCAGAAGCTCATGATCGACGAGCTGAACCACCGCGTGAAGAACACCCTCGCCACGGTGCAGTCGATCGCCATGCAGACCGCCCGCTCGCACGCCGATCCGAGGACCTTCGCCGACGGTTTTCAGGCCCGGCTGCTGGCCCTGTCCCACACTCACGATCTGCTGACCCGCAGCCACTGGGAGGGCGCGGACCTCGGGGCCATCCTGCAGCACGAGACCGAAGCGCACGGCAACCATCGCGTCTCGGTCAACGGCCCCCGGGTCGGGCTCGCGCCGGCCGCCGCCCTGTCGCTCGGCATGATCTTCCACGAGCTGGCCACCAACGCCGCCAAATACGGGGCCCTGTCGGGGCCGGATGGCCGAATCCTCGTCGACTGGAGCGTCGCCGACCAGACCCGTCCCCGGCTGGAGCTGGTCTGGCGCGAGATCGGCGGCCCCGCCGTCACGCCGCCGGACCGAAAGGGCTTCGGCAGCCGCCTGATCGAACGTAACGTCCGCCACGATCTGGCCGGCGAGGTCGAACTCGACTACGCAGCTGACGGATTCGTCGCGACATTTTCAATTCCACTGAACAGGGAGCAGGGCACATGAGCCAGGCGTTTGCAGGCCGCCGCGTGCTGATCGTCGAGGATGAATCCCTGGTCGCCATGCTGCTGGAGACCATTCTCGAGGACATGGGCTGCATCCCCGTCGGCCCGGCCGCCACCGTCGATGAAGGCCTGCGGATGGCCATGGACGGCGAACGCGTCGACGCCGCCCTGCTGGACGTCAACGTCGCCGGCAAGCAGGTCTTCCCGATCGCGCAGGCGCTGAAGGACCGGGGCGTGCCCTTCGTCTTCTCCACCGGCTATGGCGAGGGCGGCCTTCCTGACGAATGGCGCGGCCAGCCGACGCTGCAGAAGCCCTTCACCGAGGCGGCGGTGCGCGACGCCCTGATGGCCGCCATGGGGCTGGCGGACGTCTGAAGCGAGGGATCACGCAGCAGGCGGCGGGGGCGCAGGTCGCCCGGCAAGAAGTCCGGCCCCCTGTTGCCTGCCGCCTGTCGCCTACTTCCCCAGATCTTTCAGCACCGCCCGCGCCGCATTGTGGCCCGGAGCGCCCGTGACCCCGCCGCCCGGGTGCGCCCCTGATCCGCACAGATAGAGACCCGGAACCGGCATCCGGTGATCGGCGTGGCCCAGCACGGGCCTCGCGCTGAACAGTTGATCCAGCGTCAGCCGTCCGTGGAAGATGTCGCCGCCGACGAGGCCGAAGCGCCGCTCCAGATCGCGCGGCCCCAGCGCCATCCTGCCCAGCACCGAAGCCTTGAACCCTGGCGCATGGGCGTCGACCGTCGCGATCATCAGGTCCGCCACCGTGTCGCGGTGCTCGTCCCCCAGCGCCGGATCGACGTGCTGGCAGAACAGGCTCGCCACATGCTGCCCGGGCGGCGCGAGGCTGTCGTCCAGCGTCGAGGGGATCAGCATCTCGACGATCGGCTTCGACGACCAGCCGTTCAGCCGCGCCTCCGCATGCGCCCGGTCCATATAGGCCAGCGACGGGGCCATGATGATCCCCGCCGTCAGATGATCCCCCGGACCCGGCAGCGCCGTGAAGTCCGGCAGCTCCGACAGCGCCACGTTCATCCGGAAGGTGCCCGAGCCCGACTGGTAGTTCCCGATCCGCTCGCGGAAATCCGCCGGGACCACCGCGTCGTCCACCAGCCGCTCGAACAGCAGCCGCGGATGCAGGTTGGAGACCACGGCCCGCGCCCGCACCGTGTCGCCGGCCTCCGTCACCGCCCCCACGGCCCGGCCTTTTTCGGTCAACACCCCGGCGACCGGGCTTTCCAGCCGCACCTCGACGCCCTGTTCGGCGCAGGCCTTCGCCATCGCCTGGGTGATGGCCCCCATGCCGCCGAGGGCGTGACCCCACACCCCCTTCCGGCCATTCACCTCGCCGAACACATGGTGCAGCAGCACATAGGCCGAGCCCGGCGTGTACGGACTGGCGTAGTTGCCGACCACGCTGTCGAAGCCGAACAGGGCCTTGATCGGATCGCTCTCGAACCAGCCGTCCAGCCAATCCCCCGCCGACTTGGCGAACAGGTCCAGCAGGTCGCGCCGCCCCTGCGTATCCAGCCCCGCCGCCTGCCGCCCCAGCCCGCCGGCCTTCAGCAGCTCCGGCAGCATGGCCATCCAGCCGCCTTCCACCACGTTCGGCGGCGCCTTCAGGATCCAGTCGCGCAGGATCGCCGCCACGACCTCCAGCCGCCGCTCGTATTCCGGCAGCCGTTCGGCGTCGCGGGCGGAAAACTTCGCTGCCTCCGCCTGCGTCCGCCCCTCACCCGCCAGCAGATGCCGCCCGTCCTCCAGCGGCAGGAAGTTCGACACCCTGCGCTCGACCACCCTCAGGCCGTGCCGGGCCAGCTCCATGTCGGCGATGACCTTGGGATTGAGCAGGCTGACGGTGTAGCTGGCGGTCGAATTGCGGAAACCCGGATGAAACTCCTCCGTCACCGCCGCCCCGCCGACCACATGGCGCCGCTCCAGCACCGTCACCTTCAGCCCGGCCCTGGCCAGATAGAAGGCGCAGACGAGCCCGTTATGGCCCCCGCCGAGGATGACGACGTCGGTTTCTGTCCGCATTCTCTTCCGCTCATCCCGGTGAAAGCCGGGACCCAGTGCCTTGGGTGATGATGATGAGGCTTTAGCCCGCAATCGTCTGTCCTGAAACGCCGGCGTCATACTGGACAGGACCGGGTCCCGGCTTTCGCCGGGACGAGCGAAGCTAGGCGGGCTCTTCCTCCGGCCGGTGAACCAGCGACACCAGCACCACGCTGATCATCATCAGCAGGAACCAGCTGCCCAGCTTGGCCAGCGACACGGGCTCCCAGCCGTCGTCCTGCCCCGGATAGATCCACGCGTTGGCCCAGGTCCCCAGATTCTCTGCGAACCAGATGAACAGGGCCACCAGCAGGAAGCCCAGCAGGAACGGCATCGACCGCCGCCGGCGGTCCGGGGTGAAATAGAACCAGCCCCGCCCGAACAGCACCGCCGTCAGGGCGAACAGCCCCAGCCGCACGTCCGGCAGCCAGTGATGGGCGAAGAAGTTGACGTAGATGGCCGCCGCCAGCACCCAGGTCGTCCACAGCGGCGGATAGTGGCGGAAGCGGATGTCGAAGATGCGCCAGACCCGCGCGATATAGCTGCCCACCGCCGCGTACATGAAGCCCGAGAACAGCGGCACCTCGCCGATTCGCAGCAGCGACGGCTCCGGATAGATCCACGACCCGGCCGCCGTCTTGAACAGCTCCATGACCGTGCCGACCAGGTGAAAGACCAGGATCACCCTCGCCTCCTCCCAGCTCTCCAGCTTCAGCGCCAGCATCGCCGCCTGGATGGCCACCGCGCCCAGCACGAGGAAGTCGTAGCGGGCGATCGGCGCCCCGTCCGGCCACCACAGCCTCGTCGCCAGCAGCAGCGCCAGCATGGCCCCGCCGAACAGGCAGGCCCAGCCCTGTTTGACGCCGAACATCAGGAACTCGAACCCGTAGCGGCTCCACGCCCGCCGGTCCGACCAGCGCTGCAGCCGGCCCAGCCAGTGGCGGCCCCGGGTCTCGAGGGGAAGTCGGTGCGGTTCGGTCATGGCGGCACCCTGGCCGCCGCCCGCGATTCCTGCATGAGCGGAATCTGAGCAATCGGCGCGGGAGACGAATTCACCCCCGCCCGCGGTACGTCGGCACGCCCTGGTCCGGCAGCCACAGCCCCTCCGGCGCCGGGCCGGTCTGCCAGAACACGTCGATCGGAATGCCGCCGCGCGGATACCAGTAGCCGCCGATCCTCAGCCATTTCGGCTTCAGCAGGTCGACCAGCCGCTTGCCGATGGCCACGGTGCAATCCTCGTGGAAGGCGCCATGGTTGCGGAAGCTGGTCAGGTAAAGCTTCAGGCTCTTCGACTCGACCAGCCACTCGCCCGGCGCATAGTCGATGACGATGTGGGCGAAGTCCGGCTGGCCGGTCACCGGGCACAGGCTGGTGAACTCCGGCGCCGTGAATCGCGTCAGGTACAGCGTTCCCGCGTGCGGATTCGGCACCCGCTCCAGCACGGCGGTCTCCGGGCTGGTCGGCGCGGCGGTCATCTGACCCAGCTGGTGCAGGCCGGAAGTGTCGGTGGTCATGGCGGACGGTTTCAACTTGCGAGCGCGTGGGCGCCCGGGGCATGAGGGGGGCGTAGAGGGGGACATACGGCCATGCGGAAGCCAATTCAAAGCCTGAGGCTGATCCTCGGCGCTTCGGTGACGGCCGCGGGCCTCGTCGTCGGGCCGACGGCTTCGGGGGCGATCGCCCAGGAACGGCCTTACGCGTCGGAGCCGCCTGTCGCCGGCCAGTCGGCGCCGCCGCCCGTGCCCGTCCCCGTGCCCGTGCCGCCGACCCGGTCCGGGGACCGCCTCGAATACACCAGGCCGCCGACCTGCCTGACCTGCGCGCCTGCGACGCCGCCCATCCCGCGCGAAATCACCAACCCCGCCTGGGTGCGTCCGCCGATGCCGGAGTTTCCCGAGCAGGCCATCGCCGCCGGCATCGCCTCCGGGCGGGTGACCCTGTCCTGCGTCGTCCTGCCCGACGGATTGATGCGTGACTGCGTCCTCCGCAACGAGACCCCTGCCGGATACGGCTTCGCCGCGGCCGCCATCGCCGCGACCGCACGCGCCCGGGTGTCGCCCCGCACCGTCGACGGGGCCGCGGTCGGGGCCCGCGTGACGTTCAGCGTCCGGTACCAGATGCCGCCGCCGGATCCGGTCCCCGTCCCCGGGAGCTGACGCTTCCATTTGCCTTCCCCGGCGGCGCCCCGCTATCCGTAGCGAAAGACAACGCGGGGCGAACACCATGGCGATTCCGGCATCCCTCCAGAACGGCCTCAAGCTGCCGGTCATCGCCGCGCCGATGTTCCTCGTCTCCGGACCGGACCTCGTCGTCGAGTGCTGCAACGCGGGCGTGATCGGCACCTTCCCGTCGTTGAACCAGCGCACCACCGAGGGCTACCGGGCGTGGCTGCACGATATCAAGGCCCGCCTGAACCCGGACGCCGCCGCCTTCGGCGTCAACCACATCGTGCACCCGACCAACCCGCGCCTGATGGCCGACATGATGGTCTCGGTCGAGGAGAAGGTGCCGCTGATCATCACCTCGCTGGGCGCCGTGCGCGACGTGGTCGACGCGGTGCACGGATACGGCGGCGTGGTCTTCCACGACATCGCCAACGTCCGCCACGCCCGCAAGGCGGCCCAGGCTGGCGTCGACGGCCTGATCCTCGTCGCCAACGGCGCAGGAGGTCATGCGGGCGTGGTCAATCCCTTCGCCCTTGTCGAGGAGGTGCGGACCTTCTTCGACGGGACCATCATCCTGTCCGGCTGCCTTTCGACCGGCCGCGACGTCGCCGCCGCCACGATGCTGGGGGCCGACTTCGCCTATATGGGCACCCGCTTCATCGCCACGACGGAAAGCCAGGCCCAGGCCCACTACAAGGAGATGATTGTCGAGGCCGGCTCGGCCGACATCACCTACACTCCCGCCGTGTCGGGCATCCCCGCCAACTTCCTCACCCCCTCGCTGGTCGAGAACGGCATCGACCCGAAGACCCTGCCCGAGCACAAGCTCGACATGGCCGACGAGGCCAAGGCGTGGAAGACCGTCTGGTCGGCCGGTCAGGGCGCGGGCGCGGTGCACGACATCCTTCCGGTGGCGGAGCTTGTCGGGCGGCTGCGGGACGAATATGCGGAGGCCTGCGCCGTTTTCGACAAGAAGCGGTTCTAGACCGCCCGGCATCCGGGCTCCGGCCAGATTCGAAGCGACTCCCATGATCCGCACCCTGACGACCGCCGCCGCCCCCGCCCTGCTGACCTGCGCCCTGCTGGCCTGCGCCCTTCCCGCGGCCGCGCAGGACGCGCCGCCGGCAGCCGGCTCGTGGTCCTTCGCCTTCGGCGCGGCGACCGACAACCGCTCCAAGGACGTCTCCAAGTCCGACGGCGCCCCCTTCGTCTGGGGCGAGGCGGAGTGGGAAAGCGCGTCCGGCCTGTTCTACGCCGGGCCGTCGTTCGAGACGGTCAAGTCGTCCGGGTCCGAGCTCGAGGTCGCCCTCGAAGCCGGTGTCAGACCGGAGTTCGCGGGCTTCGACCTCGATCTGAACGCCAGGCACAAGTGGCTGGTCGACGCCAATCCGGGCGCGGACGATGACTCCTGGGAGTTCACCGCCGACGTGAAGCGGTCGATCGGTCCGGCCAGCGGCCGCGTGCGCCTGCAGTATTCGCCCGACAGCATCGGCGCCAGCGAGGGCTGGACCTGGGTCGAGGCCCAGCTCGGCTGGGACTTCACCGACAAGCTCTACGCCTCCGCCGCCGTCGGCCGCCGGGAACAGGAAACCAGCGTCGACTACACCGGCTACAACATCGGCCTGAACTATGCCCTGACCCGCAGTGTCGAGGCCGAACTGCGCTGGTACGGTACGGACGCGGACGTCCCCGGCGAACAATACGCCGATAGTCTGGTCGCGGGCGTCAGCTTCGCCTTCTAAGGCTCGCAATCGCGGCGCGTCATGCCTACCTAGGGGCATGACCCACAGACCGACCACGCTCGAACGCGCCTATGAACTCGCCCGCGAGGGCCGCTGCCGCACCGTCAGCGATATCAAACAGGCCCTTTCGGCCGAGGGTTTCGACCGCATCCAGGACTCCCTCTACGGCCCGACCCTGAGCGCGGCCCTTCGCAAGCTGTGTCAGGAGAACTACGTCGCGCCCGCCGAGGACGAGACCGCCGGCTGAGGCCCCGCCTTGCTTTCGCCGCGGGGACAGTCCACAAAGCCCTTCGTCGATCTCTCTGCGAAACGCCACCCTCTGCTTTCGCACTGAGGTCTAGCCGCTCCTTTCAGACCCGACAGGCTCCAGGGGCTCTTCCCTGAAGCCAACTGCTAACGGAGGTCCTGAAAATGGCTACCGGCACTGTAAAATGGTTCAACGGCACCAAGGGCTACGGCTTCATCCAGCCTGACGACGGCGGCAAGGACGTTTTCGTCCACATCTCGGCCGTCGAACAGGCGGGCCTGCGCGGCCTCGATGAAAACCAGAAGGTTTCTTACGAAATCGAGCGCGACAAGCGTTCGGGCAAGGAATCGGCTGGTCAGCTGAAGACCGAGGGCTGAGTTCAG
>NZ_DASWTO010000006.1:0-5305 GCF_036402095.1 Brevundimonas sp. | reverse complement strand
CGCGGGGCTCGGCCTGGGGGTCGGGGCGGGCGCGGGACGCGGCGACGGTTCCGCGAAGCTCGCCCGTTCCGGCGCGGGCGCCGGCCGGGTCGCGGCCTGCGGGATCATCGAGCCGCGCAGGATGGCGGCGGGGTTCGACCGCACCGGCGTCCCCGACAGCGGGTCGGGCGCCGGCGGCTCCGGCAGCGGGGGCAGGCGCTCGCCCTTCGGCAGGGGCCCGGCCCGGAACACGGTCGCCGGCGGACGGCCCCAGCTGATCGGCCGGCGGAAGGGGGTGGGCGAACCGTTCAGGGGCTGGTTGTCGTCGGTGGACATGGACTCTCCCGCGCCGCCGGGGCGCGCTTCAGAAACGCGAAGACCGGACAAAGGTGCGCACCGATCTGGCCCGTTTCGTGACGGCCTAGTTCTTGAGCCGGTAGCCGGTGCGGAACATCCAGCCGACGATGGTCAGGCAGATCAGCAGGAAGCCGAACGTCGCCGCCAGGCTGATCCCGATGCCCACGTCCCCGCTGCCGTAGAAGGTCCAGCGGAAGCCCGAGATGAGATAGACCACGGGGTTGAAGAGGGAGACGGTCTGCCAGACCGGCGGCAGCACGTCGATCGGGTAGAAGGAGCCGCCAAGGAAGGTCAGCGGCGTGACCACCAGCATCGGGATCATCTGCAGCTGTTCGAAGCCGTTGGCCCAGATTCCGATGATGAACCCGAACAGGCTGAAGGTCGTCGAAACGAGGATCAGGAAGGCCAGCATTTCGAGCGGGTGAAGGATTCGCAGGGGCACGAACAGCGCCGCCGTCGCCAGGATGATCAGTCCCAGCACCGCCGACTTGGTCGCCGCGGCCCCGACATAGGCGATGACGATCTCCAGCGGCGAAACGGGCGCGGACAGCAGTTCGTAGATCGTGCCCGTGAACTTGGGAAAATAGATGCCGAAGGAGGCGTTGAAGATCGACTGGGTGAACAGGCTGAGCATGATCAGGCCGGGCACGATGAAGGCCCCGTAGGGCACGCCGTCGACCTCGCGCATCTGGCCGCCCATGGCCGAGCCGAAGACGACGAAATACAGGGCCGTCGTGATCACCGGAGTGACGATGCTCTGCCAGATGGTGCGCAGCGCCCGCGCCATCTCGAACTTGTAGATGGCCCAGACGCCGTATCCGTTGAAGGTCAGGCTGTTCATGCGGCCGCTCCCGTATCGCGATGGACAAGGCTGACGAAGATGTCCTCGAGCGAGCTCTGGCTGGTGTTCAGATCCTTGAAGGCGATGCCGAGGTCGCTGAGCGCGCGCAGCAAAGACGGCACGCCGGTCTTCTCCAGATTGGAATCGAACACGTATTCCAGCTCGTGGCCCTCGTTCCTGAGCGCCACCTTCCATTCGGCCAGCCCGGCCGGCACGGCCGCCAGCGGATCCTGCAGGTGCAGGGTCAGCGTCTTCTTGCCCAGCTTCTTCATCAGGGCGGTCTTTTCCTCGACCAGGATCAGCTCGCCCTTGAGGATCACGCCCACCCGGTCGGCCATCTCCTCGGCCTCCTCGATATAGTGGGTGGTCAGGATGATGGTGACGCCCTGATCCCTCAGGCGGCGGACAAGGTTCCACATGTCGCGGCGCAACTCGACATCGACACCCGCCGTTGGCTCGTCGAGGAACAGGATGTCCGGCTCGTGGCTGAGGGCCTTGGCGATCATGACCCGGCGCTTCATGCCGCCCGACAGGGTCATGATCCTGTCGTTGCGCTTCTCCCACAGCGACAGCTCGCGCAGCACGCTCTCGATGTAGGCGGGGTTCGGGGCTCGGCCGAACAGGCCGCGGCTGAAGCTCACCGTGGCCATCACGGTCTCGAATGCGTCGGTGGTCAGTTCCTGCGGCACGAGGCCGATCTTGCTGCGCGCCTGCCGGTATTCGGTCTGGATGTCGTGGCCGTCGGCGACGATCGTTCCGGTGGTCGGGGTGACGATGCCGCACACGACGGAGATCAGCGTGGTCTTGCCCGCGCCGTTGGGCCCCAGCAGGGCGAAGATCTCGCCCTTCCGGATGGTCAGGTCGATGGGTTTGAGGGCCTGGAGCCCGGACTTGTAGGTCTTGGTCAGACCTTCGATGGAGATCACCGGCTGCATGCGCGCCCTCCCTGAGCGGGCAGCAGATATGCGTCCGTACGCCGCACCTCAAGGCCGGCGAAGCAATAGCGGAGCCATATTCCGCCGAGGGGGTTTAGGTCCCCGTGCCGAATCCCCTCGCCTCCCTCCGTTCCCGCCTGGCGAGTCTGGGCGACCTCGGCCGTCACCGCTTGCCCGCCCTGCGCCGGGTTCCACGATTGCAGGTGTTGATCGAATGGGCGGCCCGCGTCGGCTATGGGGCGCGGGGGTTCGTCTACCTCTCGGTGGGCGCCCTGATCCTGCTGGCGGCGGTGGATCTGATCGGCGATTCCGTCGGGACGAAGGGGGCGCTCGAATGGCTGGCCCAACGCCCGCTCGGTCGGGTCTGGGCCGTTCTGATCGGCCTGGGCCTCGCCGCCTTCGTCATGTGGCGGCTGCTCCAGTCGGTTTTCGACGCGGATCATGAGGGCACGTCATGGCGTGGCCTCGGCACCCGGGTGAGCCAGTTGTTCAGCGCCTTCAGCTATGGGGCTCTCGCCGTGGCCGCCTTTGGTCTGCTCAAGGGCCCGCCGGACGACCCCGCGGCCGAGGGGGTGGCGCAAAGCCGGGACTACGCCGCGACCGTGCTGGACCTCCCGTTCGGCAAATGGCTGCTGGTCGCCGGCGGTCTGGCGATCTTCGGCATCGGGATCAGCAATATCATCAAGGCGGCCCGGGAGGACTTCACCGAGTACCTCGCCTGCTCGGCGCGCCTGTGCCGCCGCGTCGCTCCCCTCGCCCGGCTCGGCCATGTCGCCCGCGGAGCGGCCTATCTGCCGCTCGCCGGCCTCGTGGTCATCGCCGGCTTCCATGCCGAGGCGTCGGAGGTGACCAGTTTCGGCTCCGCCCTGAACGCCGTCGAACGCCAGCCGGCCGGCCCGTGGATCCTGGTCCTGACCGCACTCGGCTTCGTCGCCTTTGGACTCTTCTCCTTCATCGAGGCCCGATTCAGGCGCATCCGACCGCCGCGCAAGTTGAAACCCCTGCCCTGAAGCATCCGGCCGGGCGCGCCCGGCGTATCGCCAGAACGAGCTGCCGGAGCTGCAACATGTCTCTATCGAGCCGGGTCGCGCTGGTCGCCCTCGCCCTGTTCCTGTCCGGCTGCGTGACCCCGCCCCGGGCGAGCGACGTTCGCGCGCCCGCTCCGGCCCGGGCGGTGGATCCGGAGCGCTTCTACACCGGCCGCTGGCTCGAGATCGCCAGACTGCCGATGCGGCTGACGGACGGCTGCGTCGCCGGGGCCACCAACTATGTGCTGGTGAATCCGACCAGGGTCGACGTCCGCGACACCTGTCAGGTCGGCACGCCGCAGGGGCGCGAAAAGTCGATCGGTGCGCGCGGCGAAATCCTCGACCCGGGATTTAACGCCAGGCTGCGCGCCCGCTACCTCGGCGGTCTTGTGACGTGGGATTACTGGGTGCTCGATCACGCCGAGGACTACAGCTGGTTCATTTCCTCGGACCCCGCCTTCGACAAGCTGTGGATCTACACCCGCGAGGTTCCGGACGAGGCGGAGCTTCAGGCCCTCGTCGCCCGGGCGCGGGCCCTGGGGTATGATGTGAGCCGGCTGGAGTTTCCCGCGTTCTGATCCTGGCGCGTTCGCCCTGGAGATCCGTCATGTCCCGCCTGCCCCCACTTCTCGCCGCCGCCCTGCTGGTGACCGTGGCCGCCTGCGACGGCGGCAGCGCCCTCGACCCGGCGCTCGGCTTCGGGCCCAACCCCACGCTTCCGGCGCCGCAGCGATCGCTGATCCCGGTCGTCAACGTGGCCGAGGCGGTCGGCTGGCCCGAAGGCCGCACGCCAACGCCGGCGCCGGGCTTCCGGGTGCAGGCCTTCGCCTCCGGTCTGGACCACCCGCGCTGGCTTTATCGCCTGCCCAACGGCGACATCCTGGTGGCCGAAACCAATGCTCCGCCCAAGCCGGAAGACAAGAAGGGCGGCCTGCGCGGCTTCTTCCAGGGTCTGTTCATGAAGAAGGCGGGCGCCAAGGCCCCCAGCGCCAACCGCATCACCCTGCTCCGCGACGCCGATGGCGACGGGGTGGCGGAAACGAAGACCGCCTTCCTGCAGAACCTGACCTCGCCGTTCGGCATGGTTCTGGTCGGCGACACCCTCTATGTCGCCAACGCCGACGCCGTGGTCGCCTTCCCCTATCGGACGGGCCAGACGCAGATCACCGCGGCGGCCCGCAAGGTCGCCGACCTGCCGGCCGGCCGGAACCACCACTGGACCAAGAGCCTCGTCGCCAGCGCGGACGGCTCTCGCCTCTATGTCGGCGTCGGATCGAACTCCAACATCGGCGAGAACGGACTGGACGAGGAGGTGGACCGCGCCGCCGTGCTCGAGATCGACCCCGCCACGGGCGCGCGACGGGTGTTCGCGTCCGGTTTGCGCAACCCGGTCGGCATGGCCTGGCAGCCGGACAGCGGACAGCTGTGGGTCTCGGTCAACGAGCGCGACGAACTGGGTCACGACCTGGTGCCGGACTATATGACGTCCGTGCGGCCCGGCGGCTTCTACGGCTGGCCGTGGAGCTACTACGGCGCGATCGTCGATACGCGCGTCGAGCCGGCCAATCCCGCCATGGTCGCCCGGGCGATCAAGCCGGACTACGCCCTGGGCGCCCACACGGCGTCGCTGGGGCTCACATTCGGAGAAGGCACGCTGTTTCCGGCGCGCTATCGCGGCGGGGCCTTCGTCGGTCAGCACGGCTCATGGAATCGCAAGCCGCGCAACGGCTACCGGGTCATCTTCGTGCCGTTCGTCAACGGGGTTCCGGCGGGGATGCCCGAGGACATCCTGAGCGGATTCCTCAATGCCGAGGACCAGGCCATGGGGCGCCCGGTCGGCGTGCAGTTCGACGGACGCGGCGCCCTGCTCGTGGCTGACGACGTGGGCAATGTCATCTGGCGGGTGTCGCCCGTCGCGGCCCCGGCCGCGCCCGCCGCCTGACGCGAAAAGCCCCGGCGGATCGCTCCGCCGGGGCCTGTTCTGTCAGGGGCCGGATCAGGAGGTCGGCTGGATCACGATCACCGGCGGCTGGGCCGGTGCCGGCGTCGTCGTGGAAGGCGCCGTGTTCAGGGTGGCGGTATAGGGCTGCGGGCCCGTCGGTTCGGCCGGAGCGGCGGCCCGGGGCGTCGGGACCGGGGCGGCCGCGGCCGTGCGGGCCGGCGCG
>NZ_DASWTO010000005.1:0-19352 GCF_036402095.1 Brevundimonas sp. | reverse complement strand
ATAGGCCATGGCCCCGACGGCCACGACGAAGCCGATCGCCATGACGACGAGCAGCGGGTCGAAAGCCTTGCGGGAGGTTGCGGTCATGGCGCCTCGGCCCGAATCAATGGGGCGTTTCCGGCGATGATGGTCTGGATGCGGTCCGGGGGCGAATCCGGGCGGCCCGGGGTCGGGAGCGAGTCTTGGCCGGGCAGGTTCTACCCGGGTGAAAACCGGAAAAAACGGTGGGGGCCGTCGGCAGAGTCGGCAGGGTCGGCGGGAATTCACGGGGGCGGAGTCGGCAGAGTCGGCATCGACGCGCCTGTGGCGGTGCGGCGGGGATGCGGTTGTCAAGGACCGGCGCCTGCCGAGCGACAGGACGGGGCGCATTATGCACCCGCCGGCTTATCCGGATGGAAGATTGGTTCGAGAAAAGGCGATGTGCCTGGGAAAGCGGGAGGTTTTCCGCGCAGTCCGACTATATTTTCGCGGATTGCCAGCACAGCGCCGCGCAATTTCCTTCTCCCCTCCGGGGGAGAAGGTGGCTCGCGGAGCGAGACGGATGAGGGGGAGGTCAGACGCGAAATGGCGGGCGGACGGCCTAGAGCCGGCCGACCCCTCATCCGCCCCTCCGGGGCACCTTCTCCCCCAAGGGGAGAAGGATCACAGGTTCGCGGGTCAGGCCGCCTTGCGCGGCTCGGCCTTGGCGTCGCGGGCCGCGTTGATGCGGGCTTCGGCGATGGCGTCGGCGATCTGGTGGGTCGGGCGCTTCTCGACGGCGGAGCGTTCGAGGATTTCCTCCAGCGTCTCCATCAGGCGCGACAGCTTGCCCTCAACCCACTGCGGATCATAGGCGCCGCCGGTCTGGCGGGCCTTCATCTCGGAGGCGACGTTGATGATGCCGCCGCCGTTGACGACATAGTCGGGGGCGTAGAGCACGCCGCGCTCGAACAGGATCTGGCCGATGTCGGGGGTGGCCAGCTGGTTGTTGGCGGCGCCGACCACGGCCTTGCATGTCAGCCGGTCCAGGGTCTCGGGGTTCAGCGTCGCGCCGAGGGCGCAGGGGGCGTAGATGTCGGCCTTGACGTCGTAGATGGCGTCGGGGGCCACGACCTCGGCGTTGGTGCGGGCGGCGACTTCGGCCAGCAGGGCGGTGTTGACGTCGGTCATGACCAGTCTGGCGCCGGCGGCGTGCAGCTTGTCGGCCAGATAGCCGCCGACATGGCCGATGCCCTGCAGGGCGACGGTCAGGCCGGTCAGGTCGTCCTGCTTCCACAGGCGGCGGGCGACCGTCAGGGTCGAGCGGAACACGCCCTCGGCGGTCACCGGCGACGGGTCGCCCGAGGCTTCCGGTCCGTCGTTGAGGCCGAGCACATAGGGGGTGACCTTGCGGGCCTCGGCGATGTCGGCGACCGACACGCCGACGTCTTCCGCCGCATAGTAGATGCCGCCCAGGGTGTCGACGGCGCGTCCGAAGGCGCGGAACAGCTCCGGCGTCTTCTGGGTGCGGCTGTCGCCGATGATGACCGACTTGCCGCCGCCCATCTCGAGGTCCGCCACGGCGTTCTTGTAGCTCATGCCCTTCGACAGGCGCAGCACGTCCTCGAGCGCCTCGGCGCTGGAGGCGTAGTTCCACATCCGGGTTCCGCCGACGGCCGGGCCGCGCGCGGTCGAGTGAACAGCGATAATCGCACGCAGGCCGGTCTTTTCATCAAAGACCGCGTGCACGCCTTCATGGTTCGCGAAGGACGGGGAATCGAACAGCGTCTTGCCCATGACAGGCGTCTCCCGGGGTATTTTTTGTTGCGGGGCTGATACGCCGGGACGGACGCAAGGGCAAGCACAGCGGTTTGGGGGCGGCGGGGGCCGGACAGGGACGGCGGCGGAGAGCGGGATTGGGGGATCAATGGCGAGGTCGGCTCCCGACCCGTTGCGGACATTCCGTTCGGCGGTAGTGTGGGCCCCGATGGAAGAGCCCAAAAACAAAGAGGATGCTCTGGCTGGCCTCCTGAACGGCACGATGTTCACCCTCTTGGGCGGCATCTTCCCAGCCGTTGTGGCGTGGTGGCTCGCAACAGAATGGCAAACCGTGGCCGCTGGAAATCACGCAATGACCGCGACCGAAGCGATGCAAGGCATTGGACTGACACTCGTCAGCGTAGCGATTCTCCGCTTCGGCTTTCGAATGCTCCTGAGGAACGGCGCGGCTTTGCGGCGGCTCTGACGCAACGTCCGCTCACCACCTTGGGGCGACTGTCGGCTCCCGACCCCTAGCGGACGTTGACGACGAACCCACCTCACCCCGGAGGGATGCCCCAGTCGAACGCCTCAGATCGTAGGCATAGTCCATGGGAGCAAAGCCATGGCTTGCGCGGGGGTCTTCGCTACCAGGTGCCGTCGGTCGAGAAACTTGAGTTCCATGAGCGCACACCGGTCGTAGGTTGCCGGATCGTCACTCACGAAGATCGTATAGCTCTGTCTACTCCGCATAGCGTTGAAGGCCGCCGCGATCAGATCGAGTTCTTCCGGGGTCGCCTTATCGTGCGGATTGCGAATGTCGATTATCCAGTCCCAGCCACCCAGTTCAGGCCGTTGGCTCGTCAACCTCAAGACCGTCCCGGCGACCGTGTCGCTCGGGGGCTGCGGAAGAACTGTGACCACAACCCGCTGCAGGCTCTCATCCAGTGTGACGCGTGTAGACATGTGGTGCCGTGTGCCATGTCGTTGGCAAATAGAGACTTAATGTCCGCTTTCCACCCGCTGCAGACCTTCACAGTGTCTGCTCCCGGCGCCTTGTCCAATCTCGTCCGCCGTCATCCCCGGACTTGATCCGGGGATCAGAGGCGGGAGGCGGGCTGTGCGGGGGTGACGGCCCCGTGAGGGCGAGCGTGGGGGGCCCGACGGAGCACCGGACGGTCTGATCCTCGGGTCAAGCCCGAGGATGACGGATTGAGGAAGACGACAGGACGGTGTTTCCGGACCTGCGATCAACGATCCGTCAGCGCCGCCCTCACCTCGCCCGCCCCCGACGGCAGCGGCGCCTCCGCATCCCGCAGCCAGGCCTCGACGTCGCGGAAGACGGTCTCCGCCTGCAGGTCGCGGTTCAGCAGGTGCCAGCCGTCAGGGTAGAAGACGGTGCGCAGGGCGGCGCGATCGCCGGCCCGCTCGAGCGCGCGCCGCATCGAGGCGGGCGGGACCAGATTGTCGTGCGCCCCGTACATCAGCAGGGTCGGGGCGCGCACCTCGCCGAGGCCCGCCGAGGCCGACTCCATCAGGTCGACGAGGCCGTAGAGAAGGTCGAACCGGGTGGTCAGCAGGCTGTTGGGATCGCGGCCGGTGCGGAACAACTCGATCCAGTTGTCCGAGGCCGCATACTGGCGCGCCGCCCAGTCCGGCGGCTCGACGGCGCGATCAGGGACCGTGCGGGCGGCCAGCCACAGGGCCGCCGAGTTGACCGGTCCCTGCGCCGACCAGCCCCATACCGCCGGCGCGAGCAGGACCACCCGGGCGGCGTCCGGCGGCCGATCGGAGGCGAAGGCCGCCACGGCCACGGACCCGCCCATGCTTTCCCCGGCCACGGCGATCACCGCCCCGGGGTGGCGCGCGCGGGCGAGGGCCACGGCGACGCGCAGATCGGCGACCATCCGGGCCTCGCCCGGCCAGACGCCGCGACCCGGCGCCTGGCCGAAGCCGCGCTGGTCGAAGGCCCAGGTCTCGATGCCCTGCTCGGCCCACCACGGGCCGGCGAGATGGAAGGCGGCGCGGCTGTCGTTGACGCCGTGCAGGGCCACGATCACGGCCCAGGGCTCGCGTTCGGGAGTCCAGCGGACGAGCGGCAGGCGGGCGCCGTCGTCCATGACCAGATGGGTGGGGGTGAGCTCCGGTCCGGTGAAACCCGGCGGCGGTATCAGGGGCGGCTGAATGGCGGGGCTGGCGCAGGCGGCGAGGGTGAGGGTGAGGAGCAGGGCGAGGGTCACGCGTCGTCCTTCTCGCCTCGGGAGAGAAGGTGGGCGGCGGAGCCGTCCGGATGAGGGGGCTTGGCGACGCGGAACGGCCGCCCGCCGGCTTGGATCAGACATCCCCCTCATCCGGCCCTCCGGGCCACCTTCTCCGCCGAGGGGAGAAGGGGAAACCTGCATCGCTCATTCATGAGCCCAGAATGCCCCGAACCCGTTGGCGAAGGTAGGGCAGGACCTCGGCCTCGAACCACGGGTTCTTCCGCAGCCAGGCGGTGTTGCGCCAGGAGGGGTGCGGCAGGGGCAGGATGTCGGGGGCGAAGGCGCGCCAGGCCCGGACGGTGTCGGTCATGTTGGCCCGGACCCGGTCGCCGAGGGCCCAGGTCTGGGCGTAGCCGCCGACCAGAAGGGTCAGCTCGACCCGCGGGAGTTCGGCGAGCAGCTGCGGCCGCCACAGCTCGGCGCAGCGGCGTGGCGGCGGATGGTCGCCGCCCTTCGGGGCGGTGCCGGGGTAGCAGAAGGCCTGGGCGGCGACGCCGAGGCGGCGGTCGGCGTAGAAGGTCCCGTAGTCCACGCCCAGCCAGTCGCGCAGGCGGTCGCCGGACGGGTCGGTGAACGGCCGGCCGCTCTCATGCACCCGGCGGCCGGGAGCCTGGCCGCAGATCAGCAGCCGGGTTTCCGGGAAGACGTGAATCACCGGCCGCGGCGTGTGCGGCAGCTGGCCGAGGCAGGCCCGGCAGGCGCGGATGTCGGCGAGGACCGTCTCCAGTCCGGTCGGATCAGCCGAAGTCGTCATCGCTTTCGACGGCGGGCGGCCGGGCCGCAAGGGCGGCGGCGGTCTCGGCCTCGGTCGGCAGGCGCAGACGGATGACGCCCTTGAAGGCGTTCGGATCGACCGGCTTGCCCTTCTTGGTGATGGTCAGCCTGCCCTGACGCATCAGTCCGAGGGCGCAGGCGCGCACCTTGGGCAGCATCCGCTGCCACTGTTCCGGCTGCAGGTCCTTGGCCACGTCGGCGGGTTCGATGCTCTTGCCGCCGACGCCTTTCGGGTCGGCCTTCGCCAGTTTTTCGAAGATGGCGGTTTCGATGGGGTCGCTCATCGCGCCTGTATGGTGCATTGCGGGATCAGAAAGAAGGCGGAGTTTTCCCATGGTCGCGAAAGTCACGGTGACGGAAGGCGAGTTCGCCGGCTGGCAGATGTACGACCTGCACGGCACCTTCGATCAGGTGGTCGGACCGTTCTATTTCAAGCCGGACCCGGACGGCCGGATGCGCTGCGCCTTCCGGGCCGAACCCAAGCATATGAACGCGGGCGACCGGATGCACGGCGGCTGCCTGATGACCTTCGCCGACATCGCCCTGTTCCAGACCGCCTACCAGGAGATGGAGGGGGCCTCGGGGGTGACGGTGTCGCTGGATTCGACCTTCATCGACGGGGCCTATGTCGGCGAACTGGTCGAGGCCACCGGCGAGGTGGTCCGGGCCGGCAAGAGCCTGATCTTTGTGCGCGGCCAGATCAACGCCGGCGCGCGCATCCTGATGACCTTCTCGGGCGTGATCCGGAAATTCACGCCGCGCCGCTGATCAGGCCCCGAACCACGGATCCCAGGGGTCGGCGCTGATCAGGCCCTGATCGTCGAGGACCGCCATGCGCCCGCCGTCCCGCTCGGGGAACAGCAGCGCCGGTTCGACCGCCGGGCCGTCGTCGAGCCCGGGCAGGACCTGGACGCCGGCGTCCTTGACCGAAAGGGCCGGCGCCGCAGCCAGCGAGTCCAGCGACACCACCACGCCGTTGGAGAAGCGCACCGACTCGACGCCGTACAGCAGATCGACCCCGTCGCGTCCGGCGGTCAGATCCGTGACCTGCCAGCCGCCGTCGACGGCGACGATCGAATAGTCGGCCTGGAGCCCCTGCAGCACGGCGATGTCGGTTCCGTCGTCGCCGTGGAGGACGTCGTCGCCGCCGAGGCCCTTCAGAACGTCGGCCCCGGCCCCGCCGGTGATGACGTTGGCGTCGGCGTTGCCGGTTCCGGTGAAGGCGCCGGAGCCGGTGTAGGTCAGGTCCTCGACATTGGCCTTCAGGATATGGCTCGAGACGGAGGTCAGCACCCTGTCGTGGCCCTGGCCCGCCCCCTCGACGATGGTGTCGCCGACGGCGGAGAGCACAAAGGTGTCGTCGCCGAGACCGCCGTAGAGCTCGTTGGCCGCGCCCGATCCGCCGACGAGGGTGTCGTCGCCGGCGTAACCGAGCAGCAGGTCCCGGGCGGTCCCGCCGGTGATGACGTTGGCGCCGGCGTTGCCCTGGCCGGTGAAGGCGGCGGCGCCGGTGTAGGTCAGGTTCTCGATCTCGGCCGCGAGCTTGAAGCCGGCGAGCGCGGTCTGGACGGCGTCCGTCCCCTCGCCCGCGAGTTCGACCAGGGAGTCGCCCACGGCCGCGACGATGTAGAGATCGTCGCCGGCGCCGCCCTGCATCTGGTTGGGCACCCCCGTCCCGCCGTACAGGATGTCGTTCCCGGCCAGGCCGAGCAGGGTGTCGCGGCCCTCGCCGCCGGACAGGGTGTTGGCGACCGCGCTGCCGATCAGGAGGTCGTTGAAGGCCGAGCCCGTGACGTTCTCGATGCCCGTCAGGCTGTCGGTCGCGCCGTCGCCGTCGTTGAGCGTGGCGCCGAGGTTGAGGCGGACGTTCACGCCCGCCGCCGCCGCGTCATAGCTGGCGGTGTCGGCGCCCGCGCCGCCGACCAGCTGATCCACGCCGCCCCGGCCGGACAGGATGTCGTCCCCGTCGCCGCCTGTCAGGACGTTGGCCAGCGAATTGCCGGCGCCGATGAAGGCTTCGGCCCCGATGTAGGTCAGGTTCTCGACGTTGGCGGCGCCCAGCGTATAGGCGGTGAGCGTGGTCCGGACCGTGTCCGTTCCCGCCCCGGCCGCCTCGACCAGCGTGTCGCCGGCGACCTGGACGACATAGGTGTCGTCGCCCGCGCCGCCCTGCAGTTCGTTGGCCGCGCCGGTCCCGCCGTCGAGCGTGTCGTCGCCGTCGAGCCCGAGCAGGACATCGGCGCCGGACCCGCCGGTGATCAGGTTGGCGGCGCTGTTGCCCTGGCCGACGAAGGTCCCGGAGCCGGTGTAGGTCAGCGCCTCGACGTGATCGCGCAGGGTGTAGGAGGCCAGGGCGGTCTCGACCGTGTCGTAGCCTCCGCCGGCGTTCTCAACGATGGTGTCGCCGAGAACCTCGACGACGAAGGTGTCGTCCCCGGCTCCGCCGTACAGCTCATCGGCCGCGCCGGGGCCGCCGATCAGGCGGTCGTTTCCGCCCTGGCCGAGCAGGGTGTCGTGCTCCACGCCGCCGGTGATCAGGTCGCCGAAGGCCGTGCCGATCAACACGCCCGCGCCGGTGATCACCGTGCCGTCCTCGCCGGTGATGGTGATGGTCAGGACGGCGGTGGAGCTGACTCCGGCGGAGTCGGTGATGGTGTAGGCGAAGGTGTCGGTCGCCGTCTGGCCCTGGAGCAGGGTTCGGGCCACGGCCGCGGGGGTGAAGACCCAGGAGCCGTCGGCCTGGACCGTGAGGCTGCCCCAGTCGCCGGCGACGGCCTGGCCGACGTTGGCGCCCTGGCCCTCGACGGCGGTGACGCTGATGTCGCCGGAGGCGGCGTGGTCGTTGGCCAGCAGGCCGGCGGCCGCGTTCACGGTCAGGGTCGCCGTCTCGCCGGTTCCGCCGGCGTCCGCCGCCGCCTCGGTCGGGGCCTCGACCGCGAACTCCACCGTCCGCGGGGCGCTGGACGTCAGGCCGTCCGAGACGACGTAGCTGAACGAGGCCGTGCCGCTGAACCCGGGCGCGGGGGTGAAGGTGAAGGCGCCCGTCTCCGGGTCGATGACGACCTCGCCGTTCTGGACGGACCCGCCGACGAGCTCGTAGCTCAGGGCGTCGCCGTCGGCGTCGAGGGCCTCGCCGAGGGCGCCGGTCACCGCCGCGCCGGGAACGGCCTGGGCGCCGACGTCGTCCGCCCCGGTGAGGGCCGGGGCGTCGTTGACGGGCGAGGCCTCGCCCGGGTCCCAGGCGGCGATGGCGGCGTCCAGCGCGGCGATCTCTTCGGGCGACAGGCTCGCGGCGGCCTCGGCCTGGTTGAACGTCAGCAGGTTGTCGAACTGGTCGTTGTGGGGCGGGGCGTCGAATTTGAGCGCCACGCCGAGCCAGAAATAGGCGTCCGACGGCGACGCTGCGACGCCCTCGCCGTCGAGGTACCGGCGGCCCAGCGCATAGGCGGCTTCCGTCTGGCCCATGTTGGCGGCCCGGATGAAGCCCTCGACGGCCAGAGCCTTGTCCTGGGGAGCCCCGAGGCCGAGGTGGTCGAGGATGGCCAGCCTGTAGACGGCGTCCTTGTCGGTCGGCAGCGACTGGAGCAGCTCGCGGGCGCGCACATAGTCGCGCTCGCCGCCCTCGCCCGAGGTGTAGAGGCGGGACAGCATGAGCCGGGCGTCCGGCACGACATCGGCGGCGATTTCGAGGAATTCGCGCGTGAGGACCTTGTCGGGATTGAGACCGTTGAGCCCGGTGCTGATCCAGGTGGCGTAATGATAGGCGGCGTTCGGATCGCCCGCGTAGGCGAGCCGGGTCGTGTAGTAGACCCAGTTCTCCAGGTCGCCCTGGAGCAGATACTGGTCGACCACGGTGTTGAACGACGGCAGGGGCGGAGCCTCGCCCGCCGGATGCACGGTCAGGACGACGGTCTTCTCCGCGGTTTCCAGCTGGCCGTCCGACAGGCGGTAGCGGAACGAGGCCTCGCCGGTGAAACCGGCCGTGGGGGTGAAGACGTAGTGGCCGCTGCCGGGGTCGAGATCGAGCGTGCCGCCCACGACCGAGCCGTCGACAAGCTCGAAGGTCAGGGCGTCGCCGTCGACGTCCGCGCCCTTAAACAGGGTGAACTCGAACGCCGTGCCCGCCTCGATGTCGACCGCTTCATTTCGGGTCGTCAGCAGCGGGGCGTCGTTGATGCCGCCGATGTAGACGATGACGTTGATCGGGTCGGAGGTGTTGACCCCGTCCGACACCGTGTAGCTGAACGTCGACGCCCCGACGTAGTCGGTCGGGCCGTAGTGGTCGGCCGGCGGCGTGAACACGAACTCGCCGGTGTCCGGATCGATGGTCACCGTGCCGTTGCGGACCGAGTCCGAGACGAGGCTGAAGGTGGCGTTCTCCATGTCGACGCCGTCGGCGCCGGCCAGGACGCCGGTCGCGTCCTGGTCCTCGAGACCGTAGTGCAGCTCGGGGCTGAGGCCGCTGGCGCCGACCGGTACTGCGGGGGTCTGCGTGCGGACCGTGATATTGGCGAGATCGAGGAAGCCCGAGGGCGCGGCGTCGGGATCCTCGTTCAAAATGACGAGATGCAGGGTGGCGTCGACATAGGACAGGGTCTGCGCCAGGTCGAAGGGCTGGTAGCGGTCAGCCCAGTCCCCTTCCAACGTCTCGTAGTTGCCGGCGTAGGTCCAGTCGGCGGGGTCGTCGCTGATCTGAAGGGTGATGGTCGTCCAGTCGTCGGTGACCTGGCCCGCCATGTCGCCGCCGCTGTTGACCCAGTTGGTCACCTGCAGGCCGACGTAGAAATTCTGCAGCAGGCCCGTCTCGGGCACATAGCGGCAGACCCAGACGGCCAGCTTGCCGCCATTGGCGAGGAAGTCCGTGCCGCGCACGGTGATCTCAAACTCGGCGTCCTGCAGGTTGAGCACGCCCGGCGACCCCTGCGTCGGCGTCGACAGGTGCGCCACCAGCCAGATGGCCCCGACGCCGTCGATGTGATTGGCGTCCAGGGGCCCGGGAGCGTGCAGCCGCGTGAACTGCTCGTACTGGCCGCCAGGTTCGGTCACCACCGACGGCGGCAGCCAGGTCGTCCACGGGCCGAGGCCGTAGGTGAAGTCCCAGCTGTACTCGTAGGGCGGCGGGAAGACCGGATCGGCCTCAGTCCCGACCGGCGCCAGGGGGTCCTGGTTCTCTGCAGGCTGGTTCATGTGCGGCCCCCCGGGGCATTTGATCAAGCGTCAGGCTGAGCGTTCAATTGAGTTCGCGTTGAAGGCGACATTTGGACTGCGCAGCGTCATTGTACGCCTTCGGACGCAGATTGCGCCACCCGCCCGTCCCGATCCGGGCGTCAGCTGTCGATGATGTCCTGCAGAATCCCGGCCATGCGGTCGCGCATTTTCTGGCATTCCGCGGGCTTCAGACCGAAGCCGCCGGTGATCTCGCGGCTGACGGCCATGCCCATGACGAAGGCGGCCGCGAGCCGGGCGCGCACCGCGGCATCGGGCCCGCCGACCCATTCGGCGAAGGGATTGAAGAAGCGCTCGTTGCCGGTCTTCTGGACCAGTTCCATGGCCTTGGTCGATCCGACCGAGCGCAGCAGCACCAGCAGCCCCTTGAGCTTGCTCTCGCTTTTCGCCTCGTAGATGGCTTCGTGGGCGATGCGCTGGCCGAAGGTCGAGCGATCGCCTTCCATCAGCTCCGCGCCGTTCTCGCAGCTGTCGAGGACGGCGGTGAACAGATCTTCCTTGGAGCCGAAATAGCGGGACACCAGGGCGGCATCGACGCCGACGTCGCGGGCGATGTCGCGCATGCCGACGTCGTCATAGCTTTCGCGCGCGAACCGTTCGCGCGCGGCGTCCAGAATGGCGGCGCGGGTCGCCTCGGCATTTCTTGGCCGAGGCGCGACATGGCAAAACAACAGGTTAGCTCCTGAACAAAGCCCCACGAGCTATATGGCTTTGTCATCACCCGTTGACAAGCGCCGAGTCGATCACCATTAAGTCACCGGGCGTTGACTAACGGCTTCCTCCCCGATCGCCGCAGTCGACTGAGACAGGGATTTGCTCCCTTACGGAGACTGGGATTCATGCGCACGGTGAAGATCGTGGCCGCGTCCGCCCTTATGGCGGCCGCGCTCTATGGCTGTTCCTCGAAGAGCGAGGCGCAGGCGCCGCCGGCGCCGTCGGTGACCGTCGCCACCCCGCTGGTGCAGGCGGTGCAGGACTGGGACGAGTTCACCGGCCGCTTCGAGGCGACGCAGTCGGTCGAGGTGCGCGCGCGCGTCGGCGGCTATGTCTCTGGCGTGCATTTCCGCGACGGCGACTACGTCCGGCGCGGCCAGGTGCTGTTCACCCTCGATCCGCGTCCGGCCCAGGCGGCCTTGGCCTCGGCCCGCGCGCAACTGTCGCAGGCGCAGGCCCAGCTGACGCTCGCGCAGAGCGAACTGGCCCGGGCCGAGAGCCTGCTGGAGTCGCAGGCCGTGTCCCAGTCCGAGGTCGACACCCGGCGCGGTGCGCTGGAGACGGCGCAGGCGGCCATCGCCGCCGCCAACGCCAATGTGCGGGCGCGGCAGCTGGATCTCGAGTTCACCCGGGTGACCGCCCCGATCTCGGGGCGGGTGTCCGACCGGCGCGTCGACGCGGGCAATCTCGTGGCGGGCGGATCGTCCGCCGCCGACGTGCTGACCACGGTGGTCTCCAGCGCGCCGATCCATTTCGTGTTCGACGGCTCCGAAGCCGTGCTGCTCAAGTATCAGCGGCAGGCCCGGCGCGGGGCCGCCCCGATCCAGATCCGGCTCCAGGACGAGACCGGCTTCAGTCGCTCGGGCACGCTCGATTTCACCGACAACGTCGTGGACACCGCCTCGGGCGTGATCCGGCTGAGGGCGGTGATCCCCAACGCCGACGGTTTCCTGAAGCCGGGCATGTTCGGTCAGGCGCGCCTCGCGGGCGCCGGAACCTATGACGCCATGCTGGTGCCCGACGCCGCCATCGCCACCGATCAGGCGCGTCGCATCGTCTATGTCGTCGCCGCCGACGGCTCGGTCGCGCCCAAGCCGGTGCAACTCGGACCGCTTGTCGACGGCCTGCGGGTCATCCGTTCCGGCCTGGCGCGGACCGACCGGGTCATCATCAACGGCGTCCAGCGCATCCAGCAGCCGGGCATGAAGGTGCAGGCCCGCAACGGCCAGATCCGCCCGGTCGCCCACCCCGTGCAGGCGCCGGTGACCCAGTCCGCCCCGGCGTCGACGGCGACCTTCGCCAACAGCCTCTCCTCGGGCGACTGATCCGGCCATGAACATCTCACGCTTCTTCATCGACCGGCCGATCTTCGCGGCCGTGATCTCGGTGTTCATCACGCTGCTGGGCGTGTTCGCCTATCCGCTGCTGCCGCTGTCGCAGTATCCGGACATCGCCCCGCCGACGATCGCGGTCACGGCCGTCTATCCAGGCGCCTCGGCCGAGACCATGGCCGAGACGGTGGCCGCGCCGATCGAGCAGGAGGTCAACGGCGTCGAGCGCATGCTCTACCTGTCGTCGTCCTCGACCTCGGACGGGGTGGCGACGATCACGGTCACCTTCGAGCCCGGCACCGACCTCGACGCGGCCCAGGTGCTGGTCCAGAACCGGGTCGCCCTGGCCGAGCCGCGCCTGCCTGAACCGGTGCGCCAGATCGGCGTGACGGTGAACAAGCAGCAGCAGGACTTTCTGCTGATCGTCGGCCTGACCTCGCCCGACCGCAGCCTAGCCAACGACTATATCGGCAACTACGCCAACTCGACGCTGCGCGACCGCTTCCTGCGGCTCGACGGCGTCGGCGCGGTGCAGGTGTTCGGCGGTGGCAACTATTCGATGCGGGTGTGGATCGACCCGAACAAGGCCGCCGCGCGCAACCTGACGGCCCAGGAGATCGTCGGCGCCCTGCGCGGGCAGAACACCTCGGCCGCCGCCGGCGCGATCGGCCAGCCGCCCTTTCCCACCAACGCCGCGGCCTTCCAGCTGCCGGTGCAGGTGCAGTCGCGCCTGAGCGATCCGGAGCAGTTCGGCGACGTCGTCATCAAGACCGACGCGCAAGGACGGACGACGCGGGTGCGCGACGTGGCGCGGGTCGAGCTGGGCTCGCAGGACTACGGCATCCGCGGCTATTTCGACGGACATCCGGGCGTCGCCCTGGCCATCCAGCAACAGCCCGGCGCCAACGCGCTGGAGACCGCCGAGCGGGTCATGGCCGAGATCGAGGCGGCCCGCGCGGACCTGCCCACGGGCATGGAAATCTCCGTGCCCTACAACCCGACGGAGTTCGTCGCCGAGTCGGTCGAGGCGGTGCAGCATACCGTGTTCGAGGCGATGATCCTGGTGGTGCTGGTGGTCATCGTCTTCCTGCAGACCTGGCGCGCCGCCATCATCCCGATCGTGGCCATTCCCGTGTCGCTGGTCGGCACCTTCGCGGTGCTGCTGGGGCTGGGCTATTCGATCAATTCGCTGTCGCTGTTCGGCCTCGTGCTGGCCATCGGCATCGTCGTCGACGACGCCATCGTCGTGGTCGAGAACGTCGAGCGCTACATCCGCATGGGCCTGACGCCCAAGGAAGCCGCCTACCGGTCGATGAAGGAGGTCTCGGGCGCGCTGATCGCCATCGGCCTGGTGCTGGTGGCGGTGTTCGTGCCGACGGCCTTCGTGCCGGGCATTCCGGGCATCTTCTACCAGCAATTCGCGGTGACCATCGCCTCCGCCTCGGTGATCTCGCTGCTGGTGTCGCTGACGCTGTCGCCGGCCATGGCCTCGGTGCTGCTGAAGCCGCACGACCTGAGCCATGCGCCCGAACGCAAGCCGGGCGCGCTGGGCGCGGTCGTCTGGTACGGCGGCTGGGCCGGACGCCGGTTCAACGAGGGTTTCGACTGGCTTTCGGACAAGTACGGCCGGCTGACCGCGCGCCTCGTCCGGACGGTGGGCCTGGTGCTGGCCGTCTACGTCGCCCTGCTGGCCCTGACCGCCTGGCGCGTGGCCGAGACGCCGACCGGCTTCATCCCCGACCAGGACCAGGGCTATCTGATCGGCGTCATCCAGCTGCCGGCGGGCGCCTCGCTGGAACGCACCGAGGCGGTGATGACCCAGGCCCGCGACATCATCGAGAAGACCGAGGGCGTCGACGGCACCGTGGCCTTCGCCGGCCTGGACGGCTCGAGCTTCTCGTTCGGCTCGAACGCGGCGACGATCTTCGTGCGCCTCGACGAGTTCGAGGAGCGCAAGTCGAGGGAGCAGGCCGCCGCCGCCCTGGCCGGCGCGATCACCGGAGCCACCTTCGGCATCGAGGACGCCAACATCTTCGTCATCGCGCCGCCGTCGGTGCAGGGCCTCGGCAACGGCAACGGCTTCAAGATGATGGTGCAGGACCGCGGCGGGCAGGGCTATCGCCCCCTCGAAGGCGCCACCTTCGCCATGATGGGCGCCGCCGCGCAGCAGCCCGATCGGGTGCAGCAGGTGTTCTCGCTCTACAACACCGGCTCGCCGCGCGTGTCCGCCGACGTGGACCGCGAACGGGCGCTGATGATGGGGGTGCAGCCCGACGACGTGTTCGACACGCTCGGCATCTATCTGGGCTCGGCCTACATCAACGACTTCAACTTCCTGGGCCGCACCTTCCGGGTCACGGCGCAGGCGGAGCCGGCCTATCGCGACGATGTCGCCGACATCGCCAATCTGAAGACCCGCTCGGCCTCCGGCGCCATGGTGCCGATCGGCTCGGTGGCGACGCTGAGGGACGATTCCGGCCCGGCCCGGGTGGTGCGCTACAACCTGTTCCCGGCCTCCGAGCTGCAGGGCCAGGCGGCGCCCGGCGTGTCGTCCGGACAGGCGCTGGAGACGATGGAGCAGCTGGCCGCGGCCACCCTGCCGCCGGGCTTCTCCTACGAATGGACCGAGCTGGCGCTGCAGGAGAAGATCTCGTCGGGCGGCACCACCCTGGTGTTCCTGATGGCCGTGGTGTTCGTCTTCCTGGTGCTGGCGGCCCAGTACGAGGCCTTCACCCTGCCGCTGGCCATCGTGCTGATCGTGCCGATGTGCGTGCTGGCGGCGATGATCGGCGTCGGCCTGCGGGGACTGGACAACAACATCCTGGTCCAGATCGGCCTGGTGGTGCTGATCGCGCTCGCGGCCAAGAACGCCATCCTGATCGTGGAGTTCGCCAAACAGGCCGAGGAGCAGCAGGGGCTCAACCGGTGGGACGCGGCGGTGCAGGCCGCGCGCACCCGGCTGCGTCCGATCCTGATGACCTCGTTCGCCTTCATCTTCGGGGTCGTGCCGCTGATGCTGGCGACGGGGCCGGGCGCCGAGATGCGGCAGTCGCTGGGCACCGCCGTGTTCTCGGGGATGCTGGGCGTGACCCTGTTCGGCCTGATCTTCACCCCGGTGTTCTACGTGGTCAGCCGCTGGCTGGCGTCGAAGATCCCGAGCCGGCCCGAAAAGCCGCAGACCATCCCCACCACCCACGGCCTGCCGCCGCATGACGCCGACCCCGCGCCGGCCACGCCGCGGCTGGGAGACGCCTGATGACGACCCGATCCCCTCTCCGGTTCCTGACCGCAACCGCCGGCGCCAGTCTACTCCTGGCGTCGTGCGCGGTCGGGCCGAAGGCGCCTGACGCGACCCTTCCCCTCTCCGCGTCGGGCGCCTTCATCGGGGCCACGACGCCCGCGGTGGCGGCGCAGGCCGCGCGCGACGACTGGTGGCGGCTCTATGACGATCCGACGCTGGACGGGCTGGTGCGCCAGGCTCTCGTCGAGAACAACGAGCTGGAGGCGGCGGCGGCCAATCTGCGCGCCGTCCGGGCCACGCTGAACGAGACGCGGGGCGCGCGCCTGCCCCGGCTGAACGCCGACGCCTCGGCGACCTACAGCCGCCAGTCGGCGAGCAGCACGCCCCCGGGCGGCGGGGCCCCGCTGGGCGCCCCGGAGGAGGTCGAGACCTATGACGCCGGCCTCGACGTCAGCTACGAGGTCGATCTTTGGGGCCGGGTCGCGGCGGCCGTGCGCGCCGCCCGGGCCGACGCCGACGCCGCCGAGGCCGCGCTGGACGTCATCCGCGTCACGGTCGCGGCGGAGACCGCGCGGGCCTACGCCGACGCCTGTTCCGCCAACGCCCGGATCGCCGTGGCCGAGCGCACCGTCGAGCTCCAGTCCGGGACCGCGGACCTGACCCGCCGTCTGCTGGAGGCCGGTTCCGGCAACGGCCTGGATGTCGCCCGCGCCCGCTCGGCGCTGGAGTCGAGCCGGGCCGCCCTGCCGCCCCTTCGGGCGCAGCGCGACGGGGCCCTGTTCCGGCTGGCCACCCTGACCGGCCGCACGCCGGCGGAGGCTTCGGAAGCCGCGCGCGCCTGCGTCCGCCCGCCCCGACTGTCGCAGCCGATCCCGGTCGGCGACGGGGCCGCCCTGCTGGCCCGCCGGCCAGACGTGCGCCGGGCCGAGCGCCAGCTCGCGGCCGCCGCGGCGCGAGTCAACGTCGCCGTCGCCAGCCTGTATCCGACCATCAGCCTGGGCGGATCCGCCGGCGCCACGGCGCTGGATCCCGGCGACCTCGGCGACGAGGACAATTTCCGCTTCAGCCTCGGGCCGCTGATCAGCTGGTCCTTCACCACGCCGGGGGTCAACCGCGCCCGGGTCGAACGCGCCGACGCCAACACCCAGGCGGCGCTGGCGGCCTTCGACCAGACAGTGCTCGCGGCGCTGGAGGAGACCGAGACGGCGCTGGCCAACTACGCCAACGAGCTGGACCGGCGCGCGGCGCTGCAGTCGGCGCGGGACGAGGCGGCCAACGCCGCCCGGCTGTCGCGGCTGCGCTTCGACGCCGGGGCCGACAGCTTCCTGACCGTGCTGGACGCGGAACGGACCCTGGCCGCCGCCGACGCCCAGCTGGCGGCCTCGGAGGCCCTGGTCACCACCTACCAGATCGCCCTGTTCAAGGCGCTGGCGGGGGGCTGGAACGAGGGCTGACTTCGCACCTGCAACAAGGGGATTGACGGCGCCGGAAGTGTTCGCCACCGTAAGGGCACTCATCAAGACCGGCTGAGGGATAGGCCCTTTGACGCCGGGGCAACCTTCCGGGACGACCCAGTCCCGGAGATGGTGCCAACTCCTGCGGGGCGTCTTCGGAAGCCGCGAGAGATGAGTGAAGCGACGGCGCCGCCACGGGCGGGGTCCGGCTGACTTCACGGGTCTGTCACCGCACGAATTGGCTCGCCCCTCCGGTTTCGCTGAGCGAAAGCGGAGCGGACCGTGGCGTCCCAGCACTGGCCTATCGACGAAGCGCCCGGACGCGATGTCCGCGCCGTCATCCCCGAGCAATTCCGGCTGGAGTCCGGCGAACGGCTGGCCGCCGGCGAGGTGGCCGGGCGGCTGCACGGCCCGGACGCGGGGCCGCTGGTCGTCGTCGCCGGCGGCATCTCCAGCGGCCGGTTCGCGGCGCGCTGGTGGTCGTGGGCGGTCCGGACCGGCGGGCCCGTCGATCTGGACCGGGCCCGGGTTCTCGCCTTCGACCTGCTGCCCGGCAAGGACGAGCCGGGCGTCACCATCACCACCACGGATCAGGCCCGGCTGCTGGCCCTGCTGCTCGACGCGCTGGACGAGCCCGTCGCCGACGCCTTCGTCGGCGCCTCCTACGGCGGGTGCGTCGGCCTCGCTTTCGCGGCCGCCTTCCCCGAGCGGATCGGTCAGCTGGTGGCCATTTCGGCGGCGCACCGGCCCCATCCGGCGGCCACGGCGTGGCGCGGGGTGCAGCGCCGGCTGCTGGCCTTCGCCCGGGACGCCGGCCGGGAGGCGGAGGGCGTGGCCCTGGCCCGCGAACTGGCCATGATCACCTACCGCACCCCGGAGGAATTCGCCCTGCGGTTCGCCTCGACGCCCCCGGCGGAAGCGGGTGAGGCCTATCCCGTCTGCGACTATCTGATCGCCCGCGGAGCCGACTATGCGGAGGTCACCTCCGCCGCCCGCTGGACATCCCTGTCGGACTCGCTGGACCGCCACGCCGTTGACCCGGAGGCGATCCGCTGCCCGCTGACCGTCATCGGCTTCACCTCGGACCGGCTGACGCCGATCGAGGACAGCCGCGAGCTGGCCGCCCGGGCCCCGAACCTGCGCCGCTTCGTCGAGGCCCCCTCCATCTTCGGCCACGACGCCTTCCTGAAGGAGCGCGACCTGGTGGGCCGTGCTCTGCACGACGCCCTCAGCCCGCTCTACGCCCTTCCCGAAAACGCCCACCGCGAGATCGCCGCATGACCGCCCCCCAAGTCCATCCCTGTACGACCGCCGCCCGTCACGGCGTCAACTCAGACCCGGCGCACGGCGCGGTGATGACCCCGCTGTATCTGTCGTCGAACTTCAGCTTCGACGGGCTCGAGGGGAAGCGGCGCTACGACTACACCCGCTCGGGCAACCCGACGCGAGACGTTCTGGCCGAGGCCCTCGCCAAACTCGAGGGCGGATGCGGCGCGGTTGTGACGGCCACAGGGATGGCGGCGGTCGATCTGGCCCTCTGCTCGCTGGAGCCGGGCGACCTGCTGATCGCGCCGCACGACCTTTACGGCGGCACCCACCGGCTGCTGTGCGCCCGGGCGAAGCGGGGGCATTTCGAGGTGGCGTTCGTCGACCAGAACGACCGTGCGGCGCTGGACGCCGCCTTCGCCCGCAAGCCGAAGCTGGTCCTGATCGAGACGCCGTCGAACCCGCTGATGCGGGTGGTGGATGTGGCCGAGCTGTGCGCCCGGGCGCCCGCCGGCGGCTGCAAGGCGGCGGTGGACAACACCTTCCTGTCGCCGGCGCTGCAGCAGCCCATCGCCCTCGGCGCCGACCTGGTGATCCATTCCACGACCAAATACATCAACGGCCATTCCGACGTGGTCGGCGGCTGCGTGGTGGCGAAGGACCCGGCCGACCTGGAGCCGCTGAGCTGGTGGGCCAACTGCCTCGGCGTCACCGGTTCGCCGTTCGACGCCTGGCTGACCCTGCGCGGCGTCCGCACCCTGTTCGCCCGCATCGAGCGGCAGCAGGCGACGGCGGGACGGATCGCCGAATGGCTGGCCGTCCATCCGGCCGTGAAGGCGGTGCACTATCCGGGCCTGAAGAGCCACCCGGGTCACGCCGTCGCCGCGCGCCAGCAAAGGGGTTTCGGCGCCATGCTGAGCTTCGAGCTGGCCGATATCGACGCGGTCCGGGCGCTGATTGACGGGCTTGAGGTCTTCACCCTGGCGGAGTCGCTGGGCGGGGTGGAGAGCCTGATCGCCCATCCGGCGCTGATGACCCACGCCGCCATGACGCCGGAGGCGCGGGCGACGGCCGGGATCACCGACGGCCTGCTGCGCCTGTCGATCGGGCTGGAACATGCCGAAGACCTGCTGGCCGACCTGTCCGCGGCGCTGGCGGCCGTGCCGCTTCCGCTCGCCGCCGAAGCCGCCTGAGGGACGCCGCCATGACCGCCCTGCCCCTCCCCCTTTCTCTCCCGGCCGCCGACGACGTCTCCTCCCCGGTCGTCGACGAGCCGGTGGCCCTGCTGCAGCTCGACCTGGCCGACCCGGCCCGGGCCGCCTCCGCGGTGTACCGCGAGGTCCGGCGCGGACGGCGCGTGGTCGCCGTC
>NZ_DASWTO010000004.1:0-6637 GCF_036402095.1 Brevundimonas sp. | reverse complement strand
CCCCGCGTCCGAATAGCCCAGATACCGCTTCTTGCGCGCGACGTCGGTCAGTCGCGGCAGCACCGCCTCGGCGATCCGGCACGAGCCGTATCCGCCCCGCGCGAACCACACCGCGTCCAGCCGCGGATCGTTGGCGTATTCGACGAAGGCCGCCGCCCGGCTGGCGTCGTCGCCGCCGAAATGACCATGTTTGCCGAAGCTGGCCGGGTGGAACACCACCTTGATCGAGCCGTCCGGAACATGGGTCTCGAACCACGCGTGCACGGCGTCCGCCCGCTCCCGGCTGAAGCGCGAACTGGCGTTGACGATGCCGATTTTCATACGTGATCCCATTGCCCGCCAGCGGCCCGTTTGCCGTACTGACGGTAGACCTCTCGTTTAGCGAATTGCGTGGCGATCAGCAGGAAGATGCACAATGACCAGGCCGGCCAGAACGGCGGCGCCCAGGACGACGGCAACCATCTCCGAATGACTGCGATCAGAAAGGCGGCTGTCAGGACGCTGACGATGAGTCCAAAGATCAGCCGCACCCATTTGGGAGGCCTCGCAGCCGCCAGCAGCGCCCGCTCATGACGCGACATTTTCCCCATGCAGAACTCGAACAGGCGGTCCGTGAAATTGGGGTCTCGGGGTGTCGGCATCCGATGTGGAATCCTCGCGATCGGCCAAGCCTACGGCCCATCGTGCCATTCTGGAAGCCATCCGCCTCGCGCCCCCTCTTCCCCGCCGCGCTGATCCCGCCTAGTCACCCCTGATGGCGAACGACGACTATTTCTTCTGCGGCATCGGCGGCTCGGGCATGCTGCCGCTGGCGATGATCGTGCAGGCGCGGGGCGGCCGCATCGAGGGCTCGGACCGCTCGCGCGACCAGGGCCGGACGCCGGAGAAATTCGCCTGGCTCGAGGCCCACGGCGTGACCCTGCACCCCCAGGACGGCTCCGGCGTCACCCGCGCCTCCCAGACCGTCGTCGCCACCGGCGCCATCGAGGAGACCGTGCCCGATGTCGGCGCCGCCCGCCGCGCCGGCGCCCGCATCGTCACCCGACCGGAGCTGCTCAGCCAGCTGTTCAACGCCGCCCCGGCCTCCATCGGCGTCGCTGGCACCAGCGGCAAGTCGACCATCACCGGCATGATCGCCTGGATCCTCCATCAGGCCGGACGCGAGCCCACCGTCATGAACGGCGCGGTGATGACGAATTTCGCCGACGCCGACCACCCGTTCGCCAGCGCCCTGATCGGCGGGCCCGACCTGTTCGTCTCCGAGGTCGACGAGTCCGACGGCTCCATCGCCCGCTACGACCCCACGGTGGCCGTGGTCTCCAACATCTCGCTGGACCACAAGTCGATGGAGGAGTTGCGCGATCTGTTCGGCGGCTTCACCGCCCGCTCCGCCACCGCCGTCCTCAACCTCGACAATCCCGAGACGGCGGCGCTGGCCCAGCAAATGGTCGAGGCCGGGAGGGGCGGCGCCGTTGTCACCTTCGCCCTCGGGAACGGGACCGCCGATCTCTCGGCCCACGACCTCGAGCCCCTGCCGACCGGCATGCGCTTCCGGCTGACCGAGCGCGCCACCGGTCTCGACCGTCCGGTCGCCCTGCCCGTCCCCGGCGCCCACAACGTCGCCAACGCTCTCGCCGCCCTCGGCGCCGCGCGGGCGGTCGGCGTGCCTCTCGACCGGGCCGTCGCCGCACTGGAGACCTTCGCCGGCATCCGTCGGCGCATGGAGGTGGTCGGGACCGCCGCCGGCGTCACCGTCATCGACGACTTCGCCCACAACCCCGACAAGATCGCCGCCACGCTCAAGACTCTGCACGCCTTCGACGGCCGGCTGCTGATCCTGTTCCAGCCGCATGGCTTCGGCCCCCTGCGGCTGATGAAGGACGAGTTCATCGACGGCTTCACGGGCCTGCTTCGCCCCGACGACCTCCTGCTGATGCCCGAGCCCGTCTACTACGGCGGCACGACCGACCGCAGCGTCGGCAGCGAGGATATCGCCTCCGGCGTCCGCGCCGCCGGCCGCAGCGCCGAGGCCCTGCCCACCCGCGAGGCCTGCGGCCACCGCCTCGTCGCCCTCGCCCGCCCCGGCGACCGCATCGTCGTCATGGGCGCCCGCGACGACACCTTGTCGACCTTCGCGGTTGAGCTTCTGGAGCGCCTCCGCGCTTCGGGCGGATGATCCAGGACCTCCCGCCCCCGCTGCCGGATGTCGTCGTCACCGGCGCCCGCCTGCCTCCCGCCGCCGGCGAGGCCGCCTTCTCCGTCATCCGCCTCGACGACACCGACCTGCGCGACCAGCCGCGGCTGGACGAGGCCCTGGCCTCCGTCCCGGCCGTCTCCCTGTTCCGCCGCACCTCCAGCCAGTCGGCCAACCCCACCACCCAGGGCATCTCCCTGCGCGCCATCGCCCCGTCCGGCGCCGGCCGCACCCTCGTCACCCTCGACGGCGCGCCGCTGAACGACCCGTTCGGCGGCTGGGTGATCTGGTCGCAGGTTCCGACCGAAAGCCTGTCCGGCCTCGACGTAGTGCGCGGCTCCGGCGCCGGTCCCTGGGGCGCCGGCGCCCTGACCGGCGTGATCCAGCTACGCGAGCGGGACACGGGCGCGGTGCTCGACGCCTCGGCCGGCGAACGCGGCGGGGCTCGCCTCGGCGCCTCGGGCGCGGCGGACCTCGGCCCCGCCCGCCTCGTCGCCTCAGCCCTCTACGAGACCAGCGACGGCTACGTCCCCGTGCGCGGCCCGGCCGCGGGCGCCGCCGACACCCCGCTGGATCTCGCCGTTCGCGCTGCGGCCCTGCGCGCCGACATTCCGTTCGGCGAGGCCGCCCTCTCCCTGCGCGCCTCGACCTTCGAGGAGACGCGCGGCTCCGGCCTCGCCGGCGCCCGCGCCAAGGCCGGCGGCCACGCCCTGTCGGCCGCCGTCGCCCTCCAGCCCCGCGCCGACCGCCCCGGCTGGCGGCTGCAGGTCTGGCGGCGGGAAAGCGACCTGGCCAACAGCGCCGTCGCCGTCGCCGCCGACCGCGCCTCCACCACCCCCGCCAACGACCAGTACGAGACCCCCGCCACGGGGTGGGGCCTCAACGCCGCCTGGCGCCGCGTGATCGTCAGCGGGATCGCCCGCGTCGAATGGGAGCTCGGCGCCGATGCCCGCTTCAGCGAAGGCGAGACCCGCGAGCGCTTCCGCTTCATGTCCGGCGCCTTCACCCGCGGCCGCGTCGCCGGCGGGGAGACCTCGGTGGCCGGCCTCTACGGCGAGGGCTCCTGGACCTCCGGCGCCTGGCTGGTCGCCGGCGGCGTCCGCTATGACGGCTGGCGCAGCGAGAACGGCCGCCGACTCGAAACCGACCTCGCCACCGGCCTGCCGACGCTCGACGAGAGCGATCCCGACCGCTCCGGCGAGGTGGCCAGCGCCCGTCTCGCCGTTCGCCGCCAGATCCGTGACGGACAGGCGCTTCGTCTGGCCGCCTACACCGGCTTCCGCCCCGCCACCCTAAACGAACTGCACCGCCCGTTCCGCGTCGGCAACGACCTGACCGAGGCCAACGCCGCCCTGGAGCCGGAACGCCTCACCGGCGTCGAGGCGGGCTGGGCCTGGGCGGGTGATCGCGCCTCCCTGGCCGCCACCGCCTTCTGGACCCGGCTCGAGGACGCCATCGTCAACGTCACCATCGGCGAAGGCCCCGGCGTCTTTCCCCGCGCAGGCTTCGTGCCCGCCGGCGGCGTACTGCGCCGACGCATGAACGCCGGGACCATCGATGCGGCGGGCGTCGAACTCGACGGTCGCCTCGACCTCACAGGCGCCCTCTCCCTCCGCGCCGCCCTGTCCGCCACCGACGCCCGCGTGGACGGCGGCGTCATGGCGCCTCAGCTGACCGGCCTGCGCCCGGCTCAGGCTCCGATCTGGAGCGCCACGGCCGGACTGGAGTGGCGACCGGCGGACCGCCTGGCCCTCGCCGCCGACCTGCGCTGGGAGAGCCGCCGCTTCGACGACGACCTCAACAGCCGCGTCCTCGAGGCCGCCGCCACGGTCGATCTGCGCGCCGACTGGGCCGTGACGCCGTCCGCGACCATCTGGCTCGCCGCCGACAACCTGTTCGACGCCGACGTCGAGGTGTCCGAAACCGCCACCGGGGTCGCCGGCTTCGGCCCTCCGCGCACCTTCGGCGTCGGGGTCCGGCTCTCACGCTGATCCGTAGAATCCCTCTATTGCAAACGGTTCGCAACTTCGGCACAAGCCGGGCGTGACCGACGCCGCCGCGCCCGCCAGGCCTCCGAAGGCCCTGAACGCCAGACGCTCGTTCTGGCTCAAGCAGCTGCATCAGTGGCACTGGATCTCGGCCGCCGTCAGCCTGATCGGCCTGCTGCTGTTCGCGGCGACGGGCATCACCCTGAACCACGCCGCGCAAATTCCGGCCGAGCCGGTCACGGTGGAACGGACCGCGACCCTGCCCGCCCCCCTGCTGGAACGCCTTGAGGCCTTCCCCGCCGAAACCACCGACCCGGTCCCTGATGCTGTCGCCCGCTGGGCCGCAGACGCCTTCAAGGTCCGCATCGCCGGCAGGCCGACCGAGACCACGGCCGACGAGGTCTACGTCGCCCTGCCCGAGCCGGGCGGTGACGGCTGGCTGACCATCGACCGCGCCACCGGCGAGGCCCTGCGCGAACGCACCACCCGCGGCTGGGTCGCCTGGCTCAACGACCTGCACAAGGGCCGCAACACCGGCCGGGTCTGGTACTGGTTCATCGACGTCTTCGCCGCCGCCTGCGTGGTCTTCGCCCTGACCGGCTTCGGCCTGACCTGGCTGCATGCCCGCCAGCGCCCCTCGACCTGGCCGCTGCTCGGCCTCGGCCTGCTGATCCCCGCCGTCATCGCCCTGCTGTTCATCCACTGATCGCCGCACGAGCCTCCGATGCGTAACCTCACACTCGCCGTCACCGCCGCCGCAACCAGCGTCCTCGCCGGTCCCGCCCTGGCCGCCGACCTGAACGTCTCGATCGAGATTCCGCGCCTGTCGGTCGCCGCCTATCACCGCCCCTATGTCGCGGTGTGGATCGAGCGACCCGACAACACCGCCGTGCGCACGCTCGCGGTCTGGTACGAGGTCTCCAACGTCGCCGAGGGCGAGGACTGGCTCAAGGACATGCGCACCTGGTGGCGCCGCGGCGGCCGCTCGCTGAGCCTGCCCGCCGACGGGATTTCCAGCGCCACCAAGGCCCCCGGCCGGCACACCGTGTCCGTGCCCGGCGCCCGCCTCTCCAGCCTGCCCGCCGGCGATTACGTCCTCGTCGTCGAGGCGGCCCGCGAGCAGGGCGGCCGCGAGGCGGTCCGCGTCCCCTTCCGCTGGGGCGCGGCCAACACCGCCCGGGCCTCGGGCTCCTCCGAACTCGGCGCCGTCAGCGTCGCCGTCACCCGCTAAGGATCGTCGCCATGAAGAAGTCGCTCGCCCTCCTCACCGCTATCGCCGCCCTGGCCCTGCCGATGACGGCCCAGGCGCACCGCGCATGGCTGGCCCCGACCTCGACCGTGCTTTCGGGCACGGACGCCTGGGTCGGCTTCGACGCCGGCATGTCCAACGGCGTCTTCATCCCGGACCACGCCGCCATGGGCCTCGACGGCCTGGTCATCACCGCGCCGGACGGCTCCAGGGTCGCGCCGGAGAACGTCATGCGCAGCCGCTATCGCTCGACCTTCGACCTGCACCTGACGCAACGCGGCACCTACCGGGTCGCGAATGTGATGGGCGGCGTGGTGGTCAGCTACAAGGTCGACGGCGCCACCCGGCGCTGGCGCGGAGCCGAGGCCGATATCGCGGCCAACGTCCCGGCCGGGGCCACCGAAGTGACCGCCACCCGTTCGGACAGCCGCGTCGAAACCTTCGTCACCCTTGGCGCGCCGACCACGGAGGCCCTGCAGCCGACCGGCGAGGGCATCGAACTGGTTCCCGTCACCCACCCGAACGACCTGGTCGCCGGCGAACCCGCGACGTTCAGACTGGTCCGCGACGGCCGGCCCGCCGCCGACCTGGACGTCACCGTCGCCCGCGGCGGCACGCGCTACCGCGACAATCCCGAGGAGATCACGGTCAGGACGGGCGAGGACGGCGCCTTCACCGTCACCTGGCCCGAGCCGGGCATGTACTGGATGAACGCCTCCGTGCGCACCCCCGCGAACGGCGACCAGATGGCCTCGACCGCCCAGTACAACGGCGTCGTGGAAGTGCTGCCCTGACCGACGCCGGCGCCCCGCCTGACCGTCCCGCCCCGCCGCCGGGTCCGACCGGCGGCAGCGGCCCGCGCGTGGACAACCGCGTGCTGGTCCCGACCCACGGCAAGGCGCCGTCGCGCCCGCCGTCGGACCTGATCTGGGACTTCGCCGGCGAAACCATGGGCACGACCTGGGCGGTCCGGCTCGTGCCGCCTCTTGGCCCGTCGCGCGCCGCCTTCCAGTCCGCCATCGAGGAGGAGCTGGGTCGGATCATCCTGCTGTTCAGCCACTGGGAGCCGCGCTCCGAACTGTCGCGCCTCAACGCCGCCCCTCCAGGCTTCTGGGCCGTGTCCGAGCCGTTCTGGGCCATGCTGAACGCCGCGCTCGAGCTGGCGGACGACACAAACGGCGCGGTCGACCCGACCCTTGGCGCCCT
>NZ_DASWTO010000003.1:0-12120 GCF_036402095.1 Brevundimonas sp. | reverse complement strand
CTTCGCCGCCCGGATGGGCGGTCTGGGCCTGTCCGAAACCGATCACATCGTCGTCTACGACACGGTCGGCATCCGTTCGTCGGCGCGGGCGTGGTGGATGTTCCGCGTCATGGGCGCGCCGCGGGTTCAGGTTCTCGACGGCGGCTTGCCGAAATGGCGGGCCGAGGGCCGGCCGGTGGAGTGCGGCTCCCCGCCTCCGGCCGTCCCCGCGCACTTCACGGCCCGGCTGGTCCCCGAATGGCTCGCCGGCCTCGACACCGTAAGGGCGGCGCTGGCCGGGGCGGCCCAGGTGGTCGACGCCCGGGCGGCCGACCGGTTCGCCGGCGCCGCGCCCGAGCCTCGCCCCGGCCTCCGCCGCGGCCACATGCCCGGGGCGCTGAACCTGCCGTTCCCTCAGCTGCTCCAGCCCGACGGCGCGATGAAATCCCGGCCCGATCTGGAGGCCGCCTTCAGCGCCGCCGGCGTGGATCCCGACAGGCCCGTCGTGACCAGCTGCGGCTCCGGCGTCACCGCCGCCATCCTCAGCCTCGGCCTCGCCGCCCTCGGCCGCTCCTCCCGCCTCTATGACGGAAGCTGGGCCGAATGGGGCGGCCGCGACGATACGCCGGTCGTCGTCGGCGCCTAGGCTCCCGGCGCCGCCGGCTCCGCCAGCCCGGGCGGCACGATCTCGTCGCTTTCGCCGCGCGACACCACGGTCGCCGCCACCAGATCGCCGGTGACGTTCAGGGTGGTCCGGCACATGTCGAGGAAGCGGTCGACGCCGAGGATCAGGCCGATCCCCTCGGCCGGCACTCCGACCATCGTCAGGATCAGGGCGATCACCGGCAGCGAGCCCGCGGGCACGCCGGCGGTGCCGATGCCGCCGAGGATGCAGACCAGCATCACCACCAGCTGCTGCGTCAGGTTCAGTTCGACGCCGAAGAACTGGGCCAGGAACAGCACCGTCACGCCCTCGAACAGGGCGGTGCCGTTCTGGTTGGCCGTCGCCCCCACGGTCAGCACGAAGCGCGAGATGCGCCGCGGCAGCTTCAGCTTCTCCTCGGCCGCCTTGATGGCGATCGGCAGGGTGGCGTTGGACGAGGCGGTCGAGAAGGCGACCACGAACGGCTCGCGCACCCCGTTGGCGAACCTCAGGGGGTTCATGCCGCCGAAAATCCAGACCAGCAGCGGGTAGACGACGAACATGTGAATGGCCATCGCCCCGACGGCCACGGCCGCATAGGCGCCGAGCCTGACCAGCAGGTCCCAGCCGAACACCGCCGCGAGGTTGAACATCAGGGCCGCGATGGCGATCGGGGCCAGTTTGATGACGAGGTTGATGAGCTTCATCATCACCTCGAACACGCCCTGCAGCGTCTCCTGCAGCTGGTCGGTGGCCCGGCTCCTGGCCATCACCATGCCGATGCCGAAGATCAGGGCGAACACCATGACCGGGAGGATCTGGTTCTCGGCCGCCGCCGTGAAGACGTTCGACGGGATCATGTCGAGGAAGAATTGGCCCGCCTCGATGCTCTTGGGCGCGTTGCCGACGATGGCCGAAGCGCCCTCGGCGCCCTGGGCCAGCAGCTGCTGCGCCAGAACCGGGTCGACGCCGTCGCCCGGGCGGAACCAGTTGACCATGCCCAGACCGATGCCGACGGCGATGGCCGAGACCAGGATGGTGAACAGCAGCGTCTTGTAACCGACGCGGCCCAGCGACTTGAGATCGCCCATCTCGGCCACGCCGACCGCGAGGGCGGCGAACAGCAGCGGCAGCACCAGCATGAACAGCAGGCGCAGGAAGATCTGGCCGACGGCCTGGATGATCTCCATCACCTCGGGGATGACGACCTGGCCGGTCAGATTGACGTACAGGCCGCCGCCCAGGCCGACCACAAAGCCCAGCAGCATCCACAGATAGAGCGGGATCCCGCCGCGTTTCGTCGTTTCCATGCTTCCCCCCGGCGCGCGGCCGATGTCGTTACCGGATCGGCAGGGCGTAGATCAGGCCGCCCGGCCTAGCGTTCCATTGTGCGTTAAGGCCCCGCGCCAGGTCGAGCGATGAATTGGGCCCGATGTTCCGGCTGAAGATTTCCCCATAGTTACCCGTGGCTTCAATCGCGTTCTTCGCCCAGTCGTTCGACAGGCCCATGGCCGATCCAAGGTCGCCCTCCACGCCCAGGAGGCGGCGAATCCGCGGATCGCGCGATTCCCGGGCCAGACGCCCGGCGTTGTCGGACGTCACCCCCAGTTCCTCCGCCAGCATCAGAGCGTTGAGGGTCCAACGGACGATCGAGGTCCAGGACTCGTCGCCGCGCTTCACCGCCGGGCCCAGCGCCTCCTTGGAGATGACATCGGGCAGGATGGCGTGCTGCTCGGGATTGGACAGCAGGGTCCGCGCGGCCGCCAGGGCCGAGATGTCGGCGCTGAACGCGTCGCAGTCCTCGCGGGCGTAGGCGTTGCGGGCGGCCTCCTCATTGGCCATCACCACGGGCCGGTATTCGATGCCCCGGGCCCGGAAGAAGTCGGCGGCGTTCAGCTCGGAGGTCGTTTCCCGCTGCACGCACACCCGCGCCCCGTTCAGCTCGGCCGCGCTGGCCAGGTTCAGCGAGCGCCGGACGAGGAAGCCCTGCCCGTCGTAATAATTGACCCCCGCGAAGCGGACGCCCTCGGATATCTCGCGCGACAGGGTCCAAGACGTGGCGCGCCACAGCACGTCGACCCGGCCGCCGCGCAGGGCGTCGAACCGCTGGCTCGAGGTCAGCGGCACGAACCTGACGGCGTCAGGGGTCCCCAGCACCGCGGCGGCCAGCGCGCGGCAGAAATCGGCGTCGAAGCCGCGCCATTCGCCCCGGTTGTCGGTGTAGGCGAAGCCGACCAGGCCCTCATGCACGCCGCAATTCAGCCGCCCGCGGCGCTTGATGGCGTCCAGGGTCGGGCTGGCGAAGGCCGGGGCCTCGGTGGCGGTGACGACCGGCTCGGCCTCCTGCTTCCCCCTGTCCTGATCGCCGCCGCCGCACGCCGCGGTCGTCAGGGCGAGCATCAGCGCCACACCCCCCGCGCCGGCTCGCCGTACCACCTCTGTCCGCATCCTGTTCCTCGCCCGCGCGATTCCAGACCTTGCGCCCCCGCCAGCTTTAGAGGCTTTTGAAGCTCTCACCGCAAGCCTCGACCGGCCCATGCCCGACCGTTCCGACCGCACCCGCCTGATCGCCCCCGCCACCCGTCGCGGGTCCGGCCGCCGGCCGGTCAGCCCGCCCGTGGAGCGCGCCTCGACCCTGCTCAACGACGATCCCGCCGCCATGCGTGACGAAGGCCCCGGCCCGGTCTACGGCATCGAGGACCTGACCGCCGCCCGCGAGCTGCGCGCCGCCCTCGCCGGCCTCGAGGGCGCGGCCGACGCCCGGCTGGTCCCGTCGGGCCTCGCCGCCGTCACCGTGCCCCTGACCACATTGCTCCGTCCGGGCGACGAGGTCCTGGCCACCGACGCCCTCTACGGCCCGACGCGGCGCTTCCTGAACCGTCACCTGAAGGCGCGCGGTGTCTCCAGCGCCTTCCACGCTCCCGACGCGTCCCCGGACGACATTCTCGCCGCCGTCACGCCGCGCACCCGCCTGCTGCTGATCGAGTCGCCCGCTTCGCTGACGTTCGAAGTCGTCGACCTCCCGGCCCTCGCCGCCGCCTGCCGCGCCCGGGGCGTGCTGACGGTGATGGACAACACCTGGGCCGCCGGTCTCGCCTTCCGCCCTCTCGCCCACGGCGTCGACGTCAGCGTCCAGGCCGTGACCAAATACGTCGGCGGCCATTCCGATCTGCTGATGGGCTCCATCGCCGCCGCCGATCCCGCCGTCGGCCGGCGGATCGCCGAAACCATCGAGGATCTCGGCTGGCGCGTCTCTCCCGACGACGCCTGGCTGGCTCTGCGCGGAATCCGCACCCTGCCGCTGCGCTACGCCGAACAGGCCCGCTCCGCCCTTGCCGTCGCCGGGTGGCTGCAAGGCCGCGCCGAGGTCGCGCAGGTCCTCTACCCCGCCCTGCCCGGCGCCCCCGGCCACGACCTCTGGCGCCGCGACTACACGGGCGCCGCATCGATCTTCGGCGTCGTCATGAACGGCGGCTCCGAAGCCGCCGCCCACGCCCTGATGTCAGCGCTCGAGTTGTTCGGCCTCGGCTATTCCTGGGGCGGCTTCGAAAGCCTGATCACCCACGAGACGGGCCAGCTGCCCTTCCGCCGCTCGCCGCCGTCGCTCCCGGGCGAATTGCTCCGTGTCCACATCGGCCTCGAAGACCCTGCCGACCTGATCGCCGACCTCGAGCGCGGCCTCGCCGCCTGGCGCGCCGCTAGCTGAGCTTCGTCCGCGCCGCCTTCAGCTTCGCCTTCAGGGCCTCCCGCGCCTTCCGCTGCCGTTTGGCCAGCGCTCCCGCCCGGCGCTCCAACGCCTCGCGTTCCGCCTCGATCGCGGCGCTCTCCTTCGCCTGCGCCTCGTCCAGCGCATCCAGTTCCGCCTCCAGCGCCTCGATCTTCGCCCGCGCCTTCGCGTCCGGCTTCGGCTTTTCCGGCTTTGGCTTGGCTTTCGGAGCCCTGGTCCGCTCGACCTTGCCGATATCGACAGCCAGCCCGCGTTCGATCAGCTCGCCGGGCGCCGCCAGAGCCGCCGCCCTGTCCGGACCGACATCGATCTCCCGGGCGGAGCCGTCCTTGAACAGGTCCCGCTTCACCCCCCAGGCCTCCAGCGCCCTGGCCCGCGACGGCGCCGCCACCGTCCACGAGTGGAAGCCGTCGGAATAGCAGAACACCTTCAGCTTTCGCGCCATGGGCCTCAGTCCAGCTCGATCCACACCGGCGCGTGGTCGCTGGCCCGTTCGCGCCCGCGCACCTCGCGATCGACGCCGGCGTCCTTCAGCCGCCCCGCCGCCGCCGGGCTCAGCAGCAGGTGGTCGATGCGCAGCCCCGCGTCCCGTTCCCATGCCTGCCGGAAATACTGCCAGAAGGTCCACGGCGGCGGGTCGTCGGGGAATCGCTCGCGCAGCGCGTCGGTCCAGCCCTGATCCAGCAGGCGCGCGAACGCCGCCCGGCTCTCCGGCTGCAGCAGGGCGTCCTTCTTCCACGAGCGGCTGTTGTAGATGTCGGCCTCGGTCGGCACGACGTTGTAGTCCCCGGCCAGCACCACGGGCGCGCCGGTCGCCAGCAGCTCGGCCGCATGGGCGTTCAACCGCTCCATCCACGCCAGCTTGTAGTCGAATTTCGGCCCCGGCTGAGGATTGCCGTTGGGCAGGTAGAGCGAGGCGATCAGCACCCCGTCCACCGCCGCCTCCAGATACCGGCTCTGCACGTCGGCGGGCTCGCCCGGCAGGCTGCGCCGCGTGACCACGGGCTCAACCTCCCGCGTCAGGATCGCCACCCCGTTCCAGCGGTGCTCGCCCTTCCACACCGCGTGATAGCCCAGCGCCCGGATCGCCGCCGCCGGAAACTGCGCATCGGTCGCCTTCAGCTCCTGCAGACAGCACACGTCCGGCCGGGCCGAGTCCAGCCATTCCAGCAGGTTCGGCAGCCGGGTGTTGACCCCGTTGATGTTGAAGGTGGCGATCTTCACCGCCCCTCAACGGCCCCGCTCGCCGACGGGTTGCCGCGAACGGCGGGATGGCGCGCCCAGCAGGACTCGAACCTGCAACCGTCCGCTTAGAAGGCGGGTGCTCTATCCGGTTGAGCTATGGGCGCCACGGGTCGGCCTGGCCTGCGCCTCAAGTAGCGCGAAGCGCGGCAGGCGCACCAGAGATTCAGTGCGTCCACGACACCTTGCGGTTGGTGGCGAAATTGTCCGCATAGGCCTTGATGATCACCGGCGGCTCCTGCGGCTCGTGCAGGCGGAACGGGATGCCGTGACGCTCGGCATAGGCGATCGCCTCCTCCTTCGAGTCGAAATCCAGCCGCACCTGGCCGTTCATGTCGGCCGAGCTGGTCCAGCCCATCAGCGGATCGATCGTCCGCGCCGACGCCGGCTCGAACTCCAGCCGCCAGGTTCTCGACTTGGCCTTTCCCGACTGCATGGCGTTGCGGGCGGGGCGGTAGATGCGGGCGAGCATGGACGGACTCATCTGGCGAGGCGAAGACGCCTCCATACAATGCGCCGGAGCGTGCGCTCAAGCAGCGAGCGGCCGCACCGCGAGCGATAGCGCCGCTTACATCTGGTCGGGGCGAGAGGATTCGAACCTCCGACCCTCTGCTCCCAAAGCAGATGCGCTACCAGGCTGCGCTACACCCCGTTCCAGAGCCGCGGTGTTTGCCACGCGGCGGCGCCCGCCGCAACGCGGGCCCGGGCTTATTCCGCGAAGAACGGATGGCGGACCTTGTCCCCCGCCTTGGCCCCGATCTCGTCGGCCCGCCCGCCGCGAAGTTCCAGCACGCCCATCGCCGGCCCGTTGGACGGGATGATGGCGTCCGAATTGGGCGTCGCGTTCCTGGCGATGGAGACGATGCGGCCGTAGGGGTCGATGTAGATGATATCCAGCGGGCTGGGCGTGTTGTGCATCCAGAAACCGCGCTCGGCCACGTCCGGGAACTGGAACAGCATGCCGCGGTCGTCGGCCAGCGGCTCGCGGTGCATCAGCCCGCGCTGGCGCTCGGCGTCGTCGTCGGCGATCTCGACCATGAACTGGTGCTCGCCCGTCGAGGTGATCACCGTCAGCCGCTCCAGCGGCTCCCCGTTCGGGCCTTGCGCCGTACCCGCGCCCGCGCACCCCGCCAGCAGGACCAGACCGGCGAGACCGGCCAGAAAGCCACGACGAACCAACATCATTTCATCCTCGGAAAGCCTGGGCCGCAGATTGCGCCGATCCGCGCCCACGGCAAGTCCCGGTTTGCGTCCGGTCTGGCGCGGCATCGCGCCCGGGAGGCGGGGCGATCAGCCGGTCGGGCGAATCTCGGCCACGACCAGCCCCTTCGGGCCCTCGGCGAACCGCACGGCCACGGCCTCGCCCGGCAGAAGATCGTCGAGCCCGCAGCGCCGCAGGGTCTCGACGTGGACGAAGATGTCGCCCGGCTGTCCGTCGCGCACGACGAATCCGTAGCCCTTTGTACGGTTGAACCATTTGACCACGGCCGTCTCCATGACCCCGTCGCCGTCAAGAGCCGGCAGCGCGCGGCTGTCGCGGCGAATGGCGTCGAGGCCGCGTCGCGGCGCGATGACCGCGTCGGGATCGCCTTCGCCCAGGTCGTGAACCTCGGTCACCTGCCAGCCCTTGGGGCGGCGGGCGCAGTCGCAGGTGATGGGCGCGCCTTCCGCCGCCGAGTCGCGGCCGCTCTCACGCAGGCTGGAGATGTGCAGCAGCACATCCTTCATGTCGGTCAGGTTCGGCTCATCGGGTACGATGAAGCCATATCCCTTGCCGGGATCGAACCATTTCACCCGGCCGGCGATACGCACCGTCTCGACCGTCTCAACGCCCTCGTAGTCGGACACAGCCTTCCCCCTGTCCGCGAGCGGTGCGGACGGGCCTTGTTTAACACGGTTCTGCGAAGCCCGGAAAAGGCAAAAACGCAGGTTTTGTCCCAAAGCTGAACATTTTTTTCAACCGGGGACTGAAAGCGCTCCCAATAACCGTCCCGCAGGGCCATGCGGCGCCGCGGCGGGGTGGGATCGTGCCGCGGGGCGCAGGTCGCGCCGGCGCAAAGCGTCTGCGCCCGGGCGAGGCGGGAGCGGCGGCATCCGGGGATGAAGGGGGAAGGCCCCGCGTGGCAGTCCCTAGGGGAATCGAACCCCTCTTTTCAGGTTGAAAACCTGACGTCCTAACCGATAGACGAAGGGACCGCGGCGCGGGGAAGCGGCGATATAGCCGCCGATTCCGCAGGGTGCAAGCGGCTTTGCCGTAGAAAAACGCGATCAGCGTTCGACCTGGGCCATCCTGGGATCGGCGACGTCCTCGATCTCGAACTGGACCCCGCGCCGGCCGTTCCAGTCGTCCGCCTTCAGCCGCCCCGCGACGCTCAACCCGCCCTGCCCGGCCAGCAGCGCCTTGCCGGCGGGCAGGTCGGCGCAGCGCCAGGCGATGGCCTTGACCGAGGCCCCGTCGGCGCCGACCAGACGACAGCGCACATGGCCCCCGTTCATGGCGACGGGCTCGCGCACGGCGACGTGCTCCAGGGCGAACAGCGGCTCCGGATTGGCCGGCCCGAAGGGGGCGAGCCGCTCGAACTGCTCGAACAGGGCCCGCGAGGCCGCGCCCGGATCGATCAGGGCGTCGATCTCGACACCGTCCAGCGCCTCGGCCGCCGCCTGCTCGCCGGCCATGCGCTCGTTGAGGAAATCCCGCAGCCGCCCGATGTCGCCGGCCCTGACGGTCAGGCCCGCCGCCATGGCGTGGCCGCCGCCGGCCATCAGCACTCCGGCCTCCCAGGCGGCCTGCACCGCCCGGCCCAGATTCATGCCCGGCTGCGACCGGCCCGAGCCCTTGCCGATCCCGTTGACCGCATCGACGCCGATCACCACCACGGGCTTGCGCCAGCGCTCCCGCAGCCGCCCCGCGACGATGCCGACCACGCCCGGGTGCCATTCATCGCCCTCGATCACCACCACGGCCGAGCCGTCGGCGTGGGCGCCCGAGGCCTCGACCATCCGCGTGGCCTGGTCCGTCACCTGCCGCTCGACCTCGCGCCGGGCGATGTTCAACGCGTCCAGCTCCTGCGCCAGCGCCATGGCCTCGTCGGGGTCGTCGGTCGACAGCAGCCGGGCGCCGAGGTCCGACTTGCCGATCCGCCCGCCGGCGTTGATGCGCGGTCCGAGGATGAAGCCGGCGTGATTGCATTTGGCCGGGCCCGATTCGCTCCCCGCCGCCGCCAGCAGCGCCCTCAGCCCGGGATTGCGCCACTCCGACATGACCCGCAGCCCCAGACTGGTCAGGGCCCGGTTGAAACCGGTCAGGCCGGTTACGTCGCAGATCGCGCCCATGGCGGCCAGATCCAGCCACTGGCGGATGTCGGGCTCCTTGCGGTCCCCGAACATTTCCCGCCGCCGGGCCTCGCGGTTCAGCGCCGCCAGCAGCACGAACACCACCCCCGCCGCCGCCAGATTGCCCTGCCCCGAATTGCAGCCCGGCCGGTTGGGATTGACCACGGCCGCGCAGACCGGCGGATGTTCCCGCATCATGTGGTGATCGATGACCACGACCTTCAGCCCGATCGCCGAGGCGTGAGCCACCGCCTCGTTGGCCGCCGCGCCGCAGTCGACGGTGATGACCAGTTCGGCGCCCGACGCCTTCAGCGTATCGAACGCCTTCGGACTCGGCCCGTAGCCCTCGGTCATCCGGTCGGGGACATAGATGGGCAGGTCCGCGCCCATGGCCCGGAACCAGCGCACCAGCAGGGCCGCGCTCGAGGCCCCGTCGACGTCGTAATCGGCGAACACATGGATCGACGCCCCGGCCTGAAGGGCGTCGAGAACCGCCTCCGCCGCCGCGTCCATGTCCATGAAGCTCGACGGATCGGGGAACAGCGCCTTCAGCGTGGGTGTGAGGAAGTCCGCGCCCTGGTCGGCCCGCACCCCGCGCGCCGCCAGCGCCCTGGCCAGCGGCTCGTCGAGGTTCAGCGCCTGCATATGGGCGCGGATCAGCGCCGCCTCGGCCGGCCTCTGCCGCCAGGCGCGCCCGGACAGCGAGCGGGAAACCCCCAGAAACGCAGAATGCGACGCAGGCAGGCTTCCCCCGTCGGCCATCAGAACGGCCGTCGGGTGTGGATGCGCTGGATGGTCCGGGTCGAGGAATCCATCACCAGCGTATGGGTGGTGACGAAGCCGTCCCTCACCTGCACGCCGTCCAGCATCGCCCCCTTGGTCACGCCGGTGGCGGCGAAGACCGCGTCCTTCGAGACCAGTTCGTGCAGGTCGTATTTGCGGTCGAAATCGGTGACGCCCGTGCGCTCGGCCCGGGCCCGCTCGTCGTCGTTGCGGAAGATAAGCCGGCCCTGGAAGTGACCGCCGACGCATTTCAGCGCGCTCGCCGCCAGCACGCCTTCCGGCGCTCCGCCCGATCCCAGATACAGGTCGATGCCGGTTTCCGGTTCGGCCGTGTGGATCACCCCGGCCACGTCGCCGTCGGTGATCAGCACCACCTTGGCGCCCACCTCGCGCAGGGCCGCGATCAGTTCGGCGTGCCGCGGCCGGTCCATGACGCAGACGGTGATGTCGCGCGGATCGACGCCCTTGGCCGAGGCCAGCGAGCGGACGTTCTCCTGCGGCTTCATGTCCAGATCGACCGTGCCCGGCGCATAGCCCGGCCCGATGGCGATCTTCTCCATATAGGTGTCGGGCGCGTGCAGCATGCCGCCGCTCGCCGACATCGACAGCACGCACAGGGCGTTGGCCATGGCCTTGGCCGTCAGGGTCGTGCCTTCCAGCGGATCGAGGGCGATGTCGATGGCCGGGCCCTTCCCGGTGCCGACCTTCTCGCCGATGTACAGCATCGGCGCCTCGTCGCGCTCGCCCTCGCCGATGACGATCTTGCCGTCGATGTCGAGCTTGTTCAGCGCCGTGCGCATGGCGTCGACAGCCAGCTGGTCGGCCTGCTTCTCGTCGCCGCGGCCGATCTGGGCGTAGCTGGCGATGGCCGCCAGTTCGGTGACGCGCGCGGCGTCGGCGGCGAGCGTGGAAGCGTAGGGGGCCGGTCCGGCCATGGGCGTTCTCCTGAGGACGATGATCCCGGGATTCTGTCGTCCCGGCGACCGTTGGTTTGGATCAGCGGCGATCGACCGGCGGCGGCGCGCGGCCGCGCTCGCGGGTCCGGCGGGCGAATTCTTCGATCTCCGCGGCGGTTTCGGCGGTCACCGGCGCCACCTCGACGGCGGCGACCCGCTCCCGCACGCTCTCGGCGAAGGCGCTTGCGTCCCCGCCCGTCAGCCACTCGATCCGCGCCGCCGCATCCGCCAGTTCGCCGCCCGTGGTTTCCAGCGTGGCGACGCGTGCGGCGATCACGGCCGGCGCCGGTTCGGCCTCCAGCGACTTCGGAAAGTCGGCCCAGCGCGGATACGACCGATTCGCGTCGACCAGCGCCTGCACCCGCGGCGCCACCGGCGAGGTCGGGTCCGTCTCCGGGTCGAAGGCGCCCACGCACGCCGTCAGACCGCCCGCGGCGGCGGCGGCGGTCAGGAGCGCTGCGAATTTCCGGATCGGCGCGTTCATGTCAGGGGCGGTCATATGCCATGATCACCCCGGGAGGAAGGGCGACCGCCGCCCCTACGACCGATCCTGACGTCCCCCGGAGCCTTTCGCGCATGGCCAAGCGTCCGACCACCCCGCCTGCAGACGCCGCTCGCGCGCCCCGCAAGTCCGGCCGTCCGACCTCGGCCAAGCCCCCGCGACCGCGTGCGGCGAAGGCCGCCGGGCAGCCCGCGCCCCGGCCGGAGCCCGTGCCGGAACCGCCGCAGCCCTCCGGCCCCGCCTTCGCCTTCCCCGGCGAGGACCAGCGGCAGATGATCGAGACCCTGTCGCTCAACCTCGCCAGGGCCGCCCTCACCGCCCAGTCGGCCATCGCCGAGGCCGCCCTGGCCCAGGCCGACCGCCCCGCCGCCCTCTCGCCCGACCCGTTCAATGTCGGCCCGGCCATGAGCCAGGTGATGAGCGGCCTCGCCTCGCGCCCCGACAAGCTGTTCGCCGCCCAGGCCGACCTGTTCAACCGCTACATGGACCTGTGGGCCTCGACCACGCGCCGCGCCGCCGGCGAGGAGGCCCCGGCCGCGCCGTCGAAGGACAAGCGCTTCAAGGATCCGGCCTGGTCCGAGAACCCGATGTTCGACGTCATGCGCCAGTCCTATCTGGTCACGGCCGACTGGATGAACGGCCTGGTCTCCAGCGTCGAGGACATCGATCCCCGCACCAAGCGCCGGGCCGAGTTCTTCACGAAACTCCTGACCGACGCCTTCTCCCCCTCCAACTTCCTCGCCTCCAACCCCGCCGCGCTGAAGGCCCTGGCCGAGAGCAACGGCGAATCGCTGGTCAGGGGGATGCAGAATTTCGCCGCCGATCTCGAGCGCGGCGCCGGCAGGCTGAAGATCAGCCAGGCCGACTACGGCCGCTTCGAGGTCGGGAAGAACGTCGCCACCGCCCCCGGCCAGGTCGTCTGGCGCGACGAGCTGTTCGAACTGATCCAGTACGA
>NZ_DASWTO010000002.1:0-24119 GCF_036402095.1 Brevundimonas sp. | reverse complement strand
CGCCAACGCCCTGCGCCTCAAGGCCCTGGCGCTCGAAGACCTGCACCGTCCCGATCAGGCGGTCGCCGCCTGGACCGAGGCCCGCGCCCTCTACGCGGCGGCCGAGGTCGCCGCGGGCGTGGCCGAGTGCGAGGCGCGGCTGGCGCGCCGTGAGGAGGCCTGACGCCCGGGTTGCGCCGTTCGTCCGCGGGCATAGACTGCCGCCTTCTCCAGCGAGGAAGACCGTCATGAACCGCGCCCTGATCGCCTCCACAATTGCTACCGGTGTCATGATGATCGCCGGCTGCGGTCCCGCCGAGCCCCCGACGGCGCCCCGCGCGCCCGCCACCGCCATCACCCCGACCGCCGCCGGCGACGTTCCCGGGGCTGTCCGCGCCGCCGTACTGGCCGCCCGCCCGGGCATGGTCATCGCCGGGGCCGAGCTGAAGGAGCGGGAAGGGCGGCGCTATTACGACGTCGAGGGCGCCGTCGACGGGGCGGAGATCGAACTCGATCTGCTGGAGACGCCGTCGGGCTGGCAGGTGGTCGAGATCCAGCGCGACCTCGCCTGGAGCGCCGTCCCCGCGAGCGTCCGGGCCGCCGCCGGAACCGCGCGCGCCGGCTTCGTCCCCGTCCGCGTGATCGAGAGCATCCAGGCCGCCGACGGCGCGGTCATCTACGAACTGTTCGCCGAGGGCCAGCCGGCCACCCCCACGCTCGAGGTCCGCCTCAAGGACGGCCGCGCCGAGGTCCTGAAAGAAGTGTGGCCGCACTGACGGGGCCGGCCCTGTGGCGCAGTCCGGCCCCACCTCTGATCCCGGGATCAAGCCCGGGGATGACGCTGCGGCGGCGGTTCTGCCGCCCTACTTCTTCCCCGGAACCTGGGTGAACGGCGAACTGCCCACCGCCACCGCCGGCTTCGGCTTCTCCGCCTTCGGCTTGCGGATTTCCTTGTTGCTGCGTGCTTGACCCTTGGCCATGACCGTCATCCCGCGACGCCTGCCGCCGGAAAGGCGGATGACTGGTGGCGTCGTGAGCTCTTGTAGGACCCCCGACGGCGGAAAGCCCGCATCCATTCATCGGCCCGCCCGGGAGCGCCAACGCCGGGCCGGACCGATGACCGCTTTCGACCCGTTGCGGACATTGCGTTTTGCCGCTTCAGTGAACGCCATGGACATGGGCATGCGCCGCGAAACGCGACCTGGTCAGGGAGCGATATTGATGCTCGCCGCCCTGGCTCTGACCGCTTGCGCCACCAACCCGATCCACATCTTCAGACAGCCCGAACGGCATTTGGGGGAGACCATCAGGGTGCATGGTTGGCTCGTCTACGAGTTCGAGAGCAGCAATCTCTTCCCGTCCTCCGATTACGATGAAGATCGGGCGAGCGGGATGTGTCTCCCAATCGGCGTGATGTCGGGTGAGCACGAGCTTGACGCCCGGCTCTCCGGGCTGAACCGGTCGTACGTGACTGTTTCGGGCGCCATCGATCGGCTTATTCCGGCGCCAACCGGTGATGAGGAATGGGTCAGCACGCGCCATTGCGGAATCTTTGGCTTGCGGGTCCATCACGTGCAGCGAAGCCTGCGCTCATTTGTGCCCGGCCAGGAGTGACCGGCGTCCGCTTTCCCCGTGGGTGGCCGGCTCCTCCCGACCCGTTGCGGACGTTCGATTTTCGGACAAGCCGCACAGCGTCCTGGACCGGCCTCATCTCGTTTGACCCTCCCGAGGGTTGGTCACCATACTCCGGTTATGAAGACCCACCTTTGGCCTCTCATGGCTGTCGGGCTCTCAGGGTGTGTGACCAATCTCTCACCTCCTGACGGCGTGACAGTGACATCGGTTTCCGAGCTGAGCGCCCACCCCGAGCGGTGGGACGGTCAACGCGTCCAGGTGACGGGATTGGTCATCGCTGAATTCGAAAACGTCGGGCTCTATGCCGACTGGGCGGCCTACTGCCCCGGCACGCCGCGCCCTGATGCGATCTACGTGTCTTGGGACGAAATTTCGAACTTCCCGCAATCGCATCAACGGCGATTTGCCACGGTCCGCGGCACGTTCCGGAACTGGAACGGCGTTGAACGGAGGGTCGGAGACCAGATCGAAATGATGATCTCAACAGGCGCACCGGGACCCGGTCCTCTGGAGGAGGTGGAAATCGTCCGATGGCAGGGACCTCAGCTTTCCTTCTGTAACAGGTAGTCTGCAGTTCCAGACTATGGGCGGGCGTCCGCTCTCCACCCATAGGCGACCGTCGGCTCCCGACTTGTTGCGGACATTGGACGAGGATGCTGCGGGTAGGTCAGGGAACCCGGAAAGCCGCGATTACTCGCTTTGAAGTAGGCGCACCGAGACTACGTGTATGGCGAAATAGGCCGCCCCTTGCTGGCGGGCTGCGGACTTCACGCACTTGATTGCTTCTTGTCCGGCGGGAAAGTCGCCGGTGAGAACTTGGTTCCTGTCCTCGGGAAGAGCAATGACCTCGCCATCCTCTCTAAATCCTACGATGCTGTAGGTTAGCCGCGACATATTGGTAGCGGGCCAGCTGGGATGGCGGCCGGTTGCATTGAAGGTGTAGAGCGCGATTTCATCGCTCGCCGGACATATGCCCGACGCGTATGCGGCTACGTGGAAATGCCGGAGAAGCTCACCGTACGACCGCTGCTGATCTTGAGCGTTCGCGGTAGGCGCGAGAGTCAGCAGTGCCGAGATCGTTGCGAGTGCGATTTTCATGGTCGTTCCCCCAAGACATTGGAGACCGCGGCACGCGCTCTGGCAAGCATCTCGATCAAGACGCCAACCCTTTGGGTACGGAGGCCCGCCGCGCAGTCGGCGAACCTCCGCTACCACCCATAGGCGACCGTCTGCTGCCGACCCGTTGCGTCCATTTCGTGGGCGTTGTGTTCGTCGTTCTGGGTAGCCCCTAGCCCCAGAAAACCGCTAATCGGCGGTAGCTGCCTGAGCTTCAAACAGGATGGCATCCGCGTCCACCTCAACAAGGCGGGCCGGGGATAGCCGAACCGCAGCCTCATCTACGGGCTGAAGCTGGTAACCCATGATGCCCTGCCCCATCCCGCCGTACTTCACGACGTAGAAGCCATCGATCACGTATGAGCCGTGCCGCCAATAGGCATCGCGCGCATTGATCTGGATGCCGCCCATCCGGCCTTCAGTGCGAGAGATATAGACCCCACCGCTGTCGCTGATCCCGTCGACAAGGTAGCCGTCCGGGGAAGATGCGTTCGTTGGATCGACGGTGACCTGAACGCCCACGATGGTATCCACCCGGTTGGCCAGTGCGACCGTGAAGCGCTCCGAATTTTCGTAGGTCACCTCACCCGTGAACACGGGCACCACGGACTGGCTTTGAGCGAGAGCCGGGTTGCTGGTCACGGTCAGGACCGCCGCTAGGGTTACAAGCTTGCGCACGTTCAGAACGCCCTTTCGGTAATCGGAGTGAAGGGCATGACGCGGCAGGTGCCCGTGATCTTCGGTTCACGCCCAATCAGACCCGGAAGATGCTCAAACTCCCCGGTCATCCGATTGACGCTGGTGTAGTCGCCAGCGCGCGAAAACCAGATCACGCCTTCCGCCACTTCATCGATCTGTGCCCGCACGGTGCAGTTCTTCCAACAGTAGATGTTGGCGCTCAGATCGACGCGGATGCGGTCATTCCAGACGACCTGAGCACCCGTGAGGGTCTGGCTGGTGCCGTGGCAGGCCAGATCAAACTGCTGTGCCGTCTGAGCGACGACCGGACTGCCCATCAGAGCGATGGCCGCGATCATCCCGAGTGACTTCATCCCCGCCCCCACACTACCAGCATGCTTCCCCTGCGAACGCTCATCCTGAACGCGATCACCACCGCAGACAACAAGGCCCTAGACGGTGTTTGATGCGGTATGGCTTGGCCGGGTTGAGCCCGACCAACCCACCCCGGTTGTCCGCGATCCTTACCGAACTTCGAGACCATGCCGCCGTAGGCGGCTCCAAGGTCCGCTTTCCACCCTCTGCCGAACTTCAGGACGTCCGCCTCCGGTCCGCCGCCATGGAAAGATGGACGCCGCCCTCTTGACGGGAACTAAACGAGAACATAGAACATTACCGGAACACGCATGGGAGAAGCCGTCATGGCGCGTTGGGTTCGGGATATGCTGTCGCTGGCGTCGTGCGGCGGCTTCGTCTGGGTGATGTGGCAGGCGGCGCTGCTGACCACGGCGGCCTGATGGGGCAGGGGGGCGCCGGTCGCCGGAGGCGAGGCCGTTCCCCGGGAACCCATGTAGACTCTGCCGACTCCGCCCCCCCGAACGCCGGCGCCGATCCTGCCGATTCTGCCCCCCGTTTTTTTGCAGGGCGCCGGCTAATCCACAGCCGGTCCCCCGTCCCGTCGCCCCCGCCCGCGCTTTCGGGTGTTCCGGTCGTCCGCGATGTGAGACTCGGTCCAGAAGAGACGATCCCGCCCCGGACATGGAGTTCCACCCGGTTTGACCGACACGCTGAACAGCCAGGGCTTTATCCATCTGCGGGTCCGCTCGGCCTATTCGCTGCTGGAAGGGGCGATCAAGGCGGGCAAGGTCGCCCGCCTGGCGGCTGACGCCGGCATGCCGGCGGTCGGGGTGGCGGACCGGGCCAACCTGTTCGGGGCGCTGGAGTTCAGCCAGGCGGCGAAGGACGCGGGCGTCCAGCCGCTGATCGCCTGCGCCCTGCCGGTCACCGGCATCGGCGGCAAGATCAATGAGCGCTGGGCGAGGGTCCCCACCGTCGTCCTGCTGGTCCAGAACGAGGCCGGCTGGCTCAACCTCTCGGCCCTGTCGTCCTCCGCCTTCCTCGACGCCGGATCGATGGACGAGCCCAGCGTGCCCTGGACCATGGTGGCCGAACGCTCGGAGGGCCTGATCCTGCTCTCCGGCGGCCCCGACGGTCCCGTCGATCCGCTGTTCGTCCAGGGCAAGCTGGCCGAGGCCGGCGCCGCCCTCGCGGCCATGCAGGCGGCCTTCGGCGACCGCTTCTATGTGGAGCTCCAGCGTCATGGCCTCGCCGCCGAACAGCAGGCCGAGCGCGGCCTCGTCGATTGGGCCTATGCGAACGACGTCCCGCTCGTGGCCACCAACGACGTGCACTACGCCAAAGCGTCCCAAGCCAGGTCCCACGACGCCCTTCTGTGCATCGCCGACGGCGCCTTCACCGGTCAGGAGGACCGCCGCCGCATCACCGGCGAGCACTGGTTCAAGACCGCCGCGGCCATGCGCGAACTGTTCGCCGACCTGCCCGAGGCCTGCGACGCCACCCTCGACATCGCCCGCCGCTGCGCCTTCATCGCCCCGACCCGCGCGCCCATCCTGCCGCGCTTCGACGCCGGCGCGGGCCGGTCCGAGCCCGACGAGCTGATGCACCAGGCCCGCGAGGGGCTGAGGTCGCGGCTGCAGCAGGTCACCCCCGCCGCGGCCGAGGAAGAGTACTGGAGCCGTCTGGAATGGGAGGTCGGCATCATCCAGCAGATGGGCTTCCCCGGCTATTTCCTGATCGTGTCGGACTTCATCAAATGGGCCAAGACCCACGGCATCCCCGTGGGCCCGGGGCGCGGCTCCGGCGCCGGCTCCCTGGTCGCCTGGGCCCTGACCATCACCGACCTCGACCCGCTGCGCTTCGGCCTGCTGTTCGAGCGCTTCCTCAACCCCGAGCGGGTTTCCATGCCCGACTTCGACATCGACTTCTGCCAGGAGCGGCGGGAGGAGGTGATCGACTACGTCCAGGACCGCTACGGCAAGGACCGGGTCGCCCAGATCATCACCTTCGGCACCCTGCAGGCGCGCGCCGTGCTGCGCGACGTCGGCCGGGTTCTGCAGATGCCGCTGGGGCAGGTCGACCGCCTCGCCAAGATGGTGCCGGCCAACCCCGCCAACCCCGTCACCCTCGCCCAGGCCGTCGAGCTGGAGCCGCGGCTGAAGGAGGCTCGCGATTCCGACGCCAACGTCGCCGCCCTGCTGGAGACGGCGCTGGAGCTGGAGGGGCTGTACCGCAACGCCTCGACCCACGCCGCCGGCATCGTCATCGGCGATCGCCCGCTTGTCGAGCTGGCTCCGCTCTATCAGGACCCGCGCTCGTCCATCCCGGCCAGCCAGTTCAACATGAAGTGGGTCGAGGCCGCCGGTCTGGTCAAGTTCGACTTCCTCGGCCTCAAGACCCTGACCGTGCTCGACCGCGCCCGCCAGTATCTGGAACGGCGCGGCGCCGCCCCCGACTGGAACGGCCTGCCGCTCGATGACCCGCGCACCTACGAGCTTATGGCCTCGGGCCAGACCGTCGGCGTGTTCCAGCTGGAATCGCAGGGCATGCGCGACACCCTGCGCAAGATGCGCTGCGGCTCGATCGAGGAGATCACCGCCCTGATCTCGCTCTACCGGCCGGGGCCGATGGAGATGATCGACACCTACATCGACCGGAAGTTCGGCCGTCAGGAGGTCGACTATCTGCACCCCTCGCTCAAGGAGGTGCTGACGGAGACCTACGGCGTCATCATCTACCAGGAGCAGGTGATGAAGATCGCCCAGATCCTGGCCGGATACTCCCTCGGCGAGGCCGACCTTCTCCGCCGCGCCATGGGCAAGAAGAAGAAGGAGGAGATGGATTTCCAGCGGGCGCGCTTCATCAAGGGCGCCTCCGAAAAGGGCGTGCCGGAAGAGCAGTCCGGCGGCATCTTCGATCTGGTCGCGAAATTCGCCGGCTACGGCTTCAACAAGTCGCACGCCGCCGCCTACGCCCTGATCTCCTTCCAGACCGGCTGGCTGAAGGCCAACCACCCCGTCGAATTCATGGCCGCGTCCATGAGTCTCGATCTCAGCAACACCGACAAGCTGGCTGTTTTCTATCAGGATTGCCGCCGCTTCGAGGTGCCGGTCAAGGCCCCGGACGTGAACCGCTCCTCGGCCGACTTCGACGTCGCCTGGGAGGAGGGGGGCGACGGCGAAAAGACCGGGTCGGTGCTCTACGCCCTGGGCGCCATCCGCAACGTCGGCCTCGAGGCCATGAAACACCTCGTCGAGGTGCGCGAGACCGGCGGCCGTTTCACCGACATCTTCGACTTCCTCGAGCGGGTCGACCCGAAATACGTCAACAAGCGCGCGCTCGAGAATCTGGCCCGCGCCGGCGCCTTCGACTGTTTCCACACCAACCGCCGCCAGCTGGTCGAGCAGGCCGACACCCTGATGGCCTATTGCCAGAGCGTCGCCGCCGAACGCGCCTCGTCGCAGGTCAGCCTGTTCGGCGGCGACCAGGCGGCCGCCGCGCGCCCGCGCCTCCGGCCGGTCGAGCCGTGGGTCGGCCCCGAAAAGCTCGATCAGGAGCTGGCCGCCGTCGGCTTCTACCTGTCCGGCCACCCGCTGGAGGACATGGCCCCGGCCCTGAAGCGCAAGCGCGTCACCTTCGTAGCCGAGGCCACCGCCCTGGCCGAAAGCGGTCACGAGGCCTTCCTGATGGCCGGCGTGGTCCGCCGCCGTCAGGAGCGCGCGAGTGCGAAGACCGGCGAGAAATTCGCGTTCGTGACCTTCTCCGACCCGACCGGCGAGTTCGAGTGCCTGTTCCCGCCCGAACAGCTGCGCAAATGCCGCGAGGTGCTCGAGGTCGGGGCCTCGATCATGGTTCGCGTCCGCGCCAAGTCCTCGGACGGCGAGGTCCGTTTCTTCGGCGACGACGCCAGCCGTCTCGACGCCCTGATCGACGATGGGGCCATGGGTCTCCGCATCCATGTCTCGGCCCGGACCGCCGACGCCGCGGCGCTCAAGGCGCGGCTGGAACGGGCGAAGGCCAACGGGAAGGGCGGCGAGGTCTCGCTGGTCGCCTCCCTTGACGGGCGGCGCGAAGTCGAACTGAAATTGCCGGGCCGCTACCGGCTGGACGGCGCCCTGCGCGGTGCCCTGAAATCCGCGCCCGGGGTGGTGTTGCTCGAGGACGCATGATGGCTGGACTGAAGACGCACAAGGGCGGCTGCGCCTGCGGGGCCGTAGCCTACGAGGTCGACACCGATCTCCAGGGCCTGATCGAGTGCAACTGCTCCCACTGCTACCCGAAGGGCTTCGTGCTGGCCTTCGTCCAGCCCGACGCCTTCCGCGTGCTGAAGGAGGGGCCGCAGACCGCTTACACCTTCAATTCCCACAAGATTCGCCACCTGTTCTGCGACACCTGCGGGGTCCAGTCGTTCGCCCGCGGAGAGACCGCGGACGGCTCGCAGATGGTGGCGGTCAACGTCCGCACCCTGACCGACATCGAGCCGTGGAGCTGGTCGGCCCAGCGCGTCGACGGACGCAGCTTCTAGGGCGCGGGCCGGAACGCTTCGCGCGGCGTGCCGTCCACCGCGTAGAGCCGCTCGGTCGGCAACTTGATGACCAGTCCCGAGTTGGGCAGCCGATGGTCGTAGATGGCCCCCAGCAGCCCGGCCATCGGCTCGCCGACGACCAGCGCCCCCAGCGCATCCATGCCGACCGCCAGACCCTCGCCCATGCTGCCGGTCCAGCGCCCGACGCGGACCACGACGGGGCCGTCGTGCCGCCTGCCCGGGCGGGGCGATACCTGCTCGATCCACTGCCGCGGGATTCCCGTCTCGCGAGCCTCGGCCGGCAGGCTGTGGATCTGGTAGGCGCGCGGCTCGTCGACGAACCAGCCCATGATCGCCCGCGCGACCACGGTGTTGCCGCCCGACGGCGTATCCCTGAGGTCGAGCGTGACCATCTGCCCGGGCCGGGCCCGCGCCATGGCTTCGTCGAAGGCCGCGATCGTCGCCGTATCGCCGAGCGAGTCGTTGAAGCGGATGACCAGCGTCCCGCCGCCGGGCGCGACTCCCGCCTCCACGGGCGCCCGCTCGGAACGGGGGAGGGCGTAGACGCTGGGCAGCGACAGCCGACGCTCGACGCCGTCGTCCCCGCGCACCGTCAGGTCCCGCATGCGGTCCCGTCGCCCCGCCGCCAACACGCGGGCCGCGTAGCCGGCCCGGTCCGGCGTGACCTCGAGCCCCAGCCCGGTCCAGAAGTCTGCCACGGCCACCCCCGTCGCCACGCCGTCCACCGCGATCAGGTCGTCTCCGGCCCGCACGCCCGCGGCCTCGGCCGGCGAGTTCTGCCGCACCGCGAGAATGCGCCAGTATCCGTCGGCCGGTTCGACCCACAGGTCGCTGTAGCTCGGGACCAGCGCCCAGCTATCGCCGAAGGACGAACCGGTGATGGCGTGATGATCGGCCAGCGCGGCCACCGCCCGCTCGGCGTAGCGCAGCAGAGAGGCACGGTCCGTGACCGACCCGGCCTCGGCGCGAAGCACGGCGCTGTCCGGAAAGGCGCCGCCCGGCAGCCGGTCGAGATAGGCGTAGTGGCTGTTCACCAGCGCCTCTATGGCCAGCGCGTCGGCGCGATAGTCCGCGGCCTCCTGCGCCGCGACAGGCGCGGTCGCGAGGCTGAAGACCGCGAAGAGGGGCAGAAGCCGGCGCATCCGGCCAAGCTCGCGCCGACCGCGTCCCGCCGCAAGTGAATCCCGCGTCATCCTCAGGCCGGGTCGGTCACCACATAGACCATGATCCCCGTGGCGATCGCCAGGTTCAGGCTGTCGGCCCGGCCGCGCATCGGAATCTTGACGTTGACATCGCAGGCCGCCGCCAGCGTGTCGGTCAGCCCCGCCTGCTCGTTGCCCATGAGGATCAGGGCGGGGCGCTGGATGTCGGCGTCGCGATAACCGACCGAGGCGTCGAGCCGGGTGCCGACGACGCTGCCGGGCCAGGTCTGCCTCCACGCCAGAAACTCCGCCGCCGTCGCGCGCGCGATGGCGACCGCGAACACCGAACCCATGGTCGCCCTGACCGCCTCGACCGAATAGGGATCGACGCAGTCGCCGATCAGCACCACGCCGCCGCAGCCCGCCGCGTCGGCTGTGCGGATGATGGTCCCGAGATTGCCCGGATCCCGCACCTGCTCCAGCGCCACCCAGCACGGCGCCCCTTCCGGCTGGATCGCCGACAGCGGCGTATAGACCTGCTCGAAAACCCCCAGCACCGTCTGCGGATTGTCGCGCCGGCTGATCTTTTCGAGGATGGCGTGGGTCACCACCACCACCTCGCCGCCGGCCGCCCGGGTTTCGGCCCGTGCCCGGTCCAGCAGCGGGTGCGGCCGCGCGTCGTCGCCGACCAGCAGCAGGCGCGGGGCGCGTCCCTGATCCAGCGCCTCGCCGATGAATTTCAGGCCTTCGGCGAGGAACCGCCCGGTCGCCTCGCGCTCCTTGCGCATATGCAGGGCGCGCACGGACTTGACCGTCTCATTGGTCAGGGAGGTGATCAGCCGGTCCGTCACGCCGACCACCGGGCGAAGAAGCTGAGGCCGATGGCGCGCCCGTCGGGTCCGTCTTCGGCCAGCGCCAGTTCGCCCCAGTCGATGACGCCGCCCCGGTCGTGCGTCGCCTCGGCCATCAGATGCGCCAGCGACAGCCCTGAAATCCTCGCCGCATAGGCGTTGAGCAGCAGGAAGGAGGCGTCGTCGGACAGCAAGGCCGCGCAGTCCCTCAGCAGGCCCGGCAGATCCTCGAACAGCCGCCATACCTCGCCCGTGGGTCCCCGCCCGTATTTGGGCGGATCGAGAATGATCCCGTCGTATTTCGAACCCCGGCGCACCTCGCGCGCCGCATATTTCCGGGCGTCCTCGACGATCCAGCGGACCGGCTTGTCGGCCATGCCGGATAGCTCGGCGTTCTCCCGCGCCCAGGCCACAGACTTCTTTGACGCGTCGACATGGGTGACCTCGGCCCCCGCGGCGGCGCAGGCCAGGCTGGCTACGCCGGTGTAGCCGAAGAGGTTCAGGATTCTCGGCTTGTGCAGGCGGCGGATACGCCCGTCCAGCCAATCCCAGTTCGCCGCCTGCTCGGGGAAGAAGGCGAGGTGGCGGAACGGCGTGAAGCGGCTGGTGAAGCGGACGTCACGCCACGCCAGAGGGAAGGTGTCGACCGGCTTGCCGGCGAAGCGCCACCGACCGCTCTCGTCCTCGTCGGTCGGATCGAACACGGCGTCGGCCGCCTCGAACGCCGTCGGATCGCGCGGCGACCAGAAGCACTGCGGCTCGGGTCGCACGACGGTCCATGGACCGTAGCGCTCCAGCTTCTTTCCATCGCCGCTGTCCAGCAGGGCGTAGTCGGCCCAGGCGCGGGTGACGAGCGTTTCAGGCGACGGGGTGAGGCGCGGCGGCATGGGCCGCTGATAGGCGGTTCGGCGCCGTCTCGTCCAGTCGGGCGTGGGCCGCGGCCGGAAAGGCGGCTTCGCTTGCCGGCGCATCCCGACGGTGCCGCGTCTTGTCCCAGGCGAAGGGCTCGCGCAACAGCCGCCAGCCGGCGTGGAAGGCGGCGAGGCTCTGCAACGCCCAGTAGGCGGGGGCGGCGACCATGTCCAACGGCCCATAAGGCACGCCCGCCCGGCGCGCGCCGATGGCGCAGGACAGCCAGGCCGAGGCCGCGCCGAGGACAAGGACGCTCAGCGCCAGCACCGGCGTCTCCGGCGGCAGGCCGGCCATGGCCGCCACCAGCACCGTCGCGGCCACCCAGGCGAGCGATGGGCCGTTCAGCGTCGCGGAGCCGAGGCAGGCCCCGACCGTCATGGTCAGCGCAAAGCCGCCGCGCACGCTGAGCCGCCACGGCCTTCGCGTGTGCACGCCCCAGGTCTGCATATAGCCCTTCAGCCACCGCGTTCTCTGCGGCAGCCAGTCGGCGAGGCCGCCCGGCGGCGTCTCCCACGTCGGCCGCGTCATGACGCCGAGTCGCCAGCCGTGCGTCCACAGCCGGAAACCGAGATCGGCGTCCTCTGTGACGTTGAAGGCGTCCCATCCGCCGACCGCCCGCAGCGCGTCGACGCGGAAATGATTGCTGGTGCCGCCCAGCGGGAAGGGCAGGCCCAGCCGCGCCATGCCGGGCAGGGCGGTCTCGAACAGGCTGGCGTATTCGGCGGCGAACTGCCGGTCGAGGAAGGGGGAGGCGTCGCGCCCGCTTCGCCCCTCGCGGATGCGCAGCGGAGCCTGCAGGCACGCCAGGCGGCTGCCGGTCCCGGCCGCGAAGCGCGCCGCCGCTTCGCGCAACTGCAGGCGGTCCGGTTCGTCCTCGGCGTCGTAGACGGTCAGCAGCTCGCCCGTGACGTGGGGCAGGGCGCAGTTCAGGGCCCGGGGCTTGGTCCGCGGCGCGCCGGGCGGGGCGACGAACACTTCCAGCCAGCCCGGCCGTCGCGCCGCAAGGGCGGCCGCTATGGTCGGGTGATCGTGGGCTTCCAGGATCAGCAGACCCTGGAGGCGGTCCGGCGGATAGTCGATCCGGGCCAGCCGCTCGACCAGCTGGCCCACCACCTCAGTCTCGTCATGGAGCGCGACGAGGATCGTATAGCGCGGCAGGTCGGCGACGGCCGGCGGGACCGGCAGGCCCGGCCTGGCGCTGACGACGACCAGCAGCACCCGCCAGGCCGAGATGGTCAGGAAGGCTCCGGCCGCGACGGCGACGACGACGGGCGCGGCGGCCTCGGGCTGGCGCCACAGCAGGGCGCCCACGCCTCCGGCAAGGGCGGCCGTGGCGATCCACTGGAACGTCGACAGACCCCGCCAAGCTGCGCTGTTCGCCCGCGGCGGTCCGTAGCGCCCGGCGTCGCGCCCGCGATCCCGGAGATCGCTGATCCCCACCCTTCCCATCCGTCACGGTTAACGCGCCGGCTCACGGGCGGCAAGCGAATGGCGCGGCGTCGGGATTGCCGCTATTCAGGGTTCCGTAGTCCGGAGTCCCGCCCCACGTGACCGCCCCCGCCGTCCTGAATCCGCGCTCGCAGCGCAAACCCAAGGGCGAGGGCCATGCCCGCCGCGCCGAGATTCTGGCCGCCGCCGAGCGAATCTTCGTCGAGCACGGCTACGAGGGCGCCACGATCCGCAAGATCGCCGACGAGGTGGGGCTGTCCTCGACCGCGCTCTACATGCATTTCGCCGAGAAGGGCGAGATTCTGCACGAGATCTGCCGTCAGGCCTTCGCCACCCTGATGGCGGCCAACGAGGACATCCTGGCCGAACCGGGCGACCCGGAAGTCCGGTTGAAGCGGATGCTGAGCGCCTACATCGCCTTCGGCTTCGCCAATCCCAACGCCTATCGGCTGGCCTATATGACCCGGCCCGTCGAACTGAGGGACGGGGCCCAGTCGGCGGCGAGGGAACTGGGCCATGAGCTGTTCCGGTCGTTCGAACAGGTGGTCGAGGCCGCCGCCGCTGGCGGGCGGTTGAAGGGCGACGCCGCGACCACGGCCCAGGCGCTTTGGGCCGGCGCCCACGGGGTCGTGTCGCTGATGATCACCAAGCCCTATTTCGACTGGGTCGCGCCGGAACGACTGGTGGACACCCTGCTGGACGGTCTGTTCGCGGGGCTGATGAGGCCGTGACAGGCCTGACCCCATGGCGGGCCGCCGCCGGCCTGGCCATGGTCCTGCAGGCGGGCGCCGGTTCGGCGAGCGCGGTGGAGACGCGGCCCCTGCGCGTGATGTCGCTCGACCAGTGCGGCGACCAGTACGCCCTGGCTCTCGCGCCGGGCGCGGCGCTGGCGCTGTCGCCCCGGGCCGATGATCCTGACGCCTGGCTGCGGGAGGCCGCGGCCGGTCGCCGCCGGGTGCGGCCGACGCTGGAGGCGGCCCTCGCCTTCCAGCCCGATGTGGTGGTGCGCTACTGGGGCGGCGACGCCCGGCTGCTGGCCCGGCTCAAGGCCTCGGGCGCTCGCGTCGCGACCATCCGCGACGCGACGGACTTCGCGGGCGTGCGCGAGAACATCCACGCCGTCGCCGGGGCGCTGGACGCCGCGCCGCGCGGCGAGGCGTTGATCGCCCGCATGGACGCCAGACTGCGCGAGGCCTCGCCGCGACCGGGCGAGCGGAAGCGCTCCGCCCTCTACCTGACGGCGGGCGGGTTCACGGCCGGACGAGACACCCTGGTCGGCGCCATCTTCCGCGCGGCCGGGCTGGTCAACGCCGCCGCGGCGCCCGGCTTCGCTCCCGTCAGCGTGGAACGGATCGCCCTGGCGCCGCCCGCCCTGTTCGTGTTCGGCTTCTTCGACCAGTCGCGCGGAGACTGGCGTGGCCCGGGCCGGCATCCCGTCGTCCGCGCGACCGCGAAAGACCGGGTCGTGGCCCGTTTGCCGGCCGCCAGCCTGACCTGTCCGGGATGGTTCGCGGCGGAGGCGGCGCAGATGCTGAAGGCTGGAGGGTGAGGCGGCCCGGCCGGCTGAGCCTCGCCCTCGCGGGGGCGATCGCGATCGCGGCGACGCTGGCCGTGCTGTTCGGCGAGAGCGTCCTTGACCCGGCGCAACTGGCCCGGGCCTTCACCGATCCGTCCTCCGGCCCGGCCGAGGTGCTTTGGGCCGTGCGGGCGCCGCGCGCCGCCACGGCCCTGATGGTCGGCGCCGCGCTGGGCCTCTCCGGGGCGGTGATGCAGGGCCTGCTGCGGAATCCGCTGGCCGACCCCGGGGTCCTCGGCGTCTCGGCCCTCGCGGCCCTCGGCGCAGCCGTCGCGATCGTGCTGGGCTGGGCGGCGTTGCCGGGCGCGGTCGAGGTCGCGGCGCTCATGGGAGCTGCGCTGGCTGGAGGCCTGCTGGTGCTGTTCTCGGCCCGGGTGCGTTCGCCCGAGGCGCTCATCCTGTTCGGCGTGGCGGTGTCCAGCTTCGCCGGCGCGGCCACGGCCCTGATCTTCAACCTGTCGCCGTCGCCGATCGCCACCGCCGAGGTGATGAGCTGGCTGCTCGGTTCGGTGCAGAACCGCAGCTGGATCGACGTGGCGTGGGTCGCTCCGGCCGTACTGGCGGCGGCAGGGCTGGCGGCGCTGGCGGCGCCCGGCCTGCGCATGCTCAGCCTCGGCGAGGAGACGGCGCGCACCTCGGGCCTGCCCATGGCCCGGCTGCGGCTGCTGGCGCTGCTGGCCGCCTCGCTGGCCACCGGCGCCGCGGTCGCGGTCGCGGGCGTGATCGGCTTCGTCGGCCTCGCCGCCCCGCATCTGGTGCGGACGGCGGTGCGGGGCGATCCGGGCCGGTTGCTGTTGCCCTCGGCGCTGGCCGGCGGCCTGATGCTGGTGCTGGCCGACCTGCTGGCGCGCGTGACGCCGACGGATCAGGAGCTGAAGCTCGGCGTCTTCACCGCCTTGGTCGGCGCGCCCCTGTTCGCCCTGATCGCCTGGCGTGCGGCGCGGGAGTGGCGGCTGTGACCGCCTTCCTGACCATGCGGGACGCCGTGGCCCGGCTGGGCGGCCGCACGGTTCTGGATGGCGCTAACCTGCTGGTCGAGCGGGGCGAGCTGGTGGCGGTCGTCGGCCCCAACGGGGCGGGCAAGTCCAGCCTGATCCGGGCGTTCGCCGGCCTGCTTCCCCTGGCGGGCGGGGTCGCCCGCCTGCGGGGCGATGACGTCGCGGGCCTGTCGCCCCATGCCCGCGCTGACCGGGCGGCCTACCTGCCGCAGGAAAGGCGCATCGCCTGGAACCTGCCCGCTGTCGAGGTGGCGGCGCTGGGGGCGCCCTTCCTGTCGGCGGCGGAGGCGCTGGAGCGGGCGCGGGGCGCGCTGGCGGAGGTCGAGGCGGCCCATCTGGCGGACCGGGGCGTGGCCGAGATGTCGGGCGGGGAGCGGGCCCGGGTGGTGCTGGCGCGGGCGCTGGCGACCGGCGCCGACGCCCTGCTGGTCGACGAGCCCATCGCCGGGCTGGATCCCGAGGCCCAGCTGATGGTGCTGGAGCGGCTGAGGGCGCGGGCGGATGCTGGACAGGCGGTGCTGGTCAGCCTGCACGACCTGCCGCTGGCGGCGCGGTTCGCCGACCGGGCGGCGGTGCTGGATCGAGGCAGGGTCGTGGCCGACGGGGCCCCGCTGGAAGCCTTGACCCGGGAGGTCCTGGAGCAGGTCTTCGGCCTGACGGGGCGGTGGGTGGAGGGTCCGGACGGCCCTCTCCTGTCAGCCGGCCGCCGTCATTCCCCGCCCGTGGGGTCGGTCACGGAGCCGACCGGGGCATAGGGCTGCGGGCCGGCCGGAGCGCCGCGGCGCAGATCGCTGGACAGCGTCAGCGGAGCCGAGCCGCCGTTCAGCCGCGCCTTGTAGACCGACATGTTCTCCATCACCCGCATCATGTAGTTGCGCGTCTCGGTGAACGGGGCGCACTCGATGAAGTCGATGGGGTCCACCTGGCCGCCACGCGGGTCGCCGCATCGGGCAATCCACTGCGGGGGCCGGGCCGGGCCGGCGTTGTAGCCGATCGTCGTCAGCAGCATCGATCCGCCGAAGCGATTGGTCAGGTCCGCGAGGTGATAGCTGCCCAGCGACATGTTGTAGTCCGGGTCCCACAGCCGCTCGGCCGAGAACGGCATGCCCAGTTGCCGGGCCACCGCGGCCCCCGTAGCCGGAATGAACTGCATCATGCCCCGGGCGTCCGCGCCCGAGCGGGCGCGGGGATCGAAGCTGGATTCCTGCCGCGTGATCGCGAGGGTGAACTCCAGCGGGGCGGCGCCCGGAACCTGCGGCGGAATGCGGATCGGATATTGGCGCTCGGGCATCAGATAGCCCCGCTGGCTGGCGGCGCGGCCGACCATCATGGCCGTGAAGCCCTCCCCATAGGCGCGCGACAGATCCATCAGCAGGGCCAGTTCGGGCGCGCCGGGCAGGTCGTCGTCCAGTTGATAGGCGAAGACCCGGAACAGGCTGGTTTCGCCGGTCTCGCCCAGGACGCGCAGGGCGCGCACCACCTCATTGGCCTCGAAGGCCGCGCGTTCGCCGTCGGTCGGCGCCGGATCGCCGGGCAGGGTCAGGGTGGTGAACCCCGCCTTCTCGGCCGCCAGCTGGCCATAGAAGGTCTGGATATGGCGGGCGCCGCCCCGATAGAACTCCACCGCTGACGGGGTGTTGCCCTGGGCCTCGGCCGCGCGGCCCAGCCAGTACAGCGCCCGGCCCTGGGTGATCGGGGTCGAGGACGCCTGCCGCAGGATTTCGAAATGGGTGGCCGCCCGGGCGGGATCGTTCAGCTTGGTCAGCGCCACCCAGCCGGCGAAGAACTCCGCGTCGACCTTGCGCTCGCCCGACGGGAAGCCGTGGCCGGCCATGGCGTCGTAGGCGGCCTGCCAGTTGCGCCGCTCCAGGGCGTCGAGGAAATAGTTGCGGCGCTCGCTCCACAGCGTGTTCTGGCCCTCGGTGTGCGAGGGCGCGGCGGGCAGGGCGGCCAGCAGGGCGAAACCCTCGGACTGGCGGCTCTGAGAGCGCAGGATACGCACACGTTCCAGGACCACCGCCGGGTCCATCGCCTGGGACGGACTCAGGCCGGCCACCACCCCGTCGGGGCTGTAGGCGGTGCGCAGGGCCATCGCCGCCTCGGCCACGGCGCGCCGCTCCGGCGAAACCATCTGCGTCATAGCGCGGGTGGCGGGCCCGTGCGGCCCCAGCAGCAGCATGTTCAGGCGCGCCTCGTGGTCGGCCTGGCTCAGCCAGCCGCCCCAGCGGGTCAGGATGCGGGTCTGCGACGCCTCGTCGAACGAACGGGTGCGCCACCACTCGGCGATCAGGGCGCGGGCTTCGTCGCGGCGGCCACGCTGCTCCAGCGCGTCGGCGAGGGCGATGGCTCCCTGCACCGTGGTGGGCCGCTCGCGGGCGAACAGGGCGAGGGCGGCGTCGGGCCCGGCGTAGGCGAGGTCCAGCGCCCGTTCGGCGGCGGCGCGGCGGCTCTCGGCCCGGGGCCATCCGGCGAAGGCGGTCTGGGCGACGGCGAGGTCGCTGTACGGCAGTTGCTCGGCCGAGGTGTCCAGCAGCGCCCACTCGACCAGCTTGCGGGCGGACGGATCGCCGATCTGGGCGGCGGTCGAACGCGCGCCGACGACGTCGCGGGCGCGGGCCTGGGCCAGTCCCTGGCGGAAGAGGGCGGTGTCCTGGTCGTTGAGCAGCCGCGCCTGCGTGCCCTGCGGGGCTACGGCCGCGTAAGGCGTTTCCTGCGGAACCAGCGATTCGGGCGCGGGGGCGAGCAATGCCAGGGCGGCCGCGAGACTGGTTGCGATCATGCCGTGTCCGATCCCCATTCCATGACGGTTGCGGCGGGCTCGCCGGCAACCTACGCTCCCACGCTTCGTCTCAGGGCGCACCGCCCCTTCCCACGCAGGACCATCGTTTCAATGACCGCCCCTTTGTTCAAGGGCGTGATCACCGCCCTGATCACACCACTTCGTGACGGAAAGGTGGACGAAACCGCCTTCAGGACGCTGCTGGAACGCCAGATCGCGGCCGGGGTTCACGGCGTCGTGCCGATGGGCACGACCGGCGAGAGCGCCTCGCTGCACCTCGACGAGCACAAGCGGGTCGTCGAGCTGTGCGTGGAGGTCGCGGCCGGCCGGACGCGCGTCATCGCGGGGGCCGGTTCTTCGGCCACCGACAAGTCCATCGACCTCGTCCGCCACGCCAAGACCATCGGCGCCGACGGGGCGCTGGTCGTGACCCCCTATTACAATCGTCCGTCGCAGGCCGGGATGGCGGCGCATTTCGAAGCCATCGCCGAGGCGGTCCAGCTGCCGGTGCTGCTCTACAACGTGCCGGGCCGCACGGGCGTCGATCTCGCCAATGAAACCGTGGCGCGGCTGGCCGCCCATCCGAACATCGTCGGCATCAAGGACGCCACCGGCGACCTCGCGCGGGTCAGCTGGATGCGCGCCAACATCATCGACCAGCAGTTCGACCTGATCTCGGGCGACGATCCCAGCTACCTCGGCTACCACGCCCATGGCGGAGTCGGCGTGATCTCGGTGACCTCCAATGTGGCCCCGGAGGCCATGGTCGCCCTGCACGAGGCGGCGACCGCCGGCGACTACGCCACCGCTCGCCAGTGGCAGGACCGGCTGATCGGCCTGCACAAGGGCCTGTTCCTCGACAACTCGCCCTCGCCGACCAAATACGCCCTGGCCCGTCTGGGCCTGTGCACCGAGGAGGTGCGGTTGCCGCTGGCCCCGACCGCCGATGCCGTCAAGCCGGCCATCGACCGGGCCATGTCGGAAGCGGGACTCTAGAAAAATCGGGGGGGCGGAGTCGGCGGAGTCGGCAGAGGGCCTGCGGAAATTCGGGGGGGCGGAGTCGGCAGAGTCGACTTGGCGGGCATCCCCGAGGGTGGAGCGCTTTCTGTATCCGGGATTCAGGCGGGCCATAGGCGCATCATAGCGTGCGCCTGCGTCAAAATCGGACGTGCCCACCTCGGCGGCTTCGCGTCGCCGGACGGAGCGTGTAGGAGGGCGGGAATGGCCGCCGAGAAACCCAAGACCAAGCTGATCGCCGAAAACCGACGGGCGAAATTCGACTATTTCCTCGAGGACTACACCGAGGCCGGCATCCAGCTGCTGGGCACCGAGATCAAGGCCCTGCGCGATGGTCGCGCCAACATCGCCGAGTCCTATGCGGCGGTCGAGGGACGCGAGATCGTGCTGATCAACGCCGACATCCCGCCCTACAAACAGGCCAACCGCTTCAACCACGAGCCGCGCCGGCCGCGGAAGCTGCTGCTGCACCGCAAGCAGATCGACAAGATGATCGGCGCGGTCCAGCGCGACGGCCAGACCATCATTCCGGTCAAGCTGTATCTGAACGAGGCGGGCAAGGCGAAGCTTGAGATCGCCCTGGCCAAGGGCAAGAAGCTGCACGACAAGCGCGAGGCGACCGCCCAGCGCGACTGGCAGCGCGACAAGGCGCGGCTGATGAAGGAACGCGGCTAGAAGCGGGACGCGATCGGCTGGGCGTCCAGGACCCCCGGCATCGAGGCCGCCGCCTGATCCGCGCCCCATGGTCCCAGCGACGGTCGGGTCCACTGCTGGATCATCAGGGCCATGAGCGCGATCATGGCCGCAATCAGCAGCGCCCAAAGCGCCGCCTTCCGTTCCTCGCGAGTGAACGCGCCCCGCTCCGTGCTACGCATGACAACCTCCCAGTCCCGCTAGCTCAACGCGGGTTCGGCGACGCTGTTCCTGAGGCTGGAGGGTACACCCGCAGACGGCTGATTCGCGTGTCGCGGGAACCACACCCGGTGTCCCGGAGACCGGTGTTCGATCACGTTTTGATGAGGTCGCGGGCCCGTCCGAAAATGTCCTCGAACATCGCCGCCGTCAGTCGGCCCGTGTTCGTGTTGAGGCGGGAGCAGTGGTAGCTGTTGAGCAGCACATACGGCCCGATCTCGGCCTGCGCCCCGTGTCCCGCCGGCATGGCGCTGGCCGGGCGCCCCAGGGTCTTCAGCACATTGCGCCGCGACACGTCGCCGAGGGTGACGATGACCCGGAGCCGGGGCAGGGCGGCGAGCCGGGCCTGCAGGTACGGCCGGCAGGTCGCCTCCTCGACCGGCAGGGGCTTGTTGCCGGGCGGGGCGCAGCGCACCGCATTGGTGATCATGCAATCGACCAGTTCGAGGTCGTCGTTCCCGTCCGGATCATAGCGGCCGCGCGCGAAGCCGGCCTTCTGCAGCGTCTCGTACAACAGCCAGCCGGCGTGATCGCCGGTGAATGGTCGGCCCGTGCGGTTGGCGCCGGTCCGGCCGGGCGCGAGGCCAGCGACCAGCAGACGGGCGTTCGGGTCGCCGAACGACGGGGCGGCGCCGTTCCACCAGCCGGGGTTCCGGCGCGCGTTCTCCAGCCGGTATTCGACCAGCCGCGGGCACAGCGGGCAGTCGCGCGGCGCTTCCGGGGGCCAGGCCGTCACTGGTCGAACACCCGGCTGTTGGGGGCCGCCCCCGCCGCGCGCGGCCGCCCGATTTCGGGCAGCAGGTCGTTCAACTCCACGAACGCGTCCGCCTGGCGTCTCAGCTCGTCGGCGACCTGCGGCGGCTGGCTCTTCATCGTCGAGACCACCGTGACCCGCACCCCCTTCGCCTGCACCGCCTGCACCAGCCGCCGGAAGTCGCCGTCGCCGCTGAACAGCACCGTGTGGTCCACGCGCGGCGTCAGCTCCAGCATGTCGACGGCGATCTCGATGTCCATATTGCCCTTGGTGCGGCTGTGGCCCTGGGCGTCGGTGAAACGCTTGACCGGCTTGGTCACGACGCTGAAGCCGTTGTAGTCGAGCCAGTCGACCAGCGGCTTGATCGGCGAGAATTCCTCGCCCTCGATCACGGCGGTGTAATAATAGGCGCGAACCAGAACGCCTTTCGCGCGATACGTCTCCAGCAGCTTGCTGAAGTCGAGGTCGGCGTTCAGGGCCCTGGCGGCGGAATGGAGATTGGCCCCGTCGATGAACAGGGCGATGCGCTCGGTCGGATAAGGCGTCATGGAAATCGGTTCCGAGAATATGGACGTCCCGGTCTCCGTCGAAATGGACGGGGCCGTCGATCTGGACGAGGCCGTCATCGTCGCGCTCGGCTGCAATGACAAGGGGGCGTGGCGCGATTGCCGCCAGGCGCTGGAGGCGGCGCTGGCCCGGTTCCGCGCCGAGGGTGTGGACGTACTGATGCGCTCGTCGTGGTGGCGCTCCGCCGCCTGGCCGGACGCTGACGATCCGCCGTTCCTCAACGGCGTGGTGATCGTCCGAACCGCGCACGATCCGCACGCCCTGATGGCCGCGCTTGGCCGGATCGAAGAGGCGTTCGGCCGCCGGCGCGGCGCGCGCAACGCCCCGCGCACGCTCGATCTCGACCTGATCGCCTATGGCCGGCTGATGGGCGACTTCGGGGGTCTGATCCTGCCGCACCCGCGCGCGGCGGAGCGGAAATTCGTCATGGGTCCGCTGGCGGAGATCGCCGCCGACTGGGTCGAGCCGGTGAGCGGCGGGCGGGCGGCCGATCTGGCGCGGACCGCGGCCGTCGGATCCGACGCCTGCCCCCTGGGGTGAGGCAAATTGCCAACAGCGGCCTACGGAGGCGCCGCCGTCAGATTTCGTTGGTTGTCAGCTGACCCAACCAACGGTTCACTGCGCCTCGCGTCACAGTGACGCTTGGGGGGTTATGCAATGATCGTCTGGTCCGGCTGGGGCTTTCTCGTCGCCGTCTTCTACGTTGTCGGGTTTCTGATCGGAATGCCGGTCGGCAGCCTGGTTTCGGCCGATCCGAATACGGCCACGGCGGTCAGCTTCGTATGCGCCGGCCTGGTGGCGGGGCTCGGTTCCTTCCTGCTGGCGCGCCAGATCGAAACGGGGGAGGGCCGCGCCTTCATCGACGAGGCCACCCAGCAGCGCATCGTTGTGCGCAAGCACGCCGGCTCGCTGTTCTTCGTGCCCACCCGCTACTGGGCCTATGCGGCGCCGGTGCTGGGCATCGCCCTCGCGGTCCTGATGATGACCTCGCCGCCATCGGGTTCGGTCGCGGCCGAACCGGCGGCGATCCAGGCCCCGCCCGTCGCCGGGGCCCCTGTCGTGGTCGAGGCGGCCGTCCAGACAAGTTGAGGCGGGTCGGCCCGCGCGGGCCCATGAGCTGAACCGACCGCCTCATTCCCGCCCATGCGGCGTTGCACAATGGCGTCCGACCCTATATTTTGTGCGGTTCTCCCCCGCGCTCGAGGAAATTCATGGCCCGCGTCACTGTCGAAGACTGCATCGAGAAGGTGCCGAACCGTTTCGGGCTGGTCCTGCTGGCCGGGCACCGCGCCCGTTCCATCGCCAACGGCGCGCCGCTGACGCTCGACCGCGACAACGACAAGAACCCGGTCGTGGCCCTGCGCGAACTGGCGGAGGACACCGTCAGCCCGGACGAACTGCAGGAGAACATCGTCGTCACCCTGCAACGGGTCGACGAGCGCACCGAAGCCGAGGACGAGGCCGAGGTCGTCGCCCTGCTGGCCGAACCGCAGCACATGAACATGGCCGAGGCCGAGCTGATCCGCGCGCTGCAGAGCGACCGCGACGGCGGGCAGGAGGAGCGGTACTGACGGCTGAACCCGCCAACGGTATCACCATTCTGCCGGCGCGGTCCTCGCCGCCGACGCCGCCTCTGAAAGCTGCCAATCTCAACGAACCCGAGGGCGAGCGTCCCTCGGCCGAGGCGCCCGAGCCCGCAAGGACCCGGGTGCTGCGGCAATTCGAACTGGTCGAGGCGGTCAGGTCCTATGACCCGACGGCGGACGAGGCGCTGCTGAACCGCGCCTATGTCTATGCGATGAAGATGCACGGCTCGCAGCTGCGGGCCTCCGGCGATCCGTATTTCGCCCATCCGATCCAGGTCGCGGGCATCCTGACCGACTACCGGCTGGACACGGCCACCATCGTCACGGCCCTGCTGCATGACGTGGTCGAGGACACCTCGGCCACCCGTGACGACATCGCCGCCATGTTCGGCGAGGAGATCGCCTCCCTCGTCGAGGGCGTGACCAAGCTGTCGCGGCTGGAGCTCCAGGCCGAGCACACGCGCCAGGCCGAGAATCTGCGCAAATTCATCCTCGCCATCTCCAAGGACGTGCGCGTCCTGCTGGTCAAGCTGGCCGACCGCCTGCACAACATGCGGACGCTCAAGCACGTCAAGCCGGAGAAGCGGGAACGCATCTCCCGCGAGACGCTGGAGGTCTACGCCCCGCTGGGCCGGTCGATCGGCATCCACTCGATCGCCTCCGAGCTCGAGGAACTGGCCTTCGAACACCTCAATCCCACCGCCCGCACGGCCATCGAGCGCCGGCTGGAAGCGCTGAAGCTTGAGCACGGCCGGGCCATCGACGGGGTCTCCCGCGAGGTCGAGCGGGTGCTGGAAGAGGCGGGCGTCCACGCCCGGGTCTTCGGCCGCCAGAAGACGCCCTATTCGATCTGGCGCAAGCTGCAGCGCAAATCGGTCGGCTTCTCGTCCCTGTCCGACATCTACGGCTTCCGCGTCATCGTAGAGACCGAGGACGACTGCTATCGCGCGCTCGGCGTGATCCACCGGGCCTGGCCCATGGTTCCGGAGCGGTTCAAGGACTTCATCTCGACGCCGAAGTCCAACAATTACAGATCTCTGCACACGACCGTAGTCGGGCCGTCGGGCCTGCGCATCGAGATGCAGATCCGCACCGACGCCATGGACCGGGTGGCCGAGGACGGGGTGGCGGCGCACTGGGCCTACAAGAACCACGCCTACGGCTTCGACAAGGAAGCCATGGAGAAGGACGGCGGCCGCGATCCGCTGCAGAACCTGCGCCATCTCGTGCAGGTGATCGAGCACGGCGAGGGCGGCGAGGACTGG
>NZ_DASWTO010000001.1:0-16320 GCF_036402095.1 Brevundimonas sp. | reverse complement strand
CCTGCCGATCAGCGTGTTCGTGACCGTGACCCTGTCGTCGCAGGCGGAAAGCGCCCTCACCGCCTTCGAAACGGCCATCGCCACCGTGCCGGAGGTGGTCGAATGCTATCTGATGACCGGCGGCTCGGACTATCTGCTGCGACTGGTGGTGCGCGACGTCGACGATCTCGAGCGGGTCCACTCGCGCGAGCTGACGCGGATCCCGGGAGTGACCCGAGTGTCCTCTAGCGTGGCCATGCGGACGGTGGTGAAGCGGGGCGCCTTACCGGTTTGACACTGGACCTCGGGACGCCCCGATCCCAGTCTGGGCGGGTGCGACATGCGATGTTCCAGACCCTGACCGCCGGCGGCCGCTTGGAGCGCCACCGGCACGCTCACGCCTATGCCGCCGTGGTGCTCGCGGGCGGCTATCACGAGGCGGGCGACCGGGGCCGGTTCCGGGTCCGCCCGGGAGAGGTGCTGATCCACGGGCCGTGGGAGTCGCACATGGACGCCGTGTCGCCGACCGGGGCCGTGGTCTTGAACCTGCCGCTGGCGACGGACCTCGCCTTCGGGGCGGGGCGGGTGGCCGATCCGGACGCGGTGGCGCGGGCGGCGCAACGGGACCTTGTGGAGGCCGCCGTTCTGCTGGGCGAGACGACCCGGCCTCTGGCCCCCGCCCCGGGCGATTGGCCGGACCGGCTGGCGACGGCGTTGAGACAGGACCCGGATACGGCGCTGGCGGCGTGGGCCGCGGCGGAGGGCCTCGCCCCGGCGACTGTCAGCCGGGGCTTCAGGGAGGCGTTCGGAGTCAGTCCGCGACGCTACCGCGCCGAGCAGAGGGCGCTGATGGCGGTGCGGCTGCTGCTGTCGCGCGACGATCCGCCGGCGGCGGCGGCGGCCGAACTGGGGTTCGTCGATCAGGCCCACATGACCCGGGCGGTGGCGGCCCTGACCGGGCTGACGCCGGGTCGGCTGAGGGTCAAGTGGGTGCAATCCCCGGGCGCCGCCGTCGTCTAGTCGGGAGCGATGAACCGTCGCTCGCTTCTGATGTCCGCCCTCGCCGCGCCCCTCGCCGCTGCGCTCCCCGGCTCCGTTTCCGCCCAGGCGCGGCCGGGCCCCCGCACTGTCTGGCGGGTCAATCCGTCAGAGGGGCAGGACGCCATCGCCTTTCTGGCCCCGCTGTCGGGCCGCGAACTCTACACCCGCTTCTACGCCGACGACGTCGCCCTGTTCGCGCCGAAGCTGACGGAAGCGACCCGGGCGGCGGCGCCCGAGCTGTGGCGGTCGGCGGAAGAGGCAGGCGTGGGCCTGTTCTCGCCCAACCTCGCGCTGATCCTGTCTCACGCGGAGACCGACGCCACGATCGACGACCTGCTGACCGCGTTGGCGGACCCGGAGGCGAACATCCGTCCGGCCTTCGAGGCCGGGTCCTACTGGAACGAGTCGGACTGGAGGTGGTTCGCCAGCAAGGCGGGCGAGATCCGCGCCGTGTTCGCCGACCTGGAGGCGGCCGGATTCGCGGCCTTCCGGCAGGAGCGGGCGATGGCGGCGGTGGCGGCGGGCCTCGCCATGCTGCGCGCGGCCCTGCCGGCTTTCGACGTCGTCCGGGTGGAGGAGCGGCTGACCGGCCGGACCTTCGCGCCGGAGATCGACATCACCGTGCTGTATTTCTCCAAGCCGCACGGCATCAAGGTGCGGGGGCAGCGGTTTCTTCAGGCGGCGGACTACGACGTCGCCACCACCGTGCGGATCGCGGCGCACGAACTGCTGCATCCGCCGATCCCGATGGACGGAGCGGCGGCGCGGGCCGCGCTGGCCGTCTTCGGGCGGGACCCGCTGATACCGAGGATCGTCGGCGAGCACGATCCGCGCTGGGGCTATGCGACCCTCGAAGGCCTGTTCAACGAGGACCTGTGTCAGGCGCTGGACCAGATGGTCAGCGAGGAGCTGGGCGTCGGACGCAATCCGGCCGACCGCTGGCGAAAGGCCGACGACGGCATCCATGTGATGGCGGCCGGCTTCTACGGCCTGCTGCGCGAGGACCGCTGGACCCGCGAGGGCAGCTCGATCGAGGCCTGGGTGCTGGACGCGGCCAACCGGGGGCGGCTGGCGCCGGAGGTCTTCCACGCGGCGGCGGCCGAGGTGCTGGAACGGCCGGCCGGCGCCCTGTGGCCGGTGGGACCGGAGGCCTAGCGCAGCGCCAGCGTCACCTGTTTGATGTCGACGTATTCGTCGATGCCGTGGATCGAGCCCTCGCGGCCGTAGCCGGACTGTTGGACGCCGCCGACGGGGTCGACGGCGGTGGAGATGATGCCGGTGTTGACCCCGCACATGCCGGCCTCGATGCGGCGGCCGAGGCGCATGGCCCGGTCGAGGTCGCGGGTGAAGACGTAGGAGGCGAGGCCGAACTCGCTGTCGTTGGCCTTGTCCAGGACCTCGTCCTCGCTGTCGAAGGCGAAGACCGGGATCAGCGGGCCGAAGGTCTCCTCGCGGCGGAACAGGGCGTCGTCGCCGCCGAAGGTCACGGTCGGCTGGAAGAAGCGGCCGCCGAGGGCATGACGGTCGCCGCCGGTCAGGACCTGGCCGCCCGAGGCCTTGGTCAGGGCGAGATGATCCTGGACCTTGCGGACGGCCTTGTCCTCGATCAGCGGCCCGACCTTGACGCCGGGCTCGAAGGCACCGCCGACGGGGATCTTCGCCACCGCCTCCGCCAGCTTGCGCGCAAACTCATCCGCCACAGGACGTTCGACATAGACGCGGTTCGGGCAGACGCAGGTCTGGCCCGAGTTGCGGAATTTGCCCCTGATGGTCTCCGTCACCGCGAGGTCGAGATCGGCGTCGGCGAAGACGATCAGCGGGGCGGCGCCGCCCAGCTCCATCGACACCCGCTTCAGGCTCGGGGCGCACTGCTCCGCCAGCTTGCGCCCGACCGGAGTCGAGCCGGTGAAGGAGAGCTTGCGGATCAGGGGCGAGGCGGTCAGGGCGGCGCCGATGGTCGCGGCGTCGCCGGTGACGACGCTGAGCACGCCCCGGGGCAGGCCCGCCCTATAGGCCAGTTCGGCGAGGGCGATGGCGGTGAACGGCGTCTGGCTGGCCGGCTTGACCACGGCGGTGCAGCCCGCGGCGAGGGCGGGGCCCAGCTTGCGCGTCAGCATGGCCGCCGGGAAGTTCCACGGGGTGATGAAGGCGCACGGTCCCACCGCCTCGCGGAAGGTCAGGATGACGTGGCCCAGCGGGCTGTCCTGGGTCTCGCCGATCAGGCGTTCGGCCTCGCCGGCGAACCATTTGATGAAGCTGTTGGCGTAGGCGACCTCGCCCTTCGCCTCCTCGAAGGGCTTGCCGTTCTCGAGCGCCATCAGGGCCCCGAGGCCCTCGCTGTGTTCGTCGATCAGCCGGGCCCACTCGCGCAGGACGGCGGCCCGCTTGTGCGGGTCGGAGCGCGACCAGGCGGGGAAGGCGTCGTGCGCGGCCTGGATGGCGCGTTCGGTTTCGGCGGCGCCGAGGTCGGGAACGTGGCCGAGGATGTCGCCGGTCGCCGGATCATCGACCGCGATGCGCGCGGCCGAGGTGACCGGTTCGCCGGCGATCAGGGCGTGCTCGCGCAACAGGTTGAGGCCGGCCTCGCGGCCCTTCGCTTCGGTCATGGTCTTCGTCCGGCTGGGGAGGCGCGGAAGGGAAACGCCTCAGGTCTCGATCGTATGCAGGTCCCGGCCCCGGGTTTCCGGCAGCCACAGCAGGCTGACGATCACGGCGACCAGGGTGAAGCCGACCGAATACCACAGGCCGAAGTAGATGTTCCCCGACGCCGCCACCAGGGCGAAGCTGGCGGCGGGCAGCAGGCCGCCCACCCAGCCGGTGCCGATGTTGTAGGGCAGGCTCATGGCGGTATAGCGCACCCGGGTGGGGAACAGTTCGACCAGGGCCGCCGCCTGCGGACCGTACAGGGCGGTGGCGGCGACGATGAAGACCATCAGGATGGCGAACATCAGCGGCAGGTCCATCCGCGCCGGATCGGCCTTCACCGGATAGCCGGCGGTCGCCAGCGCGGCCTTGACCCGGGTCTCCACGTCGGCGCGTGCGGCCTTCAGTTCGGCCGCCGACAGACCTTCGCCCTCGACCGAGGCGACCTCGGCTCCGCCGACCCGGACGGTGGCGACGCTGCCGGGCAGGGCCGGGGCGTTGGCGTAGGAGACGCCGGCGTTGGACAGCACCGTCTTGGCGATGTCGCAGGAGCTGGCGAAGGCGGCCTTGCCGACCGGATCGAACTGCAGGGCGCAGGCGGCGGGATCGGCCACCACCGTCACCGGCGCCGACGCCTGGGCCTCGGCCAGGGCCGGGTTGGCGGCCTTCGTCAGGGCATGGAAGCCGGGGAAGAAGGCCACAAGGGCCAGGATCATCCCGAACAGCATCACCGGCTTGCGCCCGACCCGGTCCGAGAGCCAGCCGAAGAAGACATAGAGCGCGGCCGACACCACCGTCAGCCACAGCATCAGCATGTCGACCGTGGCCGTCTCGACCTTGAGAATCCGCTCCATGAAGAAGCGGGTGTAGAAATAGCCGCAATACCAGACGGCGCCCTGGGCGATCATGATGCCGAACAGCGCCAGCAGCACGAAGCGGCCGTTGTTCCACTGCAGGAAGGCCTCGCGATAGGGCGCGCGCCGCTCGCCGCCCTCTTCCTCCATGCGGCGGTAGGCCGGACTCTCGTCCAGCTTCATGCGGATCCACAGCGAGATGCCGAGCAGGAAGGCCGACAGCAGGAAGGGAATGCGCCAGCCCCACTCGTCGAAGGCCTCGGCGCCGACGATCTGGCGGGTGATCAGGATGACGCCGAGCGCGCCGATCAGGCCCAGGGCGGCGGTGGTCTGGATCCAGCCGGTCAGATAGCCCCGCTTCCGCGGCGGCGCGTGCTCGGCGACATAGATGGCGGCCCCGCCGTATTCGCCGCCGAGGGCGAAGCCCTGCAGCACCCGCATCAGGATCAGCAGGATCGGGGCGGCGACGCCGATGTCGCCGTAGTCGGGCAGCAGGCCGATGGCCACCGTGGCCAGACCCATGATGGTGATGGTGACGAGGAAGGTGGTCTTGCGCCCCGTCCGGTCGCCGAACCATCCGAACACCAGCGCGCCCAGCGGACGGACCACGAAGCCGACGCCGAAGGTCAGCAGCGCGAGGATGTAGCCGGTGGCCTCGCTGACCTCGGCGTAGAAGTGGCTGGCGATCACCGCCGTCAGCGAGCCGAAGATGAAGAAGTCGTACCACTCGAAGGCGGTGCCGGCCGCGGAGGCGGCGACCACGGTTCTCAGGCCGGGACCCGATGCGGCCTCGGTGGTCTGGTCGGTCATGGCGCGTTTCCCCCGGCGTCGATCAGCCTGGCGTCGTCTGGCGGACGCCTCGCCGCGATGCTAGCGCCGCCGCCGCGCCGCGCAAGCGCCCGGGGCCGCACACATGCGAAGGCCCGCCGGCGGGGGGGAGCCAGGCGGGCCTTCTTCGACCGAACCGCGTGTCGGGGGAGAGCCGCGGGTCGGGAACCGGACTCTAGTTCTTGGCGTCTTCCGCCGCGTCGGTGACGGCGTCGCCGGCGGCCGAGGCGTCGCGGCCCACGCCCGAAATTGTGTTGCAGGCGGCCGTGGTCAGGGCGGCGGCGGCGGCGACGAGAACGAATATCTTGCGCATTGTGCGATCTCCTGGCGCCGGGGGAGCGGCGTACCCCTCAAGAACGTCGGGACGCGGGCCGGGTTCCGAGATCGGCCGGGTCGGTGGGCGTGACGGCCTCGGGGGTGGCGAAGGTCATGCGGGCGATCGTGCCGCCGCCGGGCGCCGCCACCAGCTCGACCTCGCCCCGCAGCTGTTTGGCGAAGGCGCCCATCAGCGTGCGGCCGACCCCGGCGCGGAAGGTCTCGCTGACCCCGGGGCCGTCATCCTCGACCTCGAGCACGCTGGTTTCGCCCTGGACGCGGAAGCGCACCTTGAGTGCGCCGCCGCGGCCGGCGAAGGCGTGCTTCTGAGCGTTGGTCACCGCCTCGACCAGCCACAGGGCGAGGGGGGCCAGCTTGTCCGGATCGACCACCAGGGAGTCGGCCTCGACCGAGGAGGTCACCACCGGGCCGCGACCCGCTTCGCTGGAGACCAGCTGCCCGACCAGTTCGGTCAGGAAGATGCGCGCGTCGGCGTAGCGCAGGTCGGCGCTCTGGTAGAGGGTGCGGTAGATCAGGGCGAGCGCCGAGATGCGCTGGCGGGTGTCGCCGACGGCGGCCTTGGCCTGGCGGTCGGTCAGGGCGCGCTGCTGCATCGACAGCAGGGACGAGATGATCTGCAGGTTGTTCTTCACCCGGTGATGGATCTCGCGCATCAGCGCGTCCTTCTCCTCGAGGGAGGCGTTCAGATCGGCGTCGCGGGTGGTGATGGTGTCGGCGAGGTCGTCGAGGGTGCGGGCGAGGACGCGGATTTCCGCGGGCGCGTTCATCGCCTGGACGGGGCGCACCGAGAAGCGGCCGCGCGCATAGATCGCCGCCACCCGCTCCAGATAGACCAGCCAGCGGACCACGATCCTTTCCGACACCCACATCACCGACAGGAAGGCGATCAGCCAGGCCAGCAGCGGGACCATGAAGGCGCCCACGGGGTTCAGCCGCGCCCATGACAGCAGGCCGGGCGCGGGCGCGGACAGCAGGGCGTAGACGTCCCGGCCCGCCAGCGCCGCGCCGGCGTAGACGCGGCGGCGGCCGTCGGCGTCATCGGCCTCGAAGATCGCCGAGGCGTCGCGGCGGGCGCGGTCGACCCAGCCCGCCACGCTGCGGCCGCCCGCCAGGCCGAAGGCCCGCGGGTCGGTGGCCGTGAGGATGCGGCCCTCGCCATCGGTGAGCGCCGCCTGCGACCCTTCGGGCAGGGCGCGGTCGGCGATGTCGGGCTGCAGGGCGGAAAGCGGAATGACGGCGATCATGGCGCCGTCGAACGCGCCGAGCGGTCGCTCCAGCCGGATGGCCACGATCAGGCCGGCCGCCTCGCCGGCGCGGATCGGGGCGCGGGCCAGCACGGTGTCCTCGCCCTGGCGCAGCCGCTGGAACCAGGGCGAGGCGCGGGCTCCGGTCAGCCAGGCGGGCGAGGCCGCCGCCAGTCCGCGGGAGGCGCAGGCGGTCTGGCCCGTGGGCGACAGCCGCGCCAGCCCGTCCAGCCCCTCGATGCGCTGCACCAGCGAGGTGAGCCGCGGCTCGCAGAACAGCTCCAGCGCCTCCGGGCGCAGGGCCTGAAGCAGCACCGTGGTGCTGTCGAGCCGCCCCTTGACGTTCGCGGCGGTGCGCTCGGCCGCCAGTTGCAGGTCGTCGCGCCGCTCCCGGTCCTGGACCCGGAACTGGGCGTCGGCCTGGAAGGCGCCAAGCGCCAGCACCGGCAGCAGGGCGAAGGCGAGCGCGGCTCCGAGGCGAAAGCGGATGCCCTGGAATTGCGGGGGAGCCAGACCCCGACCGAGCGCTCGCCCGATACGGATCACCTCAGCCCCGGACGCTGCTCAGGCGATCGGCGTCGGCGAGGATGGAGCGCATGGCGTCACCGGCGGCGCGGCCGTCGCGGGCGTAGCCGCCGCGTTCGAGCGTAGCCTGCAGCGCCTTGCGGGCGCGGGAGACGCGGCTCTTCACGGTGCCGACGGCGCACTGGCAGATCTCCGCCGCCTCTTCGTAGGCGAACCCCCCGGCGCCGACGAGGATCAGGGCTTCGCGCTGCTCCTCGGGCAGGGTGGCGAGCGCCAGGCGCAGTTCATCGAGGGCGACCGGGGATTCCGGATCGTCGACGGCGACGAGCGTGCGCTCGGCGGCTTCCTGGTCCAGCTGCGACTGGCGCCACGAGCGGCGCTTCTCGGAATAGAATTGGTTGCGCAGGATCATGAAGGTCCAGGCCTTCATGTTGGTGCCCATCTGATAGCTGGCGCGGGCGTCCCACGCCTTCATCATGGCGTCCTGCGCCAGGTCGTCCGCCGCCGTAGGGTCGCCCGTGAGGGTGCGCGCGAAAGCCCGCAGGTGCGGGATCAGCGCGACCAGCTCCCTCTTGAAGGCGTTGTCGTCGGCGGAGGGAGGCTTGGGCGGCGGAGTCGAGGCGCCGCTCATGCGCCGCTCCCGTCCGACGAGCGGTCGTCGGCCCGGCGGAGAATGTCCAGGAACTCGTCGGGAACCGGTTCGTTCACGACCTCGTCGAACATGTGCCGAAGCTTCACCCCGATCGCCTGCTGACGAAGGCGCGCTTCTTCCAGTGCGGGCCCGGTCGGGGGCGCCGCCTTGCGGGAAGAGTTCGAATTGTCTGTCATTGAATGAACGGCCGCCACCCTGACGCTATTGCTGCGATTGCCGAAAACGCCAGCGTCGAAGGAGGGTTCCTAGGTTACGGCGGTTTAATGCTCAAGCTTTCACTGCGCAGCGGGAACCGTGGCCGATTTGATACGTTGACCGGGACTGCCGAGGTTCCAATTGGTGTGGGACCCATTTTGTCGGGGAAGATTTCATGAGCCTGCTGGCCCGTCTCGCGCCGCATTTGCCCTATGTGCGCCGCTACGCCCGTGCGTTGACCGGCGATCAGACGACTGGCGACAACTACGTCCGTGTGGCGCTGGAGGCCCTGGCGGCGGGCGAGCGCCAGCTGCCGCCCGAGATGACCCCGCGGGTCGCCCTCTATCACGTGTTCCACGCCATCTGGGCCTCGACCGGGGCGCAGCTTGAGGACAAGAGCGGGCTGGAAGGCCGCGACGACGCGTCGCGCCGTCTGATGCAGATCGCGCCCCGCTCGCGCCAGGCCTTCCTGCTGACCGCCCTCGAGGGCTTCACCCCGTCCGAGGCGGCGCAGATCCTCGACGCCGACGCCAACGACGTGGAGCGGCTGATCGCCGAGGCCCAGGCCGATATCGACGCCGAACTGGCCACCGACGTCCTGATCATCGAGGACGAGGCCATCATCTCGGCCGACATCGAGAGCCTGGTGAAGGAGCTGGGCCATCGCGTCACCGGCACCGCGACCACCCATGACGAGGCCGTCGACGCCGTCGCCCGGCACCGCCCGGGTCTGGTGCTGGCCGATATCCAGCTGGCCGACGGATCCTCGGGCATCGACGCGGTCAAGGACATCCTCAAGCGGATCGACGTCCCGGTCATCTTCATCACCGCCTTCCCCGAGCGGCTGCTGACCGGCGAGCGGCCCGAGCCGACCTTCCTGATCACCAAGCCCTTCCAGCCGGAGACGGTGAAGGCGGCGATCAGCCAGGCGCTGTTCTTCCACCCCTCGCGCCAGCGCGAAGCCGCCTGACGCGTCTTCCCGGGATCGGACAAGAGCCCCGGCCGCAAGGCCGGGGCTTTTTCATGCCGGTTACGGGGCCGGCGGCGGCGAGGGCTGCGCCGGGACCGTGGGCGCATTGACGTTGGCCGGTTCGGCCGTTCCCGGAACGGTCGGCTGTCCGGTGGCCGTGGTCGGCGCGTCGGCGGCGGGGATTGTGTTGGCGTCGGCCTGGAAGGCGGCCGCGTCCACCGTCTGGTCGCCGTCGTTGGCGTTGGTCCTGGAGAACCCGCCCTGGCTGACGAACCACATGCCGAGCAGCAGGACCGCGACCGCCGCCAGCGAGACCAGCAGCAGGGTCAGGATGCGAACGCCGCCGCGGCCGCCGCGCACATACTGGGCCTCGACCGGGCGGCCCTCGTGGACCGCGTCGGCGGCCTTGTCGTGGGGGGATTGATGGGTCATTTGCGGCCTCCGACGGCGATTGCGCTATGGCCGATCAACGCCCCGGCCAGCGGCGCCGTTCCGGCGTTCGCCCGGCGAGCGAAAAAAGTTCAGAGGCGGCGGAACCGGGTGGCCGCCGCTCCGTTATCGGTCTGCGGAGGCGGCGACGCCCCCCCGACTTGAGACTGGCGAAAGCCGGTCTGTCGCCTCCGCGCCTCATTCTCGATGATGCCACTTCAGGCGGACCCTCTGCGGTCCGCCTTTTTCTTTGTCCCACGCTGGACAGGCGGCGCGGCCCGGTCATGATGGCCCGTATCGAAAGAAAACCTGCGCGCGATCTCCGGGTCGCGACACCGAAGGAGACGGCCCATGGCTCGCGTCAATCGTCAGTGGGTGCTGCGTCAGCGGCCCCGCGGCCTGGTCCAGCCGGGCGATCTGGAACTGGTCGAGGCGCCGGTCCCGGCCCTGAACGAGTCGGAGGTGCTGGTCCGCACGGTCTATCTGTCGCTGGACCCGACCAACCGCACCTGGATGAACGACGCCGAAGGCTATCTGCCGCCCGTGCCGCTGGGCGGAGTGATGCGCGGCCTGACCCTGGGCGTGGTCGAGGAGAGCCGCTCGAGCCGCTTCCGGGTCGGCGACATCGTCACCCCCCTGTCCGGCGGCTGGGCCGACTACGCCGTCGTGCCCGAGATGCAGCTGCGCCAGGTGCACCGCGCGCCCGGCCTGCCGCTGACCGCGAACCTGTCGGTGCTCGGCATGACCGGCATGACCGCCTATTTCGGCGTCACCGACGTGCTCAAGGCGAAGGAAGGCGAGACGCTGGTGATCTCGGCGGCCGCCGGCGCGGTCGGCTCGATCGCCGGCCAGGTGGCCAAGGCCCGCGGCGCCCGGGTCATCGGCATCGCCGGCGGGCCGGAAAAGCGCCGCTGGCTGACCGAAGAGCTCGGGTTTGACGCCGCCATCGACTACAAGAACGAGGATGTCGGCGAGGCGCTGGACCGGCTGGCGCCCGACGGCGTCGACCTGAATTTCGAGAACGTCGGCGGCGACATCATGATCGCCGTGTTCAACCGGCTGAAGACCCACGGGCGGATGGCGGTGTGCGGCCTGATCTCGGCCTATAACGCCACCAAGGCGCCGCCCTCGCCGAACTTCGCCCGCATCATCACCCACCGCCTGACGGTGCAGGGCTTCCTGGTGCTGGACTACGCCCACCGCGGCCGCGAGATGGCCGCGGAGATGGGGCCGTGGCTTCAGAACGGCGACGTCAAGTGGAAGGTCCATGTCGACGACGGCCTGGAGAACGCGCTGGACTCGCTGAACCGCTTGTTCACCGGCGACCACGACGGCAAGCTGCTGGTGCGGGTGTCCGAAGAACCCGCGGGCTGAGGGCTTTTCGATGAGCGAACCGCTCCACGTCCATTTCGAGGATCTGGCCGTGGGCGAGGTCGTGCCCCTCGGCGCCTGCATGGTCGACCCGGCGGCGATGGACGTGTTCGTCGAGCGCTTCTCGCCGGGCTGGGACGTCGCCTACGGCGCGCCCGACGCCATGGTCTATGTGCTGTGGAGCCGGCTGTTCGCCGACAAGGTCTCCGGCTGGGCCCAGTCCAAGATTCTGGCCGTCGACGGCCTGCGCTACATGCGCAATCCGCCCGCCGGCGAGCTGATGCGCGGCCGGATGACGGTGATGGGCAAGGACCCCGTCGGCGACGAGAAGGGCATCGTCATCGCCCAGCACGATCTGCTCGACGAGGCCGGACGGCTGGTCTTTTCCTGCCTGACCCGGTGCTTGCTGGCGCGCCGGTAGGGCGCAGGCAACAGGCAGCAGGCAGCAGGAAGACGGCGTATAGCGAAAGGGCGGCCCGCCGAAGCGAGCCGCCCTGATGGCTGACGCCTGGCGCCGGCTGCCTTCCTAGGCGTTCCCGGCGGCCGGTTGGGCTGCGGCGGCCTTCTGGAAGGCCATGGCGATCAGACGATCCCAGCCCAGCAGCGAGACCAGGTGGGCGTAGATCTGGCCCAGGGCGCCGTTGTCGCGCAGCTCGGCCAGCTTGTCGGCCGGCAGCGCCTTCAGCTTGTCTTCCGAGACGGCGAAATATTCGGCGATCTTCTGCGGCGCGGCGGTGGTGCCGTCCGGGTTGCGCGGCGTGAAGACGGCCTCGCGGGTCTCAAGCAGATCGAGGTCGGTCAGCAGCTTGACGAAGGCCTCGGTGCGCAGGCGCTCCTGCTCGAAGTTGTTGCAGAACTCCATCGCCTGCTGGACGTAGGGCGACGGCTGGCCCTCGACGAACAGCGGGGTGGCGCCGCCCTCCTTGATGAAGGGCGCGTCGCGGTCGACGCACAGGATCAGACGCTTCTGCGCCTCGTCGTTGGCGAACACGAACGGATAGCGACGCACATAGGCCGGGATGTAGGCCTCGGGCCGGAAGGCGCCGGCGTCGTTGACGAACAGGTTCTCGCCCTGGCGCAGGGCCATGACCGCAACCGGCTGGCGCGCGTCGCCGACGAAGATCACCGGATAGGTCAGGGCCGCCGGCGCGAATTCGGTGACCGTCAGGGGCACGATGTTGGTGTTGGCCACGAAGGCGTAGGGCTGGTCGACGGCCTCGACGCCGAGCGTGCCGTGGGCCTCGACCGAGAGCGGTTCCGGCTTGCCGTAGAACAGGACGTTGCCCGAAAGCGGGGCGGCGTTGGCGTTGGTGTCGGTCATGGACGCGAAACGAGCTCTGGATGAGAAAAGGGAAGCGCGCTTCTAGCCCAGACGGCGCCGGGCGGCAAACGCGGTTCCCCCCGCCGTTGCATGGGGGTCAGAAGCGCCAGGTGACCCCGGCCCGCAGGCTGCGGCCGGGCAGGGGCGCGATGTCCTTCTGGAAGCTGGCGTGCTCGCGCGCCTCGGCGTCGGTCAGGTTGGAGGCCTCGGCGAAGACCGTGACGTTGCGGTCCGCGAACGGCCGGATCGCGCCCTTGAGGCTGACGAGGGTGTAGCCGTCGGTCGGGCGTTCGAAGGCGGCGGTGCGGTCCTGTTCGCCGACGTGGCGGACCTCCAGCCCGGCGTCGAAGCGGCGCGAGGTCCAGTCGAGGCCGGCGGTGACCGACCACGGGGGAATGCGCGCCGCGGGGCCCAGATCGGTGGCTGCGCGCACCCAGTCGGCGGCGCCCGTCAGGGCCAGGCCGCGGTCGCCGCTCTCCCAGAGGCGGTATTCGGCCTCGGCCTCGAAGCCCCGGAATTCGGCGTCGGTCTGCACGTATTCGAAGATCGGCAGGCCGGAATCGACGTCGTCCGCGCCCGTCGGCCGCAGGTCGATGAACCCGTCGTAGTCGGCGGCGTAGGCGTGCAGGTCGAACTCGAACGGTCCCTGGGCGAAATGAACGGTGGCCTCGAGCGATGTCGCCACCTCGGAGTCGAGGTCGATGTTCCCGACCTCGAAGGCGCCGGTGGCGACATGCGCGCCCTCGGCGAACAGCTCGACCTCGCTGGGCGCGCGTTCATTGCGGGCGACGCTGAGGCCAAGGAACAGTGGCCTGGTCGGGCGGAAGAACAGGCCGGCCGAGGCCGAGACGTTGGAGAAGTCCCGCTCGCCCGCCGCGCTTTCCAGCGACCGCTTGTCGAGGCGCAGGCCGCCCTCGAAACCGAGGCCGCCGCGGTCGAAGCGCTGGACGGTGTAGAGGCCCTGCTCGCTGATGTCCGTGCGGGGCACATAGGCCTCGTCCCCGACGGCGTCGAAGGTGCGCTCCAGCAGCTGGGCGCCGACTACCCCCTGCCAGCCGTCGCGTTCGCGCTGGATCAGTTCGAACCGGCCCTCGGCCCCGTCCGAGAAGAATTGCGTGCCGACCTCGTCGCCCTCGAACTCGGTGTGGGCGTAGTCGGCCCAGCCGGCGGAGAGGCGGACGGCGCTGAACGGGCCGGCGTCGAAGGTCAGCTCGCCGCGCAGGTCGTAGCGGCTCTGTTCGAGACCGATCGAGACGCCGTCCTCGCCGGCGTCGGGGTCCAGGGGGTCCGGCTCGTGGGCGTGGCCGGGCACGCCATAGGTGGTGTCGACGTGCTTGAACGAGGCGCCGAGATAGCCGCGCGGGCCGATCCAGCTGGCGCCGGCGCCATACTGGTCCAGCTGGACGAAGGTGTTGCCGACGGTGCGCTCCGGCCCGGGGGCCTCGCCCTCCTCGTCGAGCAGCCGCTGCGACTCCGGGAAGACGGGGACGTCGTAGTCGGAGGCGTCGCGGGTGAAGCCGTCGACGGTCAGGACCAGCGGTCCGGCGTTGGCCTTCAGCCGCGCGCCGAAGCTGGCGCCGTCGTCGATGGTCGAGGCCTGCGCCGACACGTGGCCGTCGAGCCCGCCTTCGGCCCGCTCCGTGGGAATGCGGTCGTCGATGATGTTGACCACGCCGCCGATGGCCGAGCCGCCGAACACCAGGGTCGAGGGGCCGCGCACGATCTCGATGCGCCGCGCCTCGCCCGGGTCGACCGCCACCTGGTGGTCGGGCGAAACCGAGCTGGCGTCGATCATGCCGAGGCCGTTGGTCAGGACCTGGACGCGCGGGCCCGACAGGCCGCGGATCACAGGGCGGCTGGCCCCGGGCGCGAAATTGGTGCTGCGGACGCCGGGCAGGCCGTTGACCAGATCGCCCAGGGTCGCGGCGGGCGCCACGGCGAGGTCTTCCTCGTCCAGCACCTCGACCGCCAGCAGGCTGGCCCGGTCGGTGACGCCGAAGGGCGTGCCGGTGACGATGACGTCCTCGACCCTCACGTCCTGCTGCCCGGGCGCGGCCTGGCCGCCGGTCTGGCCGCCCGTCTGGGCGGCGGCGCCGCCGCCGAACGCGGTCGAGGCCGCGGCAGCGAGGAGCAGGGAGCGATAGGAGATCATGCGGCAGGCCTCGTTCGGGGCGGTAGTGTTATGAGATAACATCACAGTCGGTCAAGCCCGCGCGGTTGCGACCGGTCGGCCGAGCGACTAGCAGTGGCCCATGGGCGACGCCTGCCACCATCACCACGCCGACGGCCCGCCCGGGGAGGCCGAGGTCGAACGCGCCCTCGCCGCCGCCGACGATCGCCTGACCGCCGAGGGCGAGCGGATGACCGCCGCCCGGCTGCGGGTGCTGGCGCTGCTGCTGGAGGCCGGCGAGCCGGTCAAGGCCTACGACCTGATCGCCCGCTTCGGCGAGGACGGTCAGCCCGCGAAGCCGCCAACGGTCTACCGCGCCCTCGAGTTCCTCGAACGCAAGGGCCTGGCCCACCGCATCGCCTCGATCAGCGCCTACGTCGCCTGCACCTCGGGCGGACGCGACCATGCCGCGGCCTTCCTGATCTGCGATTGCTGCGGCGCCACGCGGGAGGTGTCCTCGCCCGTGGCCGGGGACCTGGGCCGCGCCGCCGACGCCGCCGGCTACGCCATCGAGCGGACCACCATCGAGGCCCACGGCCGCTGCCCGGCCTGCCAGTAGGCGGAGGAGCGGCTGGCGCGCGCCTCCGCCAGGGCCTATCTGAACGCCATGGACGCGATCCGGCTCTCCCCGCCCCGTCGCCTGAGCCTGCCGGTCAGCAACCGGTGGGGCGCCGGCGAGATGAACGTGCTGGATTTCGGCGACCCCAAGCGGCCGGTCGACCTGGTCTTCGTCCACGCCAACGGCTTCAACGCCATGACCTACCGCACGCTGCTGGCCCCGCTGTCGGGATCGCTGCGGATCTGGGCCCCCGACCTGCGCGGCCACGGCCTGACGGCCCTGCCTTCCGAGCCGAGGGGGCGGCGCGACTGGCACGATCACCGTGACGACCTGATCGCCCTGCTCGATGCGCTGGACGGCCCGCCGGTGGTGCTGGCCGGACATTCCATGGGCGGCACCGCGGCGCTGCTGGCGGCGGCCGAACGGCCGGGGCGAGTGTCAAAGCTGGTGCTGCTGGATCCGGTGATCTGGCGCCGCTGGACCGTGCTGGCCTTCCAGCTGCCGCTGCTGGACCGGCTGGCCTCGCGCATTCCGCTGGTGAAGAACGCCCGCCGCCGCCGCGCCGTGTTCGACAGCCGCGAGCAGGCTCTGGCCGCCTATACGGGGCGGGGCGCGTTTCGCGGCTGGCCCGAGATCGTGCTGGCAGACTATCTGGCCGACGGCCTGATCGAGACGGACGAGGGTCTGACTCTCGCCTGTCCGCCCGACTGGGAGGCCTCGAACTACGCCGCCCAGAGCCATGATCCATGGCGGGCGCTGAAGCGGCTGGACCGACCGGTGCGCATTCTCAAGGGCGAGGCCGGCTCGACCTGTCACGTGCCGGAACGCCCGCGCCGCCTGCCGCACGTCACGGTCGAGACGGTCGAGGGCGGCACCCATTTCTTCCCGATGCTCAAGGCCGATGTGGCCCGTGACGCCCTGTTCGACGCGGCGGTCTGACGCCGATCAGGGCACTGGCGCGGGCGGGTCGGGCGGGCTAAACCGCCGCCAACCAGAACAAGCCGACACTTCAGGGAAACGCCCACCCATGCGCGACATCAACCATTTCATCGACGGCGCCGCCTTCAGGGGCGCCTCGGGCCGCTTCTCGGACGTGTTCAACCCGAACACCGGCGAGGTGCAGGCGCGGGTGCAGCTGGCTACGGCGGCCGAGATGGACCGGGCGGTGCAGGCGGCCCAGAACGCCTTCGACGGCTGGTCCTC